>JAYUKX010000001.1:0-80462 GCA_043764095.1 Chitinophagales bacterium
TTTTTAGCGAAAAAAAGTAAGCAAAAAACGCTTCGGCTGACGAAAAATGCGGTGCTTTTGCTCCCTCGCTCCGGCGGCGCCAAAAAAAACTCGCCGCACATTCGAGCGGAGGCTGCGCCACGTAAATTCCGTTTGGCTCAAACACTTTTTGGCTTCATCCGCCTCCACTCAAGCAAAACCTGCATTTTTCTAAGGCCGGTTTTGCCACACTTGGGGATTTGTACTTTATCTCAAGTTTCAAAATAAATTACCAAAAATAAAAGTGTCAGTTATTAATGCTTTTTTTACCCCACACACACCACCGTACTAAATCCATCGCTCTGTTTCACAATCTTGATCTGCGTTGTAATACGGTTCATCATTTCGCGGATATGGGTAATCACCCCGATCGTCACACCTTGCGATTGCAGACTTTCCAAGGTTTCTATGGCCATTTCGAGTGCTGTTTCGTCCAATGCACCAAAGCCTTCATCAATAAATAGCGATTGTATCTGTGTTTTGCGGTTGGTCATATCCGCCAGTCCGAGTGCTAGCGCAAGGCTCACCAAAAAAGTTTCTCCGCCGCTCAAAGTATTCACCGAGCGGACAAAATCGGCTTGAAAAGTATCCGAAATTTCGAGTTCAAGGTCTTTTCCAGCGCGTTTTTGCAACCGATAGCGGCCGCCCTGCAATTTGGACAAGTGTTTATTGGTGTGTTGGATCAATTGATCGAGCGTAAGTCCCTGCGCATAACGCCGGAATGCAGCACCATCTGCCGATCCGATCAATGTCCGGAGTTGTTCTTGTCGCTCCCATTCCTGCTCTACAGCCGATATTTGGGTCAAAAACGAAGCCGCTTCTTGCGCCCTTGTGGCATTGCTGTCCAGTTCCGTTTTAATCGCACCCATCCGTTGCTCGATGCGTTTACTTTCTTCCTCGGCAGCACGGAGTTGAGCGGCTACCTCCTGCGGATCGGCATCTGCTCCCGCGCGAGTACGTGCTATTTCGAGGTCATTATGGGTAGATTGTTGTCGGGTAGCCAAGGCCAAGGCCGTTTCGTCGAGGTGTTTTTTTTGTTGTTCTAATTGCTCTACGGCTTCTTCTTGCAATAAATTTTGGAAGATATAAGTAGAAAAGTGACCCGAAAACGCAGGAATTTGGCCTTTTTCTAGGGCTTTATCTAGTTTTGTTTGCAATTCGAGCGATAGAGCCGCCAGTCGTTTGGTCGTTTCTTCCAATTGCGCTTTTTCGGATTGCTGCTGACCGTGTTTTGCCGTTAGGCGTTCGCGGATCAATTGGATATTATTGTTGGTTGTTGTCCATTGAAGGCGTTCTTGTTCTAGGTTTGTTTGTAGTGTTGTTTGTTCTTGTACCAAATTGCGTGTACCAAATAAATCGGCGCGTCGTTGTTTTTTTTCGGCCAATTCCGTGGCGTCCTGTGCTGTGGCGGCCAGTTGTTTTTCCAGTTCCAATGTCCGATCCGCAATACTTTTTTTAAGCCCCGAAATTTCGGTTTCCAGCACCGATTTTGCCGATGCGGTCGTATCTCTTATGCCCGCTTGTTCGATATATTTTTCGTGCAATTGTTTCAACGTATTGATGGCTTCCGTAAATTGTGCATCGGGTGTAAAAACAATTTGATAAGGTTTCAAAAGATGGTTGAGTGCTTGGGCGGCCTCTACACTGCGGGTTTGCGTTTCTGCCCAATCGTTTTCCAATTGTAGCAAACGCGCCGCATGAATTTCGGTCTCTTTTTCAATCATCGTTTGTTGGTGCGCCTGCTCCATCCGCGCCAGTGTGGCCGTTTGGGTTGCGGTAATGGCCGCTTTTATAGCGTTTAATTGGCTGCGCAACAATGCGATCCTTTCGTTTAATGCCGTTTCATGCACATCTAATCCTTCTGGGTTGCCCATCGAAAGTTGTTCGTTCAAATCCACCAAAATTCGTTCTTCTTCATTGGGCGGATGCAGCAAATATTGGGTTTGCAAGGCGAGTGTTTCCCCAAAATCCACTTCCAATTTTTTGATCGACTGTCCTAAATCGTGCAATTCCACATTGAGCCGCGTATGTCGCCCTTGTGCTTGTTCCAATACCTTCCGAGCGGTATCCCAATCGAGTTGCGCATCATCCGCAATGGCGATCAGCGTGTTTTCTTCCAAAAAAGGATGGTGCACCGATCCGCATAAAGGGCAAGGTTCGCCAGCAGTGAGTAGGGTAGCGCGGTCGCGTTCGTAATTCAGGATCTGGCGGTCGCGTTCCAGTCGCAAACGCTTTATTTTTTCGATATGGCGAGCCGTTTCGAGTTCGTTTTCAGCGTCAAAGAGTGCTTTTAGGGTAATTTCCGCGCTGGTACTCAGGTTTTCTTGGTCTGCTCTAATTTGCTCAATATCCCGTAGTTTTTCGCGATAATCTTCCAAATACCGCGTAAAATCTTCCAAACTTTGCAAATTACCACTCAATTTTGCCACAATTTCGTCCGGTTGATCCACCAATTGCAAAGACTCGGGCAACGTATTGACCAAATCGGCCCATGCCTTTTTAGTAGCATTTTCCTGATCGAGGCTATTCTGATATTGCGTAGTTGCCGCGCTCAATGCCGCGGTGAGCCGTTCCATTTCGGGGCGTACCTTTTCCATTTCGAGGCTCAAGTCACGCAAACGTTTATGAATATCGCGCAGCCCGGGTCGGTGTTGTTCTTCCACCAATTGAAGGTGTACCCCCAGATCGGCGGCGTATTGATATTGGTTGAGCCAGTCTAAGGCCAATTGCTGCCGTTCTAGCAGTGCGGTTAATTGGTGTTCGCGAGCGAGGCATTGTTGCTCCAATTCGACCTTTTTGGCCAGTCGTTCGGCGTTATTTTGTTCATCTTCGAGTAGGGTAGTGGCCTGTATTTGGATTTGTTCATCCAATTGCAACGCCTGCCTGACGAGCGGTTCTAGTGTTTTGAGCGATTGCTCCGTTGCGGTTATCGTACTTTGGGATTGTGCCAAAAGGGGGGTAACACTAGCCAATTGCGCTTCAAAAGCCGTTATTTCTGTTTGTACCGCCGCCAATGCCGTAACCAATTGGGTTTCCGTGGCTTGTGCATCGCGCCATTGGGTAGCGATGGTGCCAAATGGCGCGAGTGTGCGGTGCAATTGTAAGCGTTGTTCTTCTGGTTCAAAGGTCGTGCGTGCGTGTGCGAGGGTGTGTGTTTCCTCGTCCAATTGTCCCAAAACACGTTGTAATTCCGCAATATGTTTCAGATTGGTATCGCAACTACGGAGCGTTGATAGTTGAATATCGGTACTACTACCCAGTTCCTGCAATTCTTGTAATTCAATTTGCAGGTCGTTGATTTCCTCCGAAGAGAGCAGTTTTCGCGCGTTTTTTTCCGTTTTTAGGCGTTCTAACTCCAAATTAGTGGCTTTAGGTCGCTCAAAAGCCGCCTTGGATATTTGGGTATAAATTTCGCTGTCCGTAAGCCGTTCCAGCACCGAAGCGCGGTCGTTTTCATTGGTATGGAGGAATGCCGCAAAATCGCCCTGCGCCAGCAATACCGTTCGTTTGAACTGTTCATATCCCAGCCCCAAATATTGCTCCACTGCACCTACTTTGCCGCCTTTGCTATCCACTTCTCCTTTAGTAGCGGCTATGATGCGCCAGGTATTGGCTTCGGGATCGAATTGCGCCATTTCGCGATCCACTTTGAGCGGATTGGCATTGTTTTTAAGGCGTGTTTGTCGCCACCGCACCAAAAAACGACCTTTTTCATTGGAAAACTCTACTTCTGCAAAGCATTCCGAGCAGCCATTGCTCATCACTTCTTTTTCGTGCTTGCGGCTCGTTTGGCCGTACAATGCCAAGGTAATGGCATCCAAAATGGTAGTTTTCCCTGCTCCTGTATCGCCCGTAATGGCAAATAAACCCGTATGCACGAAGGGCGCTTTATCCAGCTCGATCGTGACATTTCCGCGAAGGGAATTAAGGTTTAAAAGACGTATGGCAAGGAATTTCAACTCAATTTTTGGTATTAAAAGTGAATAAATTTGTGGGCAAAATGCGAATTATGGGTTGTATCATTTGAATGCGTGACAAAATTCGGAGTATGACATTTTTTCCATTCTAAATTAATGCTGAACAAGGAGGTAATTCTCCCAGTTTCAATGCTATGCCCCGATTTTGTCATACACTCAAATATTTGCGAAATATTCAAGGTTTCGCAAATGTAACACCCTGAAAATCAATATTTTGATTCAATTTATTGTTTGAATTAATAATTAATTCCGCGAATAATGTTTGGGTTGTTCTAAACGTCTGAATTTTAACAGTGTACATCTAGTTTTACAAAACATTTAGCCCCACCAAAATCTCCCGAAGTGCGCTGGCGTTTTCAGCAATATAATCTGCGCCATTTTCCAATAACATCACCTCATGCCCGTCGGCGATATGAGCAGCACCCAAAAAACCAATCACTTTGATACCTGCTGCTTTGGCCGCCGATACACCTGTGGGACTGTCTTCAATCGCCACGGCTTCGTGTGCATTTACGCCCGTTTGTGCGAGCGCGTGGAGATACACATCTGGGTTGGGTTTTGGTCGAGCAACGTGTTCGGCGGAGAATATTTTTCCTTCAAAACCTTCAAAAAGCCCTATCCGATGCATACACCGTTCTACATGGACGACCCGCGCATTGGAAACCATACTTTTAGGGATTTTTACATCGCGGAAAAGGTGATCCATGCCTTCAATGACTTCCAATTGGATATCAAATATTTCATTAAAATCGCGGTGCAGGTGCTCTATAAAATCATCAGGCACTTCAATGCCGTATTCCATTTCGATACGTTTTAGTATATCTTTTTCTAAAAGTCCGGGGTAACGCATGGAGTAGGTGGCGGCATCCATGTCAAAACCAAGAGGTTTTAACCGATTGAGCATGGCATAAACGGCCAAGATTTCGGAGTCAACAATAGTGCCATCGTTATCAAAATAAATATGTTTCATGTAAGTATCCGGTGCAAGATTACCGGACAGGACGGCAAAGGTAAATAATATTGAGATACGAATGACGACCAATAGGGTTTTCTTGTAAAAGCGGCAGAGCCGCGTAATATTTGTAGAAATGATAAATTTTTCGCGTTTTGAAGGTGCGGCGCACCGCAATATTAAATTTAATGTCAACAAATATTACGGTGCGCTTGCCTATTTGCTACAAATATTGCGGTGCGCTGCACCTTTAAACTTGATTTCGCTTTTTTTGCTACAAATATTACGGTGCGCTGCACCTTTGAACTTGATTTCGCTTTTTAATAATGTATTTTTATACCTTTGCGCCGATTAAGAACGATAAAACTATAACACACCATTAGTAATCATGTCCAAATTCACAAATTTTATTACAGGTGAAATACTCAACTTGTCTGTTGGTTATTTAGCGGGTCTATCCGCGTCCACATTAGTATCCAATTTTTTTGTTAAAAAAGGTATTAAAAACCTTTGGGGATTGGCCGCCAAAAAAGAAGCCGTCGCTAAAGACGATTATGATTGGTTATTGTTTATCGCCTCTTATTTAATTGGGTTATCAGTAATGATCTCCGTGAGTTATTTGATGAAAAGACTTAGAAAAGAAGATTTAGGAACGGTGAAATAATAACTTTCTCCTTTTGAGTAGATTAGTTTTTGCTCAGACAAGTATCTTTTTATGCGAATAGTGGGGCTATTTAAATGAAAAGATAAGCGGTATGAGCGGAAAGGAATCAGCCAAAAGGTGGAAGTTATTGTTTCAACGTTCCTTATCAGCGTAATATCTATAAATAATGGCCAAACAAAAAGCATTACAGCCTAAAAAAGTATCGGACAGCCGCACGGTAATGACCGAATTAATTATGCCCAACGACACCAATCCAATGGGTAACCTGATGGGGGGCTATCTCATGCGGTGGATGGATATTGCGTCGGCTATTTGCGCAGGAAAACACTGCGAAGCCCATGTGGTGACCGCCGCTGTGGATCATATTTCTTTCCAAAATGCCATTCATTTGGGTGATGTAATTACCTTGGAAGCGACAGTGACACGTGCATTTAGTACGTCTGTGGAGGTGTTTGTGGAGGTATTTGCCAATGATATAAAAGGCCAACAGCCACGCCGATGCAACCACGCCTATTTTACTTTTGTGGCATTAGACGATAAAAAGAAAACCCCCATTCCAGTGCCGCCAGTGCTGCCTTTATCCAGTGAAGAGCAAAATCTGTTTGAAAGTGCCTTGCGCCGCCGCGAAATGCGATTGATTCTTGCAGGAAGGATGAAAGCCAAAGAAGCAACGGAAATTAGAAAATTCTTTACGGATTTGGAGTAGTGAGGCAATGTAGTGTCGGCGTGAGGTCGAGTCTAATGTCGTTAGAGTTGCGCCTATACACCAAACCCAAGTGTCCCAACAAACAAAATGTGCCTCTTGTCGGCGTGACTTTTCGTTCACGCCGACAATTTGCACAAAACCAACAGTTTGCACCTATAAACAACGCTTCTAAGCAACAAGAAATGCGTTTTTCAATACATATTTGATTTAAGTGGAACAGAAAGCCGCAAGCACCCACATCAAATTACTTTACTTGCCTCTACCCCCAAATTGCCCCCTAAATCCAACCATTTCTTAATAATATCAATTTCTTCGGGCTTTAATTGTGCTTTTCCCTTGGGCGGCATGTGTTCTTTTTCGTGAATGGGCAATATCAAACGACGGTACAATGCGCTGCTATCGGCACTACCAAAAACAATTTCCAAACCTTTATCGCCGCCTTTTAACAGGTTTTCGTAAGTATCCAATACTAATCCGCCTTTTGCCTTTGAACTGCTGTGGCATTTTACGCATTTGCGCTTCAAAATAGGTTGAATTAAGGTAGAATACGCCGGATCATCGGGTTTGAAACCGGTGACCAAAACATCTCTTTCAGGCCGTGTCCAAAGATAATCGGAGCCATACGACAAATTACCGCCAAAATGCCCAGCCAAACCAATCATACCCGTTGTACCCAGTAAAGCAAGGTTAAAATAACTGGATTTTATAACCCACCAACACATACAACAGCACAATGCCGCACCAAGTCCTACCCATTGGTGCCACCAAAGCGCTTGATCGTCGTAGCCGCCTTGCTTGGCTAAAAACCACCCGCAACACGCCGAAACGACCGCCGCACAAGCCGCAATTTTGACACTTAAACGTATAATAGGTTGAAAATCAGGTGATTGTTGCCGATACGACCACAATACCAAAAAAGCCGCCAATACCATAATGCCAATCGGCAAATGCAGCAGCAATAAATGAGTGTTCCCAATAACAGAGGTGATGTAATTCATGGTGACAAAAGTAGCATATTTCAGAAGAATAATAGGTATAGTGGTAGGCAATTTATTGTTTGGAGCGGGCCGTATAAGGTGTACTATGTAAAAAATTCAAAATGATAATTAATTGTGCCCAAGTACTTAACACTGGCTTAATACAATCTTTACACACACTTAAAGTAAATACGCATGCTTACCACTTCACAATACATCTACTTTTGTGGAATAAATTTCAAGTTGACGAAACAAAAGACAAATATAGTTTTAGGTTAGGAACTAAACTATTTCGCCCGATCGCCGTAAGGTGCTTTGGGCATTTTTTTTTAAATTCTCGTTCCTGAGGAACGTTAAAACAATAACTTATCACTTTGGGCTGATTCCTTTCCGCTCATGCTTCGGCATGCTCAGCATAAATCCTACCTATCACCCCAACCCCACTATTCGTACAAAAAGATACTTGTCTGAGCAAAAATTAATCTAGCCCCAAATGACAACTTATTATTTTAACGTTCCCAATATCTTGTTACCTTTGCACGAAACGAATCAATATTGCTCAACCTGTACATTTCGCACGCAGATGGTGACCAAAAATATCTAAATGAATTTTTGGCGGAGATACAACCAATGAAGGAAAAATACAACCTTCGGATTTGGTATAATCATCCCGAACCCGCTACCGTCATTCCATTTCCTTGGAGTCTGCTCTTTTTTTGGTACCGCCCGCGCAGTACCAATCGGTTGCCGTACCACTACGATTTGTCCAATGAACTGGCGATGGCCGATATTTATTTGTTCTTAACCAGCCAAAAATCGGTCAATGTGGACTGGATTAAAAGCGTAGAAGAGCGCGCTGCCATCGAGCAGTATGATACCTTGGGTAATCATTATGTTCGCGTGTTTACTATACCCGTTTCGGCATCTCAATGGAGAACATTTTCTAGTTTGGGGGTGTTTCCTAGCCTCGGTGCGGCAGGAAAAGCAATCAATCAATTGCCCACCAATAAAGAAGGATGGGCGATGGTTTTGGATCAATTAAAGCCAATTATAGAGGTTTTATCCCAAAATCACTTAGAAAAACGAAAAATTGATGGGCTACCCCTAAACCCCAAGCCGCTGCCTTGGAACGACACACCTCCAACCCTTATTCCTTTTCCACAGTGGGTAGGATGGGCCATGTTGATCGCTATTTTATTTTCCATAGCGAGGGGATATGATACCAATTGTACCCGAAAAATGGCTCCGGGAACGATTAAAAGAAACCCAACACCCGAGGAGTACCGCCGCGAAAATCCAATCCAAACGCCAGTGGATGTACCCATCCCTCTCGATACCCTCTAAACCGCCGACACATGCTCCATTTATATATTTCACATGCACCGGCTGATAAACGCTATGTAGCGGAGTTCATGGAGTGGATCGCTCCCTTGCAGTTACGCTATAATCTACGGATTTGGTACGATCACCCCGAGCCTGATCCTGTAGTGCCGTACCCGTGGAATATCTTGTTTTTTTGGTATTCACCCCGTAGTAGTAAGCGACCTTACCACCGCAAAATGCACGAAGAACTGGAGCAGGGGCATATTTTTTTGTTTTTTACAAGCCAAAAATCCATCGCAACACCGTGGATCGAAAATATAGAAATACCCAGTGCCGTGGATCGTTACCAGCAATTGGGCAGTAAATATGTACGGATTTATCCAGTACTGGTGGAAACCTCCCAATGGAAAATACACTCCAGATTGGCTGGTTTTTCTACCTTGGGGCCAGTGGGAAAGACGGTAGGGCAAGTAAAACCCAGAGAGGATGCTTGGTTCAAACTCGTGGAAGACTTGCGAAAAGTAATCGTAGAATTGCGGCAAAACCACTTGGATCTACACCAACAAAAAGCACTTCCAATGGATGCTTTCGATCCAGCGCCAGCACCTTGGAATGATGCACCAGAGCGGGTCATCCCTTTCCCCAATTGGGCGGGATGGTTATTGATGACCGGTATTGCTTACCTCGCCATTACGTGGTTGGTAGCGCAAATAAAACCCACACACAAGCCCTATTGGCCCAAAAAAGAAATGCCCAAACAAGAACAACCTTATTTACCCAAACAAGCACCACAAATACCTGTTCAGCAGGACACATTTACACCGTCGGGGGGTAGAATTAGGGGCGCTAAATAATGCACTAAATACGCAAATCATGCGGAGTTACGTTTGCGAAACCTTCAAGGTTTCATAAATGTTCACTCGCAAGTACTTGAAAGACAATTAATTATACATTTTAATCCATTATTTACAGTAAATATAAATTCCAAAAATAATACATAATGACTTTTATCAATAGAAATTTTGTTTTTATCCTTAGTTCCTTCATCGTGGCAGCCATGATGTGGTACTTTAGTGATATCGTCACTTATTTACTGTTAGCGTGGGTGCTTTCCTTGTTAGGGCAGCCTTTGATGCAGTTTTTTACCCAAAAAGTCAAAATTGGGAAACACAAAATAGGCAATACTGGCGCGGCACTGCTTACACTGGCTACTTTTTTTGCCATGATGGTTGGGTTACTATTGATTTTTGTACCGACATTGATGCATCAGGCCAATAATTTTGCCAATTTAGATTATGTCGCTATTGAGCAAAAACTACAAGCACCGCTTGCTTATTTGGATACGCTTGCACATCAATTGGGTATTTTAAAGCCTAAAGAATCTTTGTCCACAAAAACACAAGAAACCCTGTTGCTGTGGTTCAAACCATCCCTAGTCAGCGATATTGTAGGTGCCATTTTTTCTACAGCAGGCAATATTGTGGTGGCTATCTCGGCTATTTCCTTCATTCTTTTCTTCTTTCTAGAGGAAAAAGGATTATTTGCTGGTATTATCCATTCTATTGTACCCACCGATGCAGAGCCTAAAGTACTACAAGCCATGGACGAATCCAGTAATGTATTAACGAGTTATTTTAAGGGCTTACTCACGCAACTCGGGGCATTTTCAGTAATGATTACTGTTTTACTGTGGTTATTTGGCATACCAAATGCCTTACTTATTGGCGTAGCAGGTGGTTTGTTAAATATTGTACCTTATGTAGGGCCTATTATCGGTTTGGTATTTGGTTGGTTTATTACCTTGTCGTCGGGTTTGAACCTCGAAATTCAGGAGATTGGTTTTATGTTGCTCAAGGTAGCAGGTGTTTTTCTAACCGTTCAGGCGATTGATAACCTGTTCTTGTCCACCCTCATTTTCTCCAAAAGCGTAAAAGCGCACCCATTAGAAATTTTTGTGGTGACATTGATGGCCGCAAAAATTGGAGGCGTTGCTGGTATGGTATTGGGTATTCCGGTTTATACCGTGGGGCGTGTTATTGCCCGAACATTTTTTAGCCAATTCAAATTGGTACAACGGTTAACGGATCATTTGGATGATAACCCCGCGTAACGACTAATATACATTATCGCAATTACGCAAATCCATTAATATCACATATCTTTGCGCCCGTTTTGCACAGGAGCAAAAGCGTATATTTAGAATCATAAATCATAAACAAACATGAAGGTTTTCAAGTTCGGTGGAGCCAGTGTAAGAGATGCTGCTGGTATTAAAAATGTTGCTACTATTTTGCAACGCTACAAAGACGAACAATTGGTCATTATCGTTTCTGCAATGGGCAAAAACACCAATGCCCTCGAAGCGGTGATCAATGCGCACGCCAAACAAACTGGCCATGCGCACGAACTGTACAACGAGGTAAAAGAAAGCCATTACGCCGTGATGCACGACCTTTTCGATGCCAACGACGAGGTATTTACGACCATCAACGATACGTTTGTAGAAGGCGAATGGGTACTCGACGAAGCACCTAACGAAGATTACGATTATATGTACGACCAATTGGTCTGTATGGGCGAATTGGTTTCCACGCGTATCCTTAGTGCATATTTCAACAAAGCAGGCCTCAATACACAATGGCTGGATGCCCGCGATGTGGTCATTACCGACAATACCTACCGCGAAGGTTGGGTAATTTGGGAAAAAACCAGAACAAATATTCAAAAAGTGGTACCACCTATGTTGGCCGCGGGTGGTTTTGTACTCACGCAAGGCTTTATCGGTAGCACCACCGAAAACTTTACGACCACCCTCGGTCGCGAAGGTTCCGATTATTCGGCGGCTATTTTTGCGCACTGTTTGGATGCCGAAAGTATGACCATCTGGAAAGACGTGCCTGGCGTACTCAATGCCGATCCGCGTTTATTCGAAAATGTGATCAAATTGGATCGTCTTTCGTACAAAGAAGCGATCGAAATGACCTATTATGGTGCTACGGTAATCCATCCTAAAACGATCAAACCGCTACAAAACAAAAGCATTCCGCTGTATGTAAAATCGTTTATCAACCCCGATGGCGAAGGCACCGAAATCAGCAGCGATACCGAAGATACTTATCCGCCCATTATCGTTGTAGAAAAAAACCAAGCGTTACTGCACATCAGTACGCTCGATTATTCATTTGTGGCCGAACACCACATGGCGCGTTTGTTTGATAAATTGGCGACACAGCGTATTTTTGTCAATTCTATGCAAAATACCGCCATTAGTTTTACGATTTGCGTACCAAATGTAGCCGATCGGATCGAAAAATTCTGCAAAGAAGTATCCGATGAATTTAAAATTAAAAAGGAATCTGAATTGGAGTTGATTACCATCCGACACTATAACCAGGATACGATAGACAATCTGAAAAAAGGAAAAATTGTCCTTTTTGAAGAACGCATCCGCAATACGATGCAAATGGTGGTGCGTAATTTGCCGCCGATTGAGCGTAGGGAAGTTGATTTAATTGGCTCAAAAGGATTGTAAACTTATGGACAGCAAAACACCCAATCTGCTCATCATTATCGGCGCGGCCACCCTTGTTTTATCCATGGTATTGCGCAATACGCTATTATCAGAGGCCAAAAACTATACCATTCCCGTTGATTTATTGGGGTACGCCTTGTTTACTGTGGGTTGTTACCGCAAATTGCAAGCACTGAAATAGATTTTTGCATTTCGGTCACCCAAATTTCGATAAGCAGATCAAGCAAACCGCATCGCCACTACATCATCCTTTACTTTTACAAAAAAAGCACGCCTTATCATATCAGATGTTACGTTCATGGCCTCGGAGTGCTTGCGGACATTGAGGAACCAAGCCTCGGTATGATCTCCCACCGCCTCGTTGTTAAAATATACAAAATTAGGATTTTCTAACGTAGCAAATACGTGATTACCTTGTTCTGTAATGGCCAACACCGTGTTGTTGCCATAGATAGAAGTATTGGAACGTATTTCGTGTAACGGGAATCCCCTTTGGTCAACGGTACTTGCCATCTTGAAAACATAGTCCTGTAACAGAAGTACTTCTTTGCGGATATTTTCGCTCACCGAGGATGCAGCAATATATTGGTCGCGTTCTACTTTAAGGATAACCTGTATGATTATTTTAAACATATCGGGCGACCAAAACTCGGTTCTCGGAATGGTTTGGTAGGTACGGAGGAGGTCTTTTGCAATATGCAATGCTTGTTGTATTTCTGGTTTTTCGAGCCATTTTTGGTCGAAAGGTTCTTTTTCGGGGTTGGTATTGCCCCAAACTGCATAATCCCAATAATAAAACTTAAAAGCGGTGAGTAGCGGAAATTCAAAAAAATAAAAGAGTGGAATATCGTTGGAGAAAAAACAAATACGCGTTATTTTGGCCTGTGACAATTGCCGTAGATGCCCCTGTAACCCGTGCATAAATTCCAACGGGCCGCTTGGCTTTTTAGTGACGGCTGAAAATTGCATCGAAATAGTACCGTTTTCCGTCTTTGGAAATAAATCGTTCCAATGGACTTGATAACGACTCATCAGCCGCAGCACATCATCGGCGGTCATGGCCGTAGAGCCGTTGCGATGGTTATAAGCCGCAGATTTTTTGAGGCTCGACCACTCCATATAATCTAAGAGCCATTTTTTGCCGAGTGGGTGTTTTTTTTCAATCAGAGCGAATACTTGTCTTTGAAGTTTGGTTGAAGTTTCGAGCATATTTCAGAGTTATATACGGATTACAGATGGAATAAAAGCCTTGTTGTTGAGTACAATACTTCGTAAATGGAACACAAAAATTTAGTGACACAAAAGTAATTTATTTTTTACTTATATTTTCAGGTTTACATTTTGT
Organism: Chitinophagales bacterium; assembly: GCA_043764095.1. GTDB lineage: Bacteria > Bacteroidota > Bacteroidia > Chitinophagales > Saprospiraceae > M3007. Next base: position 13,495 of record JAYUKX010000001.1, read on the forward strand.
TAACAAAAAATCATTAAAATGGGTACGAAACAGTCCGTGTTAACAAATTTTCCACGATTCGTGGAAATTTTTATTTCATAATTCCACGAATCGTGGAAAAAAATGCTTGGTTTTCGGAAAATTTCACTATTATCTTTGTGGCGGGATTCGTTATAACTATTGATCCTAAATATTTAACCTTAGTACATAACACTTTTACAACATGAAGGACATTCTACTGGTAGGCTTTTGCCTATTCGTGGCGGGTACTTGTTTTGCCCAACGCTCCCAAGTGATTTTTGCAGAACGGGGCAGTCTTATGCTTCGCATTTGGAAGCAGACATGAAACGTGATATCAACACAAATGCGTACGCTCACATCTATATCGGCTTCAAACTAAAACAAAAGCATATTCTTATATTCTCTTACAAATCATTCATTTTCAAACTTTTAAACATTTTTATCATGAAAAAAAGCGATTTATTTTTTTTACTATTTTACGGAACAGTCGGCTGGCTACTATGCCTACCCTCGTGCAAAAAAATAGACCTCTCGTTACCCCAACAACCCGATAAAGTAAATGCGTGGGATACCCTCCCCGCTATCACCCAAGAAGGTAAGCATACTTTCGGTTGCTTAGTGGATGGTAGGGTATGTGTACCGCATGGCTGGTCTATAACAGGCGGCATACTCAATGGCTTCTTTGATGAATCAGAAGGGCTTGGTTACGGTAATATAAAAGCTGATCTAACCGATACGAGCGGTGCAGAGGTACTAGGTATTACTTATGGCCGATCTTATTTCTTACCTAGTCAATATGCAACTAACGCTGATTTGAATATACCTCTTAGCTTTAGTGTAATATACTATAATAATCAAGGGTTTTATTTCCCAGATACATCCGCTTTAGGTAAAAACAATTTTTTAAAAATTACTAAAATTGATACTGCTAAAAACTTTATATCGGGGTTGTTTGCCTTTACACTTTTCAGGGGCGACAACTATGGTATTAGCGACCGCACCGATTCAATTGTCATATCCGATGGTCGTTTTGATCTTCGGTATTATCCACAATAAAAAAACAATAAAATAATATGAAACAGCTTATTACAGCAGTTGCACTGCTCTTTTTTTCGATTCAAGGTATGGCACAATCTGGTGCTGTTACTACTGAACCACGTACTGTTTCCTCACTTTGAAATACCCGCTTGTGCTCTTCTCTCAAGTGTCTATTATAAATACAAATCATTCATTTTCAAACTTTTAAACATTTTTTTATCATGAAAAAAAGCGATTTCTTTTTTTTACTATTTTACGGAACAGTCGGCTGGTTACTATGCCTGCCCTCGTGCAAAAAAATAGACCTCTCGTTACCTCAACAACCCGATAAAGTAAATGCGTGGGATACCCTCCCCGCTATCACCCAAGAAGGTAAGCATACTTTTGGTTGCTTAGTAGATGGCAGGGTAGCAGTACCACATGGCTGGTCTATAACAGGTGGCATACTCAATGGCTCCTTTGATGAATCTAAAGGACTTGGTTACGGTGATATTAGAGCTGATTTAACTGATACTAGCAGTTCAAAAATACTAAGGATTGGTTATAACGCATCTTATTTCTTGCCTAATCAATACACTACCAACACAGATTTTAATACACCTCTTAACTTTTTTGTGATATGCACTGATAATAGTAATTACAAATCTTACTTTCCCGATACATCTGCTTTGGGTAAAAATAATTTTTTTAAAATTACAAAAATTGATACGGCTAAAAATTTTGTATCGGGTTTGTTTGCCTTTACGCTTTTCCAAGGCGATAATTTTGGTATCACCGACCGCACCGATTCAATTGTCATCTCCGATGGTCGTTTTGACCTTCGGTATTCACCACAATAATAAAACAATATAAACAACATGAAACAGTTTATTACAGCAGTTGCACTGCTCTTTTTTTCGATCCAATGTATGGCACAATCTGGTGCCGTTATTACAGAACCACAACAAAGCCTAGCTCAAAAAATGGCGCGGGTATTTGAACCATTGGATAAGAGCCAATTGGTTACGGGCTATCTCTACGATCAAGCTCCCCCTTTAGTTTCCCCTGCACGGTATAGGGGCAGCATCGATGAAAATAACGCCGCTGATATCAACCAATTTGGGGTCATTTACGGTCACATAATTAACAGTTTTAATATGGGGGGGGTATTTCTTCGCCCGCTGTTTACCTCGATAAAATAAAGGCATGGAAACCCAGTGACCCGATGGAAATAGCCGCCTTAGTTTGGCAATACGACCGCCTTCGGCCCGATGCCATAGAACAAAAATTGATTACCTATTCCAATGGACAGGTATTTGATGTACCCGGTAGGCCACAAAGTCCTTATTTTCAAGATACCGTTTATACCGTTTCATTTTTGAAGGGCGTTGCGTCCTCTTTTTCTCCTATATTTTCGCTACCCGAAGCACTGTGGTTCTCCAATTTGGCAGAAAAACCCCTCATACATATTGACGCGGGCGATGGATCGGGTTGGCAATTATGCAGCCCCGGGCAGACCATACAGCCTCACTACTCCGATGCGGGCTTATACGATGTACAACTTCGGTTTACATTCGCCAAAGGAATCGTCCGTTATGCGCATACGCCTATCCAGATCGAAGCACCTATCGTGGCAGAACGCGGATGGAACATCGAACCCGATGAGTCCATCACCATTACAGCAAACCAAGGCTACTTGGGGACATCCAACAGTGCCACGGTACACGTTTTTTACAATTGTGGCAATAAAAAACTGTTCAAACCCCTGATCGTATTTGAAGGGCTTGAAGTAGTTGGGGCAGAAGAACGGTTTAATAGTTGGAATAACCTTAGAGATGGGCTTTCATTTCCGTTTCTCAACAATAAGACTCAATCCATTCGAGATTTTGTAGAAAAAGAGGGATACGACCTCATCTACGTGGACTGGGCAGCAGGTAGTGGGATGGATTATATACAACGAAATGCTTTTTTGGCAGAAAGTGTGATAGAATGGGTAAACGAAAAAAAAGCAGAAGCTGGCAGCACAGAGCAGAACGTGGTCATGGGCTTTAGTATGGGCGGCCTTGTAGCAATGTACGCCCTGCGCGATATGCCCGGAAAAGGGATGGACCACGATACACGTTTGTTTATCAGTTACGATGCCCCACTACAAGGGGCAAATATTCCTTTGGGAACTCAAATGACCATCGACTACTTTCCCAATTTTGTATATAATTCTACAGGATATGATATTGCTACCGTACCTGCCCTTGAATTTGCCTACGAGGGAGTGACTAGCCCCGCAGCGCGTCAAATGCTCAAGTATCATTTGTTGTCCGTCGATGGTACTGCCGAGCCTATCAATACAGAACACGTAGCATTTATGGCCGAACTCAATGCTTTGAGTGCATTATCCATGCGGCACGTGGCTATATCCCTTGGTTCCGACAATGGCACGCCGATACAGAACAATATATTAGAAGGTGCTTCCATGTTCAACGTCACCGCCGATTTTAATTTGTGTACCCATATCTGGGGAATATTGGTATGCGATGGTGAATTCCATATGGATATTACGGTGAGAGCAACAGGCAATAATGCAGTTACTACGGTTTTTGAAGCAAATACCTATCTTGATATCGATATTCCGAATCAACACTTTGATTTTTCCTCCACAACCACTTGTTTCACCAAGCCCTACGATGTGGCATCAGGTGGCTCTAGTAATGTAGGGGTAGCACCATTGGGTTTATTGACTACAGTTATACCTTCTGGTACAGCCATTGGAGGTACAGGATTGACGGCTACCCACCATTGTTTTATCCCTACTTTCAGCAGCCTGAACGCGCCGGAACCTGCTAATTTATTGACTGGACAATCGTGCGGGGCTGCCAGCAGGTGTTCGTCACCCACAGAACCCTCCTTATGCTCTTTCAGCGGAGCTTTGGAAATCAATGAGGAGCATATCACTATTAATGAAAGGACAGCCCTATTAATCGTAGAAGAACTAGTTACATTATCGGCAAGCCCCTACGCGCTACCAGTATCTCCCGCCGCGCTCACTACTTATTATAATGCAGGTATTGCTCCACAGGATGCCATAACGGATTTGGTCATCGCCTCCGCCACGGGTAAATTGTCGATTAATAATACAGGTAAAGTGGGCTATGCTACTGGCAGTGAACCCGCCGCGCCGAGCAATCTTTTTAAAGCCTATACAAGGTGTGGTAATATTACGGTAGAAGACGCAGCACAGCTAGTAGTAGGAGCTGACAACGGTACTAAGGATGGCGTACTTTTTGTCACTTCTGGCGCTACGGTGCATATCAAATCGGGTGGCGCACTCCGCATTATGGGGCCACAAAGTGAATTGCGCATCTTGCCCGGCGCGCGCCTGATCCTTGAACCAGGCGCTATCGTATCACTGGATAATGGAGGTTCCAAAATCCGCATCGAAGGGCAAATGATCGTCAATGGCGATGTAAAGTTCTCTGGTCTAGGTTATTTCGACTTTGCGGGCGGCCCATCGCAACTCACCATGGGTGCGGGGTATTCAAATTTCAACCTCAAAGGTTTTAGCAAAACCAACCGTTTTGTCTTTTTATCCACACCGCTTGCGGTACCCGATAACAAGCGTTTGAACTGGTGGAACGGATTATTGGACGTGGATAAAAACACCGTAGGCGTAGGTACCAATGCAGGGGTTACCTTCTCCAATATGACCATCAAAGGCGATGGAGGTGTTAGTGCTACGGGGCTTTCTGCAAAATATGGTGGTACTCAAACCTTTAATCGTTGTGATTTCGAGCAGTTGTATGGCGGTATTAATATGGAAAATACCCAATCCTTGGTGGTTCAAAACTGTAATTTCACCGGGGTAGGTGCACCTATTGAAGGGATCAACAATCCTTATATTAAAGTTTCTAGTACTAATTTTAACAACAATTACTCCAAGGGTATATTTTGGGTACAAGGTGGTCAGGCACTTATTGAGGATTCGCAGTTTTACGGTGGAAATGGTGCGCAAGCCCTCTTTATCTCCGATGTACCGCTGGTATTGATAGACGGTTGTTATGTGAGTGGTCATCAAGACCCCACCATACCAAGTAATGCGCTAAATGGCGATTTTGCTACTGCTACTGCTGCCATTTATGCAGAAAACGGTATATTTGTGATACGCGGTACCACTATCGAAAGCAATACGGTGGGTATTTCATCGCTCACTTTTGCAAGTCAAGATATGGAAGCCGCTGGAATATTCCTGATCGGATCAACGATACTCAGCAATAATATGGCTGGTGTATTTATGCGCGGAGATGCAACAAAAGGTACAGTATTGGCTGATTGTGCTACCTTTATCAATAATCGTCAGGGCATTGTAGGCAACGATATTGCCCTGATGCTCGATAGTCAAAATACCAGTATTTGGAGCGAAGATACCGATACGCCCAATGCTTTTGTGCGCGACAATGACCCTAAAGGTGGTAATGGTAGCACTATGGATCATATACGGGTATGTTACGGTCTAAAATCAGTAGCATCTTCTATACCGATGACCAACAATTGGTGGGCAACTTCTACGAGTACTGGTAATACCGTTTTTGACCTCGCACCTGAGCCATTTATTTCATTATTGACGGTCAACTGTGATGGCGTTGCGGCTGTCGGAGCCATAACCCCACGCCCTGCAACTGTGCCCGATTTTTGTCCAGTAGAAGGCAAACCGGGCAATTTTGGCAATAACGAACCCCAAACGGATTGCACCACTGGTATCAATGCCTTGACAGGAGAAGAAAGGTCGGTCAACTGGCAGTGGCACGAAGCCTATTACCAACTCAAAACAGAGCCGTTGTCGGAATTGGGTGTGGATCTGTTCCGTCCTGTGGCCGATCTTTGGCAACCCGACCTGAGCAGTTATAGCGACAATTGCCAGCAGTATATTGCCACAGCCCGCGCCATAGTGGACGGTGTGGACGATGCTATGGGTATGGACACAGGCGCACGTCCGTCGGAGCGCAAGAACGCAGCGTTATGGAAATCCAGCATTTCTTTGAAGGTAGCACCCAATCCAGCCCAGGAATCGGTGAATATTATTTTGCCGTTCAATACAGTACACCTTACAGTAATGGATATGAACGGAAGGGTGGTATTGCAACAAAATCAACCAGACAAATGGATTAATGCTTCTGTACGAGACTGGTCAGGCGGCTTATATGTAGTACGTGCCGGACTGTTGGATGGTAGTTTTGTGACGACCAAATTGGCTGTAGTGAAGTAGCCTATTTTAATTATACTTGGTATCGATAGGTTTGTTGCAAATGCGCTATAAAGGAGTGAATGTGGTGAACTTATTGATGCCGAGTATGATAAAAATAGGATTAATTTATTAAAAAAATATTATAATTTTTACAATCATTTCACAATTAAAAATTTTATGAAAAAAGTATTTTTAACTATCATTCCAAGTATCTTATTTTTTATTTTATGTTCTGCAACTGCTTTTTATTTGTACAGTTGTCAGAAGTTACTTCCTCAAGGATCAACAATCCCTCCAGCAACGGAAGTAATGGGAACATTTTTATTAGATTTTGATCTCCTTCAAACGCCACTAACACCAATACCAGAAGAATATACAACAACAGGAAGTTCTTGCTTTCAAAACAGTATTTTTTATTCGACTGGACTTAATAATTGTTCTGGAGCACAATATCCATTATGCGCAGGTGCTGCAAACACGCCTGTATTTAATTCATCAACATCCTCGATTCATGAAGACGAGGTAGCACTACGCGTAGTTGTTAGCGCAGCGAATCCAGCAATGGTACTTACAACTTACTATTCAAGTTCTGATATTGTAACAGTAGGTACTACACAATATATTACTGTGAGTGCTCCTACAACACAAACTTCTAGTATATCTGTAACACTTTTTGACAAATGCTGTGAAGACGGAAGATTAAGATGGTCAAACTCTCAACTAACAGATCAAATGATAGTTTCGAGTTTACCAACCCCCGCTGGGGCTACAACACCCCTTAGAACTAAGCACATAAATTTATTCCCAGCAGGGAGGTCTAATAATTGCGATATAGAGTGATTGTGATTTATTTTTATTGCACGCGCATGTGTTTGTGTGTGCAAACACATGCAATAAAATTAACTCTTAATGACTAATGATTCACCACTTATCGTATTTTTGCCATTTTTGAAATTTGCTCTTTCCCTAATGGCTTAAAAATGGAATAAATAAAATATTTTTCAATAACACATTTCATAACTAAACAATAAATTTTTAACATGAAATTTTTTCTCTACGGCATTATTGCCATTTCGCTATGCACATTATCCTCATGTAGCAAAAAAGAGGATGCTCCTGAAGATATTCGACTTGGAGGCACTGGTAATTTCTCTTTGGCAGATTATGCGTCAATTACCAACTTTGATCCAAAATCTGTATTCATGATTACCTCTAATAATGTTACAACCCAAGACTATACAGCCCCCAATTCATGGAATAGGTTTCTAAATACCATTGGAGTATTTGCATTCCAAGATGTATCAAACTATCCTATTGCAAAGGTCAATGGCATAGAAATGACTATTCCAAGACTAGATTTAGGAGAACAATCTAATACCTTGTTTATTAATCCCGGAGATGCCAACGAAACGATACTCTTTGGCAACAAAGTTTCCATTGATGCTTTTGGGGTCAAAGGAGAAATGTATGTTCCCGAAAAAGTTTCGATCTTGGCACCTATTCCCAATAACCAAAAACCATATTCCACAACAGCCATTCAACGAAACAGCCCATTGACTGTAAAGTGGAACAGAGATTCCAAAAGCAGGGGTGTATTTATTAAAATTGAATATTTCGAGTTTGCCAACCCCGGTACCGTTTATACACAAATGGATTATGCTCCGGATACTGGTGAGTTTACTATTCCTGATAGTTGGTTACAAAATATCCCTGACAATGAAGATTTTAGCATATCTGTTTCAAGAGGTGATTATCACAGTACATCAAATAGAGAGTTGATTAGTTGCATCGTAAGTGCTAATATAATGTTACAAATCAAACCGTAAATTGAGTCCATAAAGGCATTAAACGCTTCATTCATATTAGTTTGATCAAGGCTCGTAATATTCCAAAGCATTGGTAAGATAACGATAATCGATTAGGCTAATATGGATGAAGTACTACAATATCGTAAAATACTTCGTCATGTTTCCTCGAGTTTCAAATATCATCAGTTATTTAGGTTTCCAAGAATCGTCCGGTTTATTCGACCAAATCTATACATATGGTTTCTTTTTTGCGGTTGCATCTCTTTTTTTTTACTGTGCAGCAATTGTGCGCTTAAAAGCCAGCGATGTTGCAAAAGAAATACACCAAATTATATTTTATATTTTTGTGCTGTTTGGAATAGGTATATTAGGGTCTCTACTGTTCTCTGTAATTGTTTACAATAAAACTGGTTGGAGACTGAATTCATTGGGTATGATTTGGGGATTTACTGTTTTTGGTCTAATCGTACCTTTAAAAGGCTGGAAAATATTAAATCTATTGACACCAATTTTACTTTTTTCTTTAGGATTAATAAAAATTGGTTGTCATTTATCAGGAGATGGATGTTGGGGCGAAATCAATACGAAGCCCAAGCCTTCATGGTGGGTTTTCCCAAATTGGGCATGGTCGTATAATTTTCCTCATAATACCATAAATTACGGACTTAAAATACCTGATTGCGATGGTTCTTTTTGTATGGTGTTGCCTTTCCCTGTTTATCCTACAGCCTTATATGATGCTGTATTTTATTTGTTTTTGGGTGTGATATTGGCTTTACTAAAAAAAAGAAGATATAATTTTATTGCTTTTGTCGGTTCATTAGGAATATATAAAACAATGCTGATGTTATTAGCCGTTCAATCCCCGATCCCCACCAATTGGCGTGATCTTTTAGGTATTTGTATTTTGGTTATTACGGCTACACTCGGCCAATTTCGTCCCTTAACCCCCACTATAAACGAATAAAAGCATCTACGCACAGCAAAACACCCAATCTGCTCATCATTATCGGCGCGGCCACCCTTGTTTTATCTATGGTATTGCGCAATACGCTATTATCCGAGGCCAAAAACTATACTATTCCAGTGGATTTATTGGGTTACGCCTTGTTTACTGTGGGTTGTTACCGCAAATTGCAAGCCTTGAAATAGATGTTAAAATGTAAAGCGTCGGCGCGACTTGAGTCCCGCCGACGCTTTTTAATTTCCCAACAATCGCTCTATTATCCCTTATAATTCAATCGTAAGAAATAAAAACCGCCATTCATGCCCATTTGCACTGGCGCATATTTGAATACTTTAAAATAAGAGTTTAGGTAAGCCTGTTGATCCAATAACATTGTTAAATATTGGGCTTATAAACTCGTATCAATTTTTGCTTTAAATCTCCGTTTTCTGCTTCAATAGCCACGTCAATATTTTCAGCCAATCGTGCTTGATTCTCATCATAAGTACAAGCAATAATTCCAGCATGTTGCTGATTCATGTGATGTAACCTGAAAAAATCTTTTCGGTTATGGGTAATAACTGCCCTATCCTGCGAGGTCGCATATTCAAGCACTTCTTCATCAGAAATATTTTGATTGGCTTTTCCCATATCTTTGGCTGATACGGCATCGTGTCCATAATTTTGCAGCAACCTGATTATTTCCACATCAATATTTTCGTCTCCGTACAGCTTACTCATGGTTCTATCATTTCGTTTTCTTTAATTTCCAAATCAATTTCTGCTTTATTGGCGCGATAATATGCCCAAGCATTTGTAAGGTCTTCTGCACGCAAAAATGGATATGATTTTAACAAATGGGCCTCGTCTGCTCCAGCCTGTGTGGCCTCTACCAGCAACCATACTGCAATTCGGGTGCGCACAATACGTGCGCTACCTCCACAAATTCCGTCGGTTTTTTCAATACCGGGAAAACGGTATTCCAAATCGGCATTAACCCATCTTGCTACTAAAGATTTTTCGCCGGGTGTCATAGTGGGCAGTAATTTCTCTACTTGTTGAAGCGCTGTCATAAAGGACTAAATTTTACTATTTTTAATCTGTTTTTATTCATAACGAGCAGATTAATCTGATCGTATAATGTTTGAGGAATGGTGTCAAAATAACGCCAAATACAAAGCAAAGAAACAGCATTTTTTCAACAATTCCTTATATTTTTTAATCGTGTCATGTTTTGAAAAAAATACGCCTCATATCCATTTTCCTACGCTTTATTTCAAAAACACAACCCTTCAAGTTTAAAAATTGCGCTACAGGGTGCTACACGACGTACTTTCGCATTTATATGGCTTTACTCTTTTGGTTCCTTTGGAGCGTTGACCTGCTCATCACCACCGTCATCATCCTTGCAAAAAACTTTAAAGAAAGTTTTCACGCCAGTAATTCCGTGCCTTGGATGCTGATTTTGTTGGTCGGCTGCACGATTGGCGGCTTCGTTTTGCGTGTTTTTTTGAAAAAAACGGTTTGGGCTTTGGCTTTGGCTGCAATACCTCTGTTGGTTTTACTCGTGCTTTATTTGATTGACAAAGCGAAGGATGCTGATCATATTGGTATGGTTTGAGGGCGTAACTAACCAATGCTGCACGGCTTGTTTATGCAATGTGTGAAAAATATAAAATGTTTTTCCTCAAAAGAAAAAGTGTACGGCTGTAAGAAAAAATACGCCTCATAGCCATTTTCCTACGCTTCATTTCAAAAACACAAGCCTTCAAGTTTAAAAATTGCGCTATGGGTATTATATGATGTACTTTTGTATCCATACTACAAAGTCATTTTTGCCCGAGTATATTATAAAAAATGACACCGTTTGAAATATAAAAAAAATGACAACAAAAGTCAATCTGACCACCACATTCAATTGCTCGTTGGAACGTGCCTTTAAGACACCCATACTTTGTGACGTTAGCAAAATTCATACAGGCTTGGGTATCATGCCAAGAGTGACGCATAGCACAGAGGACGAAGATTGGGGAAAAATTTGTTCTACTAAAAAAGTATTTGCTGCCGCTTCATTGACCCAAAAAGGAGGTTGGGTGTCCAATGATAAAGTCATTGAACGCATAGAAAATTCATACTGGAAATTCGAGGTAAGTGATTTTCAGTCTTGGATGCTGGGCTTTTCAAAATTTACGGGCGAATGGCAAACAACGGAACTCGAACCAAACAAAATTTTGGTGGAATATAACTACACTTTGCATTCGGATGTGGCATTGCTTTATCCAGTTAATTGGTTATTTGCAAAGGTTTTTTGGAAAATCTATATGAAACAAGTAGTAGAGAATGTTAGACAATTGGCGTATAGTAATGCCCGTTACCAATTTAAATAATATATTTTAAATCACTAACAAATTTTATAAAATGGAAAACCAAGAATCAGATAAATCCTTCACCCAATTCCTCCTCGACTATACTAAAAACATAATCGCCTCCTTACTCAATATCGTTAAAGTCGATGAGACCGACACTCCAAGGCAGCGACTTTGGAAGCGCATCCTTAGTTTGCCCATTGCCATTTTGATCGTTTGTATTTCGCCTATATTGTTAGCCATTTTGTTATTTGTAGTAGCCGTAGCAATATGAAGGCTTTTTTTAGAAAAAATGTGCTTTTTACGGCTAGTTTATTGCTTTTCGCACTTCATTATGTCCTGCAAATTTGGCTAAAAATATCCATTCCATGGGCAGATAACTACCTTGATCCAGTTTTGATGATGCCGATTGTGCTTACTTTGTATGCGTCAGAAAAAGTGTTGCTCCAAAAACCCAATATTGGCTTAAATTTAAGTGAAATCGTTATAATTACATTGATTATTGCTTTTGTGGCTGAATGCATTTTTCCAAGAATAAATAGTGCTTGTTTCGGCGACATTTGGGATGTTTTGGGGTATTGCACAGGAAGTTTTTTGTATTTATTGTTAAATAATTATAATGTCTAATAAATTAAATCAGCATCATTCAAAAAGATGAAAATTCCAATATTACTTACCCTTCTCATCATTTTTGCCTCCTATCTTTATACGTTAGCAAAAGGCAAGATCGAAGCATCGAAGTACCTTTCAAAAGACATTCCTTATGGCCCATTCACCATAACTATATCGGGAAAGAAAGAGGTGGACACGAAGACTGGGGTAGTCAATTATACGGACGTGACATACGGCATTTTTCACAAAGGCAAATCCGTTGTTTTCCCCGATATTGAACGAGACAAAAATGGGGCAACGTTTTTTAAGACCGTATTTGCTTTGCCAAATGTGCCCGATCCGACGTTGCTGGTACGCAACCCTCGCAATTATTTGGTTTACCTGAAAAATGGTGTTCCAGTAGTGGAGGCTATCCACAATTTTGAATCAATCCAATTTTTGGACAGTCAAAATGGTCAACCCAGTCAGAGATTGGAGTCAATTTGGAACAATGAGGTGAGCAATTTGGAACATTTAGACAGTATTGAAGGTGGCCGTTACCTGTTAGTCGACAGTAAAACGATAATTGACCTTCAGACACACAAAATCTGGGAAATTAAAAGGGACAATAACTATTTGGAAAATTACGATTTCCCTTCCCCGCCTTCCCCCCCGTTTGCCTTGGCTTTTTCACCAGACCAAAAAAGCATCGTTTTTAAGGCGGAATTTCAAGCATGGAACGCAGCAGACAAAGATTTGCCCGATTCCAACAATGCCCTTGTGGCCTATGATTTTGAAAAAGACAGCGCTTATTTGGTCAGGTATGACGACACAGACACGCGCATGACTAATAAATTTAAAGATATTGACCTTAAATGGTTGGATACTTATTTTGAATGGAAAAAGACGCTGGAGGGCGACCGATTGCAGCTGCGCCAACTCAAAAAACTGCCCAATTGGACAGGCCGGTTCGACCCAGACTACAATAATTATACACTCTACCCGGTAAACCTGGGGATGCTTCCCATCTTTTTGGATTTCGCGCTGGAACAAATTGGCGGGTCGAAGGACAATATTGTACAGGATGAAATGGATAATAACAATAGTATCCGCAGAATGATGATCCACGCAGGAGATTTGAAATTTGAAATTCAATACACTGAAAAGGATCAAAGATTGGTGATCGAAAAGAACCATCAGGAATCTAATATGAACCCAGATGTGAAAATTTCAGTGAAAAAAATTGCCGATGCCTTCGATGCCGAACTCCTTAGAGGAAAACATCAGGAATTGTTTGGGCGAATCGTGAGCGATGTAAAGCAATGGCGGGAAGGCAAAAAATGACCGATATTTAAAACAACGACTTCTTACACGCACTAAAATCAAAAATTCAACTATGATAGGTAATATTCTGCTCGTACTCACCGCCCTATTTCTCACGGGACTACTCTCCTCCACTGCTTCGACCTCGCCTGGCGGGGATGCTGGCGTGGGACGTGCGTATGCGATTTTTTTTTGTGCTACAGGGTTCGTCCTCCTGTCGGGGCTGCTTACTTGGAACCTCGCTTGGAACAACTGTTTCGACTGGGTTCAAATGCCTGGCATTCAGCGAAACTGGCTTGTTTTCGTCGGGTGGATAGCCTTTGTTTTTTCAATTTTGCTCTGTGTGGGGCTCATAATGGGCGGATACGGAGATGGAACTCCGCAATTTATCCGTTGGCTTTCGAAAGCAAAGGCAGGTTATTGGTTGCCTTTATTGATGCTCGTTCCAGCGTTTATGCTCCTTAATTTTGAACGGGAAGCAGGCTTTGCGCCCGATTTTGTCAAAATACCGATGATGATGGGGTTTCTGTTGAGTGTTTTGATGGGCCTGGGCTATCTTTTTGGTCTTGTTCGATCTGCCTTGCAACTACGTGTTGACAAAATCGAATATAAAAAAAACGAACCTGTCAGACAGCGCGAAGAGCATTTAAACCTGATTGCCAGGCAAACACCGACCGCCCCAATCACAAACATCCTCCAGTTGACGGGTCGTGTTCAAGACAGTACTGTGCGCGAAGGGGCTGTTGCCAAAATCAAGGCACACCTTGGCTGGGAGGCGGAACTCATCGGGTTGTTGGGCAATTGGGCTTGGGATACGAAAGTCTTTGCATTTATTGATGGAAACCAAGTGGAGCATCCTGAACTATTTATCGAACCAATGAACCGCACCATCCTTCGTTTCGCCGATGAACTAAAAGACAGTTTGCGGCATGATGTTGATGTTGAATTAATATGCCGTGTATTAGCGGAACACTTCAAGGACAGCAGTGCGGTATTTCGTCCAAGTATGCTCCAATTACAAAAATCTTTGGAAGTGAAGAATTCTTCAAATCGCGTTGAAGAAGCCAATAAAAAATATCGGATTGCTATAAAAAATTGGCTGGATTCGCATTGAATACACAGTAGCATTATCTAATCACTGAATTATTATACACTCTAAAACTTATACTTATGGTAGGAAATTTGCTTCTTTTTCCAGTAGTCCTATTTCTCATAGGCTTGCTGTACATCACTGCTTCACCTGCGCCCAGCGGTGATTATGGCGTGGGATATTCATTGATGTTTGTTCTTTTCGGGGGCGGCTTCGTTGTTTTTACCGCGCTATTGACTTGGAATCTCACCAGGAACAACTGTTTCGACTGGATTCAAATGCGTAGTTCTGAACGAAATTTGCTTGTTTTCTTCGGATGGTTGGCATTTATTTTTGCTACCTTTCTCAGTGCGTCCTTAAGAACAGCAGAACCCGAAGCAGGGATTCCATCATTTCTCTATTGGCTTTCGCAGGCGTATGCTGCCTACTGGCTGCCATTGTTGATGCTAGTTCCAGCCGTACTGCTCCTTAATTACGGACGAGCGGCTGGCGTTGCACCCGATTTTATCAAAATACCCATAAAAACGGGCTTTCTTTTGAGTGTTTCAATAGGCTTGGGAGCCTTGTTTGCTATGTTCCGCTCAAATACGTAGTAATCACAAGCATGCAAGTCTGGATTTTAGGAATAATAGGTGGGCATTTCATCATCGAAAAAGACTTCAACGCGTACGATCAACTGGGGCTAAGCAGCGGAATGGGTTATCTAGTGGGACAGCATTTTGAAGTTAGCATAATTTAGTGCCGGCGAGACTTCGAAGTTTCGCCGACACTATTCGTTTCCCAACAATCGCTCTATTATCCCTTATAATTCAATCGTAAGAAATAAAAACCGCCATTCATGCCCATTTGCACCGGCGCATATTTGAATACTTTAAAATAAGAGTTCAGATAGGCCTGTTGATCTGGGAGTATGCCAAATATATTATTGCCACCCATCGTAATCGATAATTGCTTGGTGATTTGGTACGTCAAAGACGCATCCGTGACCATTTTACCGGAGAAGGTTTGCTCTACACCAAACGGGAAACCATTGCGGTACGATGTGCCAAAATACACATTGCTCAAAAATGCCACAAATTTACCCTGCGTGTAGTTCAACGTAAGGTTAAATTTCTGGCGTGGATTTACGCGTTCGATCAAACCGCGTTCTGCGGGAGAAAAGAAAATATCCTCCTGTCCGCGCAATTTAGCAGGGATATTCAAATCGCCATCCACTGAGGTTTGGTTAAAATTGGCCAAGCCCGTGATATCCAATTTACTTTTATTAAATGCAACACGGTACGCCGCCACAATATCAATCCCTTGGGTGGTTGTGTTGATCGCGTTGGTGAAAAAACGACCACCATCAGCACCAAAAGGCAAAAATAACGACTGTACCGCCGAGTCGGGTGAACCATAAGGATCATAACCAAACAAACCAGTCAGTACAATACGATCTTTTACTTTGATTTGGTAAGCATCCACCGAGATATTAAAATGGCTACTTGGCTTCAAAGTAAGACCAGCACTCAAATTTTGAGAAGTCTCTTGTTTCAACTTAGGAATACCCAAAGAAATGGCTAAATCCGACTGATTTTGGAAAAAACCCGATTGCCCCAAACGACCATCACTCAAAATAGTAGTGGATACATAACTAAAATACTGCTGGTGCAACGACGGCGCACGGAAACCCGTACTCACCGCACCACGAATACCCAACATCGGAACAGGATGGATCAATGTCGCTAATTTGTAATTGAATGTATTGCCAAAATCCGAATAACTTTCAAAACGACCTGCGCCGCTCAGTGTCCAAAATTTGGTAATATCCAATTCACTATCCGCATACAAAGACACATTACTACGGTACTTATTTACAACATTGTAGGGAGAAAAACCAGGAAAAGACTGCGCACCACCCGCCAAACCAAGCGTATCGGTAACGGAATTATCTGGATTGGTGACCAATCCATAATTGCGCCAACTGGCATCCTCTCCGGCATTGATTCGATAGTTTTCCAAGCGATATTCTCCTCCAAATGCTAGATTGAGGCCGCTCAAGGCATTTTCAAAATAACGCGAAATATCGGCATTGATCGTGTTTTGCGTAAAAGTATGACCGCCGGCATCAAATGCAGTAGGGGTTTTATCTTGCAAAGAAGCATTCACCGTGTTGTGTACTGAATATTGGAAATTATTACTACCAAATGTATTGCTAAAATCGGCTTTCCACTGCCCCAAATCATAACGAATACCTGTAGCAAGCGATATGTCCGAAATATTAGAACCCGTACTCGGCTGGAAACCATACGGGAATTTACTAAACACCATTTTAGCACCATCGCTCGGCAAACGGCGGAAACCAAAACCCTTGCCTTGGCGCGCATTATAACCCGCAAAAGCATAAAAATCGCCTTTCCCATTACTGAATGGCAACAATAAGTTGGCAAAAGTGCTCAAATTATTGATTTTTGCATCGCCCACTTGAAAATTAAAATCATCGCGGTCGAGGCCATTGGCTACAAGTACGCTATCGTCGTAGATTCGGGTAAATTCAATTTGAGTAGAATCTACAAAATCATAGGAGAAATAATTCCCAAGTGCCGACTGGTCAAAAATAATCAAATTATGGTGTTGGGTGCGACTGGTGGATCCGCGCATATAAGCATCGGCGGAAATATTGAGCGAGCCACCGTTTGTGCCCAAAGGCAAACCGTAATTGCCCGATAAACGTGTCAACGCACCATCGCCGCGCTGAGTAATACCTCCAGTGGCGGTCAAACTAAGTCCATCGGCCTTGGTTTTTAAGATAAGGTTTACAACGCCCGCAATCGCATCAGAACCATATTGAGCAGATGCGCCATCGCGCAATACCTCTACCCGCTCAATGGCCGAGGTCGGAATCGCATTCAGATCCGTACCCACCGAGCCATTGCCAAATGTACCTTGGTTATTCAACAACGAAGTGGTGTGGCGGCGTTTGCCATTGATCAATACCAATGTTTGGTCGGGCCCCATACCACGCAACGAGGCAGGGTCAATGTGTTCCGTTCCATCGGAGGAGGATTGGCGGTTCGACTGGAACGAAGGAGCCAAATAGGTCAGCATTTGGTTCAGATCGTTCTGTGGTAAGGTGCGTTGTATGCTCGAAAGCGCAATCACATCAACCGGAACGGGCGTATTGAGCACCGTGCGGGATGGGTTGCGCGTACCCACAACTACCACCGCATCCAAAGTAGAAGTGGTAGGAGTGAGTTGGACGACCATGCCCTGTGCCGCAGGGACTGTTTGGGTTTCGTACCCCAAACTAGCAATGGTAATGGACTCGCCTGCAGCAGCCAAAATGGAAAAATTGCCACTCACGTCACTGATGGCTTTGCCGCCTAATTGGGCGATAATAGTGGCTCCAATGACTACTTCTTGGTTGCTTTTGTCCAGAATTTGGCCACGGAGGCTCGTTTTTTGAGCAAAAATAGCGACTTGGACGGCTAATAAGCATAAAATTATGTATAAACGCTTCATAAATAGATAGTAATTAGTGTGATATTTGTTGGATAGAATTCCGGCGCAAAGTTGCGACACGCAGCGTGTTTCTCCGTCTCTTTCAACGGAATAATCTAGTTTTAGTTGGAAAGTAATTCAAAAATCGCCGCTATTCTCTTTTCGGTGGCCTCGGATTGCTATCCCTCCAAGCACTTTCGCACCGCCGCCGTCTTCAACAAACATTCCTCGTATTCCATTTCCGGCACCGAATCATACACGATAGCACCGCCAGCAATACACGATAAATATTGGCTTTCGGTATGGTATTGCAGGCTGCGGATCACCACATTGAAATCAAAATCGCCATTGGGATCAAAATAGCCGACTGCGCCGGAGAATAACCCTCTACGCGTGCGCTCGTAACGTTCAATCAGTTCCATCGACATCACTTTGGGCGCCCCCGTCATGCTCCCCATTGGAAAAGCATCGCGAATGGCTTTTAGGCCGTTATCGCCTTCTGGCAATTGGCCACTTATGGTAGAAATCATTTGGTGCACCGTTGGGAACGAATAAATACCGAATAGTTCCTCCACTTTAATGGTGCCCGGCAGGCAATGGTGGGCCAGGTCGTTGCGCACCAAATCGACGATCATCACGTTTTCGGAGCGGTCTTTTTCGCTGCTGTATAGTTCGGCCTTGATTTGTGCATCTTCTTCCAAATGAGCACTCCGCCGTCGCGTACCTTTGATGGGTTGGGTGACGAGACGCGTACCTTCTTTGCGCAAAAAACGTTCAGGACTGCTGCACATCAAGGTGCGTCCATCGTGTTTCAGGTAGGTAGCAAATGGAGCACGCGATAAGGTGTTTAGGCGTAAAAATGTACCAACAGGCTCGATTACAACATTTTTAGCATAAAATTCTTGGCAAAAATTCATTTCATAAATATCGCCTTCCAAAATATGTTGCCGAATGGCTTGCACCGCATCGAGATAATCTTGTTTGGGTAAACGGGGGTGTAGTGTAATGGTATGGTCGGGAATAAAAGGTGGTGTTATTGCAACAGCCATAATTTCGTCGAGGATAGATATAGGATTGGTGGCATATATTTCCACTTGTCCATTGCGTATGCCAATCACCATTTCTGGAACAAAAAAGAACATATCGGGCCAACCAATACCGTCAAAATGCTTTGAATGTAGGTTTTCGACCTCGTTTTTTAGGTCATATCCAAAATAACCAAACAGCCATCGCTTCGAATTTTTATGGTACAGGTCTTCCAGTTGGTCAAAAGCATTTCCGGCATTGCACACAAGACCATGATCGGTATTAGAAACAGCCACTAACACATCCCACGAACTAAGTCCCAAGGATGGATAATCGTTATTGTCCAAATATACCGCACTTGCCCAATGGTTGGCCCAAGCGAGCAAATGCGATTTAAAGTGAACGGGAATTGAGGTTATATAATTAGGCTGCAAGGTAAGTCTGTGACAAATTTTGGCACAAAGATACGTTTAGGAATGAGATGATAATAAAGGTACAAATTTGGCGGCCTTATTTTGCCCCTCTTTTTGTTACCCCAACCCCACTAAACGCCCTCTTCATGCCTCAATAGTGACAAAATCGTCTCCCCAAATCTGTATCTTTATTATCATCTCATTCCTTACATTATGATTGGGGGGCTATTGGCTGCGTTTTCTGTGTATTTGTCCGACTGGCTTTCCGGCCTCTAAAAAACATATACAAGTTAAAAAAGAGCATGATGCCAAGATAGATAGCAAATCCACCGATTTTTTGGCTAAGTACCTCTACCAATCCTTGTACATGATCAATATTGTACCAAATACGAAGGTAAAACAAAGCAAAACCTACATTGAGCAAATAAAAACCTACTTCAAATAGATTATTAGTACTCACAGCAATGTCTTCTCTGCCGTGAAAAATATCTAACATAAAAACTTTGCCATTCTGAAAAAGTGTACGAGCAACATACCAAGTAAGGGCTAATACGATGGGCAAATAAATAAAATAAGCGATAATAATATTGTTGTTGGTCATAATATAAAAAATTAAGGGTTAATAGTTTTTTTCTTTCTTTAAAACTTGGCTAATGGTTTCGGAGCAAAAACGACTTTTTGGGGCTGAAACGGGAGCGGCTAAGTTTTTACTCTCTTTCGTAGCAAATAAACGCCGACCATATTCATAAAATGCAGGCATCCCAATCCCAGCACGATCAGTGCTATCTTTTGGCTAAGGCTTTCCACCAGTCCTTGAAAATTTTCTACCCGTTTCCAATATCGGATCATTAAAGTAATGTACCCTAAATTGGTTAGGTAATAGCACACCAGTAATATTTTATTGATACTATTTGCGATGGCTTTATCCTGTACTTCGGCATGGATAAAATAATAACCATTTGTGTAGCAAATCCAACCAATCCGAACCGTTATCAGGTAAGTAATGATCCCGTAAATAGTATAAGCGATTAAATTATAAGTTATCATGGGTGTTTTTTTTGATCGTCAAGCAATGATGTATAAAAGTTCAAATAGCGTTCTTATAAGTATTAAACGAAAGAAACTAAAAAATGTTTTTTAATTTTCAGAAATTATTGAAAGTTGCCCCCCTAGCCCCCTTAATCATCCAACCAACGTCCATTTAAGCAAAGTCTCCAAATAAAAAAAAGACCCTCACAAGACCCTAAGCACCAAACCCAGCCCCAACGGGGCGACACATCCAGCATAGGGTGCCAACCCTATGAAACATAGGGTGCCAACCCTATGAAAAAATAATAACAGATATGTTCAATAAACACGTACATTTGTTGTCCAATTATCCTAATCTCAGCATATTCAAGCAAAAATAATGCAATGGAAAAAATCAGCATAGTATTCCTCTTTCTCCTAAATAGCCTCACCACGGCAACAAGTCAAGACTGCGACCCCAGTTTTTACTACTATGACTCCGCCACCCAATTCGGCAAAACCCAACTAGAAACCTCTCCGAATACAGGATTTTGGTTAAGCATATCCACCCCCGAAATCCCAACATCCTCCTACAACGATATGGCCGTGATCCGAGTAGATGCCTTAGGTAATGAAATTTGGCGCAAGAAATTTGGCTTACCCAACAAATGGGAGAGCAATGTTGATTTACTCGCTACACAAGATGGAAACATGCTTTTTATAAGCAACGGAAACGACAAAATCCAACTCACAAAATTGGATGACAATGGCAATATCATTTGGCAGAAAGAGTTTGGCGAAACCAGCAAAATCTATGAATCGCTCCAAATGTACGAAGATGCACAAGGGAATATTCTAATTGCGGGTAGTATGTTTGGAGGAAGTGTTCGAAGCGTATTAGTCCTAAAATTAGATAGTCAAGGTACACTCTTAAAAAAGAAAACCGATAACCCCTTTATTGCCCAATGGGTTTATTCAATATTAGATCCTAGTTACGGCTTTAGTCGCGGAGTGGCCATCAAAAGTAGTAATGATGGAGGTTATTTATTGTCAGGATTAAGTATGTACAACGAGCAAGGATCCTCTCCCCCTGCTAATGCGCTAATATACAAACTAGATACCGATCTCAATATTATTTGGAATAAAGATTTTTTTGGATCCTATGGATGCTTCAACACATTAGTTGGTCAAGCCGTATTTCAAAATGCCGATAATACGATTGCACTTGCGATCAATGCTGCAGGGGCTTGCGGTAACGGAACCCAGTCGAGTGTGCTGTACAGGTTAGATCCATCAGGTGCTAAACTTTCAGAAAAAGTATATGCCACAGGAGGGGTAATGGATGTATTGGCTACGGACAATGGTAAATTTATCAGTTGCTCAGGCGGCTCCAACTTTACTAAAATAGATGCAGCGGGTAATATTGAATGGCAAAACTGGTTTAAAAATGAGCTAACATTAAATAGTAAAAATTCAATCATCGAATTTACGGATGGCCGGTTGGCATTTGCTGGAACAAAATACATCAATAATGGCTATAAAGCAGTAGTGGCGATTACAGATTCATTGGGTAATAATTGTAAAAATCGTTTGAGTGGATACGTTTATTATGACAAAAACGGCAATTGCAAACGCGATTCCAACGATATTGGGCTACCCAATAAATTATTACAATTGAAAACAGGCCCAGCGTACACCCTCACCGACCCAAATGGGCAATATGCTTTTATTGCGGATACCACCTTACAAAATATACAGTCATATCCAAGCTCATCAGTAAACCAATCCAGCGATTTTTGGCAAATTACCTGTCCACCCTCAGGTATTCAAACCTTTGCCTCATCAGCACCCTACCAAAAACCAGATTCCCTTCATTTTGCACTTTCTGCAGCCGATAATTGTCCCGTTTTCCAGATTAAAAGCGGTTGGGATATTTCTAGGGTTTGCAATAAAGGCGTGTATCAATTGGAAATCTGCAATGATGGAAGTTTAAAAGCCGAAAATGTAAACGCAAGCCTCTCGTTTCCACAAGAATTTAAGTTTGTGAGTGCCAATCGCCCCTATTCCATTGTTGGTAATAGTTATGTATTTGAAATAGGAGCGTTGGAAATCGGACAATGTCAAACACTTATCATCTCAGATTCCCTTCATTGTAGTGCGGCGTTGGGTGTCCTTGCCTGTATTGAGGCCGTAATAAATGGTACCCCCAATTGCAATAGCTATCAATATACAAAGTCGGATCAACTGTGCAGGCTACTCACCAATTCTTATGATCCAAATGACATTACAGGTTGGGTGGATAATAAAACGCAGTGTTTCGAGGCGAATACCATCGGACAAAAAAAGGAGATAGAATATATGATCCAATTCCAAAATACAGGAAATGATGTTGCATACAGGGTAATGGTCATTGATACTTTACCAATTGGGGTATTCGATCTTACGACCTTCCGCCCTGGATTGAGTAGCCATCCTTATCAATTAGATATACGAGGCGATCGCACTCTAGTTTGGATATTTGATGATATTAACCTCACCGATTCTACCACAAATCTTGAAAAAAGCAAAGGGTTTGTTACGTTCAGCATACACACAAAATCTCCCGTAACCAATGCAACTACTATTAAGAACAAGGCCGCTATCTATTTTGATACCAATCTTCCCATTATTACCAATGAGAGTGTTATTCAAAAATGTGTGACCAATAACCAAAATGTGATACCCAATTACTTAGATTTAGATCTAACAATTGTACCCAACCCGGCAAGCGATTATGCAGAAATACGATTCAATACACCATCTGTATCTCCATTAAGCGTAAAAATATACGATCTGTCCGGAAAATTAATAGATCATGCAAATATCAAAAATGGCGTATCAAATCATCAAATGAGTACCCAATCGTTGTCCAATGGCGTGTACTTCGTCCATATTGGTTCAGAAAAGAGAGGGTATTTGGTACGTAAACTGGTGATTGTGCACTAAAAACAAGTATGGGTTGCTGAAACCAGCAACCCATACCTCATAATTTATCGTTTCTTACTTCAATATGACCAATTTTTCATAATCACTCTCCGCCACCAATTGCTGCCCCGAAATATCCGTCCCACGCACTTTAATGCGATAGACATACACCCCTTTGGCCAATTGGTCGCCATATTCGTCGCGACCATCCCAATTAATATCAGTAATACGATAGTTATCAGGCGTAGTATTGTGTTGAATTGTTTTTACCAATTTGCCCGATATACTAAAGATAGAAATTTGCACATCCATCATTTGCCCCGCCAGGTTATGCTCAAATTGAAACGAGGTATTTGTTGTAAACGGATTTGGGTAATTCAATACATGGTCTAATGCAACCTTCCCGTCTTCCGAAACAATAAACTCCGTATAACCCTCACCCGAGTTATTTGCAATATCCCAACCCTTTACACGCAGCGTATGACGACCAGCAGCAAGGTTGCGCAAGGGATAAATAGCCTTGCCCTCGCGTGGATTATCCAAGGCACTTTCATAAAACTGGTTCAAAACAACAGATGCTGTCACATTATCGTCCAATATAGCCGTCAAATCGTGGCCGAGGCTAGTACCACTTACGTTCATGCCATTATCATCAGAGCATTTGATCAAAATCTTAGGGTCATTATCCGTAATACCACCAATCACAAAAGCATCCGTGTTCAAAAACGCTTGTACAACTGGAGGTTTATCATCCTTTACATCCTGCGAAGTACCGCCAATAATCAAATTGGCTCGGTCGCCACCTGCTGCATCAATAGGAGTCCCATTCTCGGCATAATAACTAATTTTGCCCAATCCAAAAGCATAATTAATATCTTTCGGAATGACAAATGATACACGGAATTTACCGTTTTTTACCGTTGCGCTACCGCGGAACAACACATTGCGTTGCAAATCATATTCGCGCAGAGCGCTACCATTTTCGGCCAAAGTGCGTAATTTTTGAGGCTTGTCAAAAATAGTAACAAAGGCGCGTCCATTAAAACTAGTAATCACATTGCCAGCAGTATCCGTTACCGAAGCACTGATGCTGCCACGCTGCAATGATTTTAAAGTATCAGGCACGCCTGTTACAATAGAGTGACCATTAATAGAATCTGTACTCACCCGGTATTCCGGCATAGCCAGTTTCTGTGCCGGATCACCAAAGAGTAGGAATCGACGGCCATTGTCCTGGACAGAATTGGTTAGTAGATTTTTAGCATCTTTTAAAATATCTCCGATCGTACGGTAACCATAGGATTCAGGTTTGAAAAGAAATTGCTGAACACTATTGGTCAAGATGTCATTTGCACCAATATATACTGGACGAACGGTAGTAAATAAACCCATTCCACCACCATTTGGCTGTAATAAAGCGAGTTCTCCACCAGTAATAAACGAAAAATTATCAAAACCACCAAAGGAGCAAGTGGCTGTTATAAACAGGGTTTGCTTGTTTTGATTTTCCCAACCTTGTATATCCGCTATATCCACTACCCGTTCTTGTCCCCATCCTTTGGGGCCGCCATGACCAATATAATTGGTGATCAATGCACCTTTAAATATATTGGCATTAATGGCTGCTTTTGCATCGGGAATACGTTTTTCACTAGAGGATGCAACGCGCTGGTAGGCATCAAAATAAATTTTATCTGAATTGAACCAATCTTCAGTAGCCAAAGAACGATCCGAAAGCACCTCCGCTTGGTCTATATGATTGCTTTCCTGGTCATCAGCAACATAAATCAAACGATTATGCCAATCGCCCAAAGCATCGGGACTTATATCGTAAGCAATAATTTTATCGACTACTGCACGCGCATCTCCTTGGTTACCCGCAGGAATCCGACCAATAGCAATTTCTAAAGAACCACGGATATAACCTGCATTGTTATCAGGCCCTTCACCGGGGCTAAGCAACCCAAAAAAGTCGTCGGAAGGGTGCGCATCAATAGGATCTAACGAATTAGAGGTTTCCCAAACAGCAATAAAATCATTGTTTACATCTGCTTTTAGGTTATTTTTAGGATCGAATGAGCCATCTCCAAACAACAATAAGTAACGGAAACCTTGTGGGTTGTTCTCAAACATCAAGCGCGCAAAATCGCGAATGGCCACTGGGTCTTTTGCTCCCGAACTAAATTCATTATATACATCGCCAATGTCCACAGTGGCTACTTTGAGGTTGCTATAAGTGCGGCGGTGCTCGGCCAATCGCTCTGCATCGGCTGCAAAATCACCAGGATGAAGAATAACCATATCTTCTGTCTCTAAGGCGTGCAAATTCTGATTGGCTATTTTACCAATAGTAGC
Source organism: Chitinophagales bacterium (assembly GCA_043764095.1). GTDB lineage: Bacteria > Bacteroidota > Bacteroidia > Chitinophagales > Saprospiraceae > M3007. The sequence continues at coordinate 39,118 of JAYUKX010000001.1, forward strand.
CTCGGGTAAAGGGAAATTAGCATCGTTATAAAATGCCATATATACCCGAATTTTATTCTCGGTATTGGCCCCAAAACTAATCCCATCTCCCAATGCTGTATAGGCTTGAGGACGCGGTTGGTTGAACTCCGTAATATCCCACAGGTTAAAATTAGCGGTATTGACATTGCCCATTTGGAATTGCGTACTGGCATTAAGGCGGCTGCGCAAATCGCGGAATGACATCATTTTATCCGCCATCACTAAATTACGGCGTACATCTACTTCAATAAAATCCAGCCAACCTTGACTCGGTTTGGAGGCATTGAGGTATTCTACTTTTAGCGCCACTTCGTCATTATCGGGTACAAAATTGCCGCTTACAGTTGTAAGAGAGGCGATATTCGCATTGCCGTTGCCATTGGCTGTGCCAGACATGCTCCCCGAAAATACTGTGCCTTCGGCCGTTAAGCGTACCGTAGTAGCCACCTCATCGCAACGCCCCGCAAATTGCATCCGTACATTACTGGTCTCTTTTACCAAATTAGCAAAATTCAGTTTGTACTCGCGTGTTCTGGTTTGCTCAAATATATCGCCATACCAGTTTTTCCCCGATCCTTGGTGGATAGGAGACCAAGCCAATAAATTATAAGATTCCTCTTCAATACGGCCTACATCGTCAAATTGCTTTGACACTGCCGTCGCGGCAACTTCGGCAATAGGTGTAGCGCCATTGATTCTTTTACCGTTATCGTTGCCTATTTTGACAAAATACCAAGCATTCCGGTCGTATAAATTGGTGGTGATGGTCAAATTAGGGTTGGTTTCGGGATTGGTAATAATGGTAGGGGTTGGCCCCACCGCATACAACAAAATATAATCACCCGCATTGAATTTGCCATCTTCTTCACCACTTACAAATACGGCGTTTTCCAATACATCTTCTGGACGAGCGTCGTTGTTTTTTTCGGGTAACATATACCCGCCATTTCCTAAAATCTGTATTTTACGCGGATCAATATTATCTAAATTACTAATCCCCAATTTCGTTTTCAGAAATTCATAAGTGAGTTTATAAACTGCGGTTTGGCTTACCCCAAATTTATAAATATCGCCATCACTCAGTTTAGAATTGATCACATTGCGCTCTTTGACCAGCACAGGAGCAGGCGTACTTAATGGTTTTGTGCGCATTTCGAGCGTAAATGCCGTTGCACGCTCGTACCCACCAGAGGCCGTACGGCGGAGTGGATGCAGGTTAACACGCCCAAAAAACTGCAGTCGTTCTTGTTCCATTTCAATCGTGGCAACCATTTCGGTGCCAATAATCGCGTTTTCTGGCGAAGGCTTTAGGGCAATAGGTTCCCAAGTCGCATTGATGATGCTAACTTCCAAGTCCGCTGCACTATTAAGTGGGAAACGCTCATTGAACAAAGGTAATGTAGGGGCTAGGCTGGAATGACTACAATTGTTAAATTCCCAAACTTCCAACAATTCACCACCCGGGGCGGAGAGTATTTCTGGTGTATTACTCCATTTTAAAGTACGAGCAATTTGAAAGGCTGCATTTTGTGCTTGTAAGCAAAGGCTAATAGCGCAAAAAGCGAATAATAGATATTTTTTCATGGCGTGTATGACTTGTGAGTCTTGTAATAAGATGTAACCCTATTGTCGTATTCGACGATATTGAGAAACATAAGTTGAGATTTAACGATCGTCAGGTAAATGAATACAAATTTTGAAAATCGGTTGCCTCAAAAAAGCGGATATGCTACTTTTGGTCATTTTCCCTTCATTTCTACCAACAATCTTTCTATATCTTCCATAAAACGTGTCACATCTGCCGCATCTGTACCATCGCAAAATGCGCGAACATGCCGATTCTTGTCCACCAAAATTAACCTGCCCGAATGGTCAAAACCTCCTGGAGCATCGGGATTTACCTTGGCTACACTAAAATAACTGTTGGCAATATTATAAATCGAATCATGATCACCCGTTACTAAATGCCAACGTTGGGCATCAATCCCAATTCTTTGGGCATACGACTTTAAGGCTGCCACAGTATCGTGCTTTGTATCAATGGAGTGCGACAGTAAAAGCAAATTGGGTTCAGCAGCAAATTTATCATAAATCCGTTTGGCTTGCGCCTTTACCTTTGGACAGATCGTTGGACAATGGATAAAGAAAAAATCCGCAACGTATGCCTTACCTTCAAAGGTGGCATTGGTGATTTTTTGACTATCCTGATCCACAAATAAAAAATCGGGAACTTTGGGGAAAACAGTATCGCCATTGGCCGAAATATCGCGGTTGCCCAATATCGGTAACGGCCCTTTTTTTTCTGAAAAACAGGCACTCAATAAAATGGCGAGCAAACAAGTAAATGATAATATTTTAAGCATCTTTATGTATGTTAGTTGTGTCCTGATACTTAACATCGTTTGATTAGTTAGGTTGTCCATGTACCCGACAATACCTATATTATACAGCGCATTGTTTGGTTTTTTGCATAAATTTATAGGATGCTTTACGGTTTTGATGCACAAAACCTACAGAGCCAAAGTATTACATGGTTTCTTTACAAGCCCTATAAATATCCGACCATTCATCTCGGCGTTTTACAACGGTTTCCAAATATTCATTCCACACTAGGGCATCTTGTACAGGATCCTTTACAACCGCTCCAGTTAGGCTAGAAGCAATATCAGAAGCCGTAAGCCTGCCATCTCCGAAATGAGTAGCGAGTACCATGCCACTATTTACCACTGATATGGCCTCGGCGGTACTCATACTACTACCGGGCGATTTTAGTTTGGTTTTACCATCCGCAGTAACACCGCCACGGAGTTCCCTGAAAATAGTTACAATTCGATTGATTTCTTCGAGTAAATGCTTGTCAATCGGCATTTCGAGGACTTGCGCATAATCCTTTATCCGTCTTTGCACAATTTCTACTTCTTCTGCCTGACTAGCAGGGGAGGGGAGTATCACGGTGTTAAAACGGCGTTTCAAAGCACCCGATAATTCGTTTACGCCCTTGTCGCGGTTATTGGCTGTAGCAATAATATTGAATCCGCTGATAGCCTGTACCTGTGTGTTCAATTCTGGTATGGGCATAATTTTTTCGGACAAGACCGTAATTAAGGTATCTTGCACTTCCGAACTCATGCGTGTCAATTCTTCCATCCTACAAATTTGCCCTTTGCGCATAGCATTCATCAATGGTGTCACGACCAATGCGCTTTCGCTCGGTCCTTCTGCTAATAATCGGGCATAGTTCCAGCCATAACGTACTGCATCCTCCGAGGTACCCGCTGTACCCTGTACCAAAAGCGTCGAATCGCCACTAACCGCGGCTGCAATATGTTCCGATACCCACGATTTAGCAGTGCCAGGTAAGCCATACAATAACAATGCGCGATCAGTTACCAAAGTAGCTACTGCAATTTCCATCAAACGACGGCTACCTATATATTTAGGGCTTACAACAAAACCATTGTCCAAAGTGCCACCTACAAGATAAGTGACCACTGCTTGTGGGGAAAGCCGCCAGTTTTCAGGACGTTTTGCGGTATCTTGTTGACTAAGTACAGTAATTTCCTCTGCATAGAGGTCTTCTGCGAATGCGCGGAGAATAGTGGACATGGAGGTGGTATGAATTGTATAGCGCAAAGATAGGTCTTTAGCAATGTCCTGTTCTATGTTTAGGATAAGTTTGTTGTTTTCTATTCCGTTATCTACCTATAATATAATAATTGTGTCCAAGTACTTTAATTGCAATCTGATTGATGCGTTTATATATACTTGTTTGTGGCAATTTCTAGTTACTTGCTGAAAAGTACTCCCGGGGACGCTCAATGCTTTAAGTATCCCCGGGAAGTAATGGGCTAGTAACTATTGTGCTACGCTGCATTTTTTTTGATCTTCAGCACTGCATTTTACCTTGCATGCTTCCAATTGTTCCGGTGTACACTTACTCATATCGCAATGGGCAGGCAAAGCTCCATCGATAGAAATGTTTGCCGCTGCGGTATTTTGCCCCGCGGTACATTTAGATATGCAAGATTCTTTTTGAGCGGATGCCTCAGCAGGTAATGCGCAGCAATCCGATTTTTTTGACATTAGGCTAAAAGCAAGGCATGCACCAGTGATGGCAACGCCTGCAATAATAAGAGGCCATTTCTTTTTCATATTGTTGTAAATTTTAAGAACGTGAAAATAATAAATCTACTTTCGGTGTAGATACCAAGTAAAGGTAAGTCATTTATGCGATTTTGAAGGAATTTTTTATTTTTTTAAAAATATACACTATTCCAATGAACCTTACTGTTGTTTAATTTGTTTTAGGGAAGTTCATTTCGATGGAAGCAGTTAAACAGCGTTAAAACCACATTATTTTTGGCTTATTTTTTATTGTGAAAAAAAAATAAAAAAATTTCAGAAAATATTTGGCGGATTGATTGTGACGGTATTACCTTTGCACTCGCTTTTGAAAAGGGGGTTTAAATCAACTTAAAAAGCGTAGTTGTTTGACAGTTTTACCAAGTTAACACTTCACCGAAGTGAAAGTATATAAGCCACTGTAGCTCAGTTGGTAGAGCAGCTGATTTGTAATCAGCTGGTCGGCGGTTCGAGTCCGTCTAGTGGCTCAATTTAATTCGGAATGTGGGATGCAGCATGCTGAATTTAGTATCTTTAGGGGTAATAAATTCTACATACTGTGTCCCTTATTTTTTGTGTTCAAAAAGGGGGTGCCCCGGAGTTGGAGAGCCGGGACAGACTGTAAATCTGTTGTTTCAACGCTGAGTAGGTTCGAATCCCACCACCCCCACTTGTGAGTTTATCCGAAAGGATAGAAAAAGAAAATATAGTTCATTTTATATTTTTCTTTTTAAACACTCGCGGTGGTAGCTCAGTTGGTAGAGCGTCAGCCTTCCAAGCTGAATGTCGCGAGTTCGAATCTCGTCCGCCGCTCCAAAAGATAAAAATACTTCATCTACACTTATTATATTCTTAGTTTTAAAGAATATTTTTCTGTTACAAATTACTAAGGCCTGTAAAGTAGGCATTTATATGCAATTCTTTATTATTACAACGGTCACACATAATACACACACTCACTCGCATTCACGCACACACGCCAAAATGCCGTTGTAGCTCAGGGGTAGAGCACTTCCTTGGTAAGGAAGAGGTCGAGAGTTCAATTCTCTTCAACGGCTCTCTGCATCCACACACTACACCACCACACACGCACACAAACAGCAAAGAAAATTCTACTGAGTTTTTTTTGTATTATTAAATATCATTTTTTAAAATTTAGATTTTTCTAAACCAATGGCAAAAGAGACATTTGTCCGTTCCAAACCGCACGTTAACATTGGTACGATTGGCCACGTTGACCATGGTAAAACCACCCTGACTGCAGCCATCACCTTCGTTCTGTCGCAAAAAGGTCTGGCAAAGAAAACAGATTATGACGCCATTGATGCCGCTCCCGAAGAAAAAGAGCGTGGTATCACTATCAACACGGCGCACGTAGAATACGAAACATTAGCTCGTCACTACGCTCACGTTGACTGTCCAGGCCACGCTGACTATGTGAAAAACATGATCACTGGTGCTGCTCAGATGGACGGTGCTATTTTGGTATGTGCTGCAACTGATGGCCCAATGCCACAAACTCGTGAGCACATCCTTTTGGCGCGTCAGGTAGGTGTTCCACAAGTAGTTGTTTTCATGAATAAAGTAGATCTCGTTGATGACGCAGAAATGCTTGAACTCGTTGATATGGAATTGCGTGAGTTATTGAGCTCTTATGGCTTCGATGGCGATAATGCTGCTATTATTCAAGGTTCTGCATTGAAAGCACTTGAAGGAGATGCTCATTACACTGCTAAAATCGAAGAGTTGATGGATGCCTGTGATACACAGATTCCTGCTCCTGTTCGCGAAGTAGATAAGCCATTCTTGATGCCTGTAGAAGACGTGTTCACGATCACTGGTCGTGGTACTGTTGCTACTGGTCGTATCGAGCGCGGTGTAATCAACGTTGGTGAGCCAGTTGAAATCATCGGTATGATGAAACCAGAAGAGAAGCCATTGACTTCTACGATCACAGGTGTGGAAATGTTCCGCAAATTGTTGGATCGCGGTGAAGCAGGTGACAATGCTGGTCTTCTTCTTCGCGGTATTGAAAAAGATGACATCAAGCGTGGTATGGTTATCTGTAAGCCAGGTAGCGTTAAACCACACAAGAGCTTCAAATGCTCTGTGTATGTACTTGGTAAAGATGAGGGTGGCCGTCACACGCCTTTCTTCAACGGTTACCGTCCACAGTTCTATTTCCGTACAACAGACGTAACTGGTGACGTAAAACTCCCAGAAAATGTTGAGATGGTAATGCCTGGTGACAACGTTGAGTTGGAAGTGCATCTCCTCAGCACAATCGCTATGGAAAAAGGTCTTCGTTTCGCGATTCGCGAAGGTGGCCGTACCGTAGGTGCTGGTCAGGTTACTGAAATCATCGCATAAATATAAGTTGTGAGGTATAAGCGATGAGATATGAGTTTTAATACTTGCATCTCATTACTTATACCTCATTTCTCATTTCCAAAACTAGGGGCATAGCTCAATTGGTAGAGTGGAGGTCTCCAAAACCTCAGGCTGCGGGTTCGAGCCCTGCTGCCCCTGCTAAAATTAAAAAGTAACGGTTCTCTGCGTTCGTTGCGTGCTTTTGCACCAGCGAACTTTTGCACAAATAGAGTACTGTTTTCAAGTGTTCACAACAATGGATAAATTAACACTTTACTTAAGAGAAAGCTATCAGGAACTTACTAAAGAAGTAACCTGGCCAACAGTAGAGCAGCTCATAGATAGTACCTTAGTCGTTTTGGCTGCTACAGCAATCCTTGCTACTGTTATTTTTGCAATGGATGTGATTAATAGCATCGTATTCAAAATGCTTTACGGTATCTAATACCATTTTAATGGTGGTGTGTGATGATGCACCATCTTATTAATTTTATTTTACCTAATTATTCTAATGGCAGCTGAGCAGCAGGATCTTATTGATAGCAAATGGTATTCACTCCGCGTAATTAGCGGTAAGGAAAAATCCATTAAGGAGCGTATTGATAAAGAAGTGAAAATTTCAGGATGGGAGCATATTGTTTTAAACGTTATTGTTCCCACTGAAAAGGTATATAAAATTGTTAACGGGAAAAAAGTCGTTAAAGAACGAAACCTCCTTCCTGGCTATATTCTAGTAGAGGCATTAAATGGTCGTTTAAATGGCGAAATCTCCAAAACTATCGGAGATGTACCCAATGTAATACATTTCCTCGGAAAAGATACTCCACTCCCAATGACGCAGGTAGAAGCTAATCGCTTGTTGGGGAAAGTAGATGAAAGCTCCGAATCCGGTGAAATCATGTTAGAACCTTATCTCGTAGGTGAAACAGTGAAAGTAATCGATGGCCCATTTGCCGAGTTTATCGGTGATGTGCAGGAAGTAAATGAAGAAAAGAAAAAACTTAAGGTTATTGTGAAAATTTTCGGTCGTGGTACCGAAGTAGAACTTAACTTTATGCAAGTAGAAAAAATCAGCTGATAAAAGTGCCAATTACCGCGTTGCCAATCTTCTCCGCAACGCCAGCTTTCAACAGGGACTTGCGCAGCAACTTTTATTAAACTTTTAAGCAAAATTTTTCGGGCTTACCCCCGGCTAATGAAATATCATGGCAAAAGAAGTAGATGTGTTTATTAAACTCCAGGTGAAAGGCGGTCAAGCCAATCCCGCTCCACCAATCGGTCCAGCTCTTGGTTCGAAAGGTGTGAATATTATGGAGTTCTGCAAGCGTTTTAATGCTCAGACAACAGAGCAGATGGGTAAAGTATTACCGGTGATTATTTCGGTGTACAAAGACAAAACTTTTGACTTTATCGTCAAAACTCCACCTGTAGCTGTACAACTCTCTGAATTCGGTAAAACGACTAGGCAAAAAGGTGCTAAAACGAAATTGGGCGGCTCTGCTGAACCAAATCGTAAAAAGGTCGCTTCTGTGACCTGGGAAAATGTACGTACAATCGCGGAAATTAAAATGCCCGACTTAAACTGCTTTACCATTGATGCTGCGATGAAAATGGTGGCTGGTACAGCAAGAAGTATGGGTTATACCGTGACAGGTACATCTCCTTGGGAGAAAAACTAGTCTTTTTGGGCGTTTTTCTTTCAATACTATTTAAGTAATATTTTTAACAGGGAGTCTTGGTAGTAGAAAGGACATTATTTTGAACAAGATGTGGCGCACTTAATTCGGTCGTATACGTCAACACTCAAAATGGGAATCCTAAAACCGCTAAGGCGTTTAACCTTAATTTTTTATGGCAAAATTATCAAAAAAGCGCAAAGCCGTTGAAGGCAAAGTGGATGCCGATAAGCTATACGTGATCAAAGATGCGATGACGTTGGTGAAAGAAGTAAATACTGCCAAATTCAACGCATCGGTGGACATTCACGTCCGCCTCGGTGTCGATCCGCGCAAAGCCGACCAAGCCCTTCGCGGTACGGTCTCTCTCCCACACGGCACTGGTAAGACTAAAAAAGTACTTGTGTTTTGCACGCCCGATAAAGCGGCTGAAGCAACAGCAGCAGGTGCCGACTTTGTAGGTCTCGAAGAGTATATCCAAAAAGTTTCTGATGGCTGGATGGAAGCAGACGTTATTGTAGCAACACCAAACGTAATGGCTCAATTGGGTAAAGTGGCTCGTATCCTCGGTCCACGTGGCTTGATGCCAAACCCTAAAACAGGTACCGTTACAAATGATGTTACTACGGCGATCAATGAACTCAAAAAAGGCAAGATTGCATTCCGTGTTGATAAATTCGGTATCGTTCATGCTTCTATTGGTCGTGTGTCTTTTTCTCCGGAACAATTGTCCGAAAATGCACAGGAACTTGTTGCAACATTGGTAAAAATGAAGCCTTCCTCTGCGAAAGGTACTTACATGCGTACCATTTCTGTTGCAAGTACAATGAGCCCAGGCATTGCAGTTGAACCAAAATCATTCAAAGTGTAATTTAGCGACCGCTAAAACACCATTCATTCATTTTCAGCCACTTACATTTCAAACATAATTTCAGAAATGACAAAAGAGGAAAAAACAGCGGCCATTGCGGAGTTACACGAAGAACTTACAGGATCATCGTTCTTTTATCTAGCAGACTCCTCAACGCTATCCGTTGGTAAAGTAAATAAATTGCGCCGCTTGTGCTTCGAGCGTGGTATTACGATGAAGGTTGCCAAAAACACCCTTATCCGTAAAGCCCTCGAAGGTGCACCGGAAAGCAAAGGTTATGCAGGTCTTTATGACATTTTGCATGGACCAACAACTATTCTTATTTCAGAAAATCCGAAAGCGCCAGCTATCTTGATCGACGAATTCCGCAAAACGGAAGCACGCCCAATCTTGAAAGCAGCTTATATCGATTCTGCACTCTTCATCGGTGACGAGCAATTAAAGCCGCTTACCAAGTTGAAGTCGAAAGAAGAGATGATTGGCGAAATCATCGGATTATTGCAATCTCCAGCGAAACGCATCGCCAGCCAACTTACTGCCTCTGGTATTAAGATTGCTAGCATCGTTAAAACGTTGGAAGACCGCGGCTAAATTTGGCTTCCAAGTAACACGCATATTACCCATTAGATTTTTATTTGAAAACATCACTGGATTTATATCAAAATCCGGAGATACTTATTCTTTATCGCAAACATTTTAAATTGTATTAGAAAATGGCAGATTTGAAGGCGTTAGCCGAACAATTAGTAGGCCTTACTATTAAAGAAGCCAATGAATTGGCTGGTATTCTTAAAGATGACTATGGCATTGAGCCAGCAGCAGCAGCAGCAGTTGCAGTAGCCGCTCCAGCAGCAGCAGCAGAAGCAGCAGCTGAAAAAACAGAGTTCGATGTAGTTCTGAAAGATGCAGGTGCTAATAAACTCAACGTAGTTAAAGAGGTTAAGAATCTTCTTGGCCTTGGCTTGAAAGAAGCCAAAGACCTCGTTGACGGTGCTCCTAGCCCGCTCAAAAGCGGCGTAAGCAAAGCAGAGTCTGAAAGCATCAAAGCAGCGCTTGAAGCTGTTGGTGCTGTTGTAGAAGTAAAGTAAGCTTGATTTGTGTCCGACGAGGTATTTTTTCCTCTTTTTCACAAAACACTTACTATTACATCTCCAATGCTCGCTTTAAATTCGACGACTTTATAACAACAAGGCTTAACATCTTCTGTGCACCTGCACGGTTGATGTTAAGCCTATTGTTGTCTGTAAAAGAACCTTTTGAAACATTTGCGTGTTATAGTTTAGATAATTAGTTTTATTCAAAACTAAATCACTTCTATCCAAAACTATCAACCGTCTCAATATTGAAATATTTTGCAAAATATGACCAATAACGGCAGTATCAAAGGCGTGAAAACCGGTGTTCAAGAAAGGGTTAACTTTGGGAAGATTCGCCTCTCCGGCTATCATCCTGACCTTCTTGAAATCCAGTTGAAATCGTTCCAAGAGTTTTTCCAGTTGGAAACAACACCCGATAACAGGGCAACGGAAGGACTTTATCGGGTGTTCAAAGAAAATTTCCCCATCAGCGACGCCCGCAATATTTTTAACCTCGAGTTTCTAGACTATTTCGTTGATCCACCACGCTATTCCATAGATGAGTGTATGCAACGTGGTCTTACCTACTCTGTTCCGCTAAAAGCGAAACTTAAATTGTCCTGTAACGACCCTGAGCATATCGACTTTGAGACGATTGTGCAGGATGTGTTCCTTGGTAATATCCCTTATATGACTCCTAAGGGCACATTCGTGATCAACGGTGCTGAAAGGGTTATTGTGTCGCAATTACACCGCTCACCAGGCGTTTTCTTTGGCCAATCTTACCACCCAAATGGTACGCGCATTTATAGTGCACGTGTCATTCCTTTCAAAGGGGCTTGGATGGAATTTGCCACAGACATCAACCTCGTGATGTATGCGTATATCGACCGTAAAAAGAAGTTTCCTGTCACCACATTGCTCCGTGCCATCGGTTTTGATACAGACAAAGCGATCCTTGATCTCTTTGGTCTTGCCGATGAGGTTGCCGTAACACGTGAAAATTTGGAAGGTGCTATTGGCCGCAAATTGGCGGCTCGTATCCTGAAATCTTGGACAGAAGATTTCGTAGATGAAGACACTGGTGAGGTGGTGTCTATCCCGCGTAATGAGATTATCCTCGAACGCGATGTAATACTTGATGAGGAGAACATCGAACTGATCCTCGACGCAGATATGCAGATCATCATCCTGCAACGCCAAGACGTTTCGGAAGATTATTCAATTATCTACAATACGCTGCAAAAAGACCCGACTTCGAGTGAAATCGAAGCCGTGACTCATATTTATCGTCAACTCCGCGGTTCAGATCCACCGGATGACGAAACCGCGCGCGGTATTATTGAAAAACTCTTCTTCTCCGATAAGCGTTACAATCTCGGTGAAGTAGGTCGTTTCAAAATTAACCGCAAGTTGGGCATGAGCACTGATAACGAAACGATGGTATTGACCCGCGAGGACATTATTGCTATTGTGAAGTATATCGTGAGCTTGATCAACAATAACGCGGAAATCGACGATATCGATCACCTTTCTAATCGCCGCGTACGTACCGTGGGTGAGCAACTTTATGCCCAATTTGGCGTAGGTCTTGCTCGTATGGCTCGTACCATCCGTGAGCGTATGAATGTACGCGATAATGAGGTGTTCACGCCTATTGACTTGATCAATGCGCGTACTTTGTCGTCTGTAATCAACTCTTTCTTTGGTACTAGCCAGTTGTCGCAGTTCTTGGACCAAACCAACCCACTGTCGGAAATCACGCACAAACGTCGTATTTCTGCCCTTGGACCAGGTGGTCTTTCCCGCGAACGCGCCGGTTTTGAGGTACGTGACGTTCACTACTCTCACTATGGCCGACTTTGTACCATCGAAACACCAGAAGGACCAAACATCGGTTTGATTTCTACTTTGTGTACACACGCAAAGATCAATAAGATGGGCTTTTTGGAAACGCCTTACCGTCGTGTTAAAGACGGAAAGGTCGTGATGGAAGGAGAGGTAGAATACCTTTCTGCTGAAGCGGAAGACAATATGAAGATCGCCCAGGCTAATACGCCAGTGGATGAAACGGGTGCTTTCCAGCACGATCGTATCAAATCACGCGAGCATGGTGACTTCCCAATCCTTTCTCCGGAAGAATTGGAATATATTGACGTGGCGCCTAACCAAATCGTAGGTGTATCGGCCTCCTTGATTCCTTTCTTGGAAAATGACGATGCGAACCGCGCTTTGATGGGATCAAATATGCAACGCCAATCGGTACCACTTGTACGTCCACAATCTCCAATTGTAGGTACTGGTATCGAGGCAAAAGTAGCACGTGACTCTCGTATGTTGATCAACGCCGAAGGTTCTGGTGTTGTCGAATACGTAGATGCCAACGAAATTGTGATCCGTTACGACCGTACCGAAGAAGACCAATTGGTGTCTTTTGAAGATGCGAAAAAAACGTATAAACTCACTAAGTTTATGCGTACTAACCAAGGTACATGTATCAACCTTAAACCAATCGTTCGCCGTGGCCAACGTGTGGAAGAGGGCGATATTCTTTGCGAAGGTTATGCTACACAAAATGGAGAATTGGCCCTTGGCCAAAACTTGAAAGTAGCCTTCATGCCTTGGAAGGGTTATAACTTTGAGGATGCGATCGTAATTTCTGAGCGCGTGGTACAGGAAGACATCTTTACGTCTATCCATATCGAGCACTTTGAGTTGGACGTTCGCGATACGAAACTCGGCGAAGAAGAATTGACAGCGGATATTCCAAACGTGAGCGAAGAGGCGACTAAAGACCTCGACGAAAACGGTATTATCCGTATCGGTGCTTGGGCGCGCGAAGGCGATATTCTGATCGGTAAGATCACACCAAAAGGTGAAACTGATCCTACTCCAGAAGAAAAATTGCTTCGTGCCATCTTTGGTGACAAAGCAGGCGACGTGAAAGATGCTTCTTTAAAAGTGCCACCTAGTATTAATGGTGTTGTGATTGACAAGCAATTGTTTGCTCGCGCCAAGAAAGATAAAGTGGTAAAGGAAGCCGAGAAGAATATGCTCGACAAATTGGATGACGAACATTTGGTGGCATTGAACAAGCTCAAAACAGAGCTCGTGGATAAAATGACCCAATTGGTAAAAGACAAGGTAACCAATGGTATCAAGAGTATTTATGGCGACGAAATGGTAGCGAAAGGTACTAAATTGACGCAACAAATCCTCCGCGATCAAATTGATTATGGCCAAGTTGATTATGTCAAATGGACGAGCGAAGCAACCACCAACCAACTTGTTGGCCGTATGCTGCACAATTACAGCATCAAGGTGAATGAGGAAGTAGGTCGTTACAAGCGCGAAAAATTCAATATTAGTATTGGTGATGAGTTGCCAGCAGGCGTACTCAAACTAGCTAAAGTATATATCGCCAAGAAACGCAAGTTGAAGGTGGGTGATAAATTAGCGGGTCGTCATGGTAACAAAGGTATCGTAAGCCGTATTGTTCGTATGGAAGATATGCCGTTCCTTGAGGATGGCACAGCAGTGGATATTGTTTTGAATCCACTAGGTGTACCCTCTCGTATGAACTTGGGTCAGATCTTTGAAACGGTACTCGGTTGGGCAGGTGATCGCCTTGGTTTGAAATTCGCAACGCCTATTTTTGATGGTGCGAAAACACACGAGATCGAGGAGTATATCCAAAAAGCAGGTTTGCCAAGCCTTGGCCAAACTTACCTGAGCGATGGTGAATCTGGCGACCGTTTCCACCAAACAGCAACGGTAGGTGTGATCTACATGATCAAATTGAGCCACATGGTAGATGACAAGATGCACGCACGTTCTATCGGACCGTACTCGCTCATCACGCAACAACCATTGGGTGGTAAAGCCCAGTTTGGTGGTCAGCGTTTTGGTGAGATGGAAGTATGGGCATTGGAAGCGTATGGTGCATCGAGTATTCTACAGGAATTGCTCACGTACAAATCGGATGATATCCAGGGTCGTGCCAAAGCGTACGAAGCCATCGTTAAAGGTGATAACTTGCCAGATGCGAATATCCCTGAATCGTTCAATGTATTGGTACATGAACTTCGCGGCCTAGCCCTTGACGTTAAATTTGAATAATAATACACGCTTTAATATTTTTTAAAGCACTTAAAGTTGATTTTCAGCAATTTAAAAATATGCCATTTAAAAAGAAAAGCAACCGTACCGATCAGCAGTTTAATAGTATCATCATCGCGTTGTCAAGTCCAGATGAAATTTTGGAGCGCAGCTATGGAGAGATACTAAAACCTGAAACGATCAACTATCGTTCGTACAAACCCGAACGAGATGGTTTGTTCTGTGAGCGCATCTTTGGGCCGGTCAAAGACTACGAATGTTATTGCGGCAAATATAAACGTATCCGTTATAAGGGTATCGTTTGTGACCGTTGTGGCGTAGAAGTGACCGAGAAGAAGGTTCGTCGCGAGCGCATGGGCCATATCCGTTTGGTGGTACCGGTCGTGCATATTTGGTTCTTCAAAAGTTTGCCGAATAAAATCGGTTACCTCCTTGGATTGTCTTCCAAGAAATTGGAATCCATCATTTACTACGAGCGTTATGTCGTTATCAATGCTGGTGTAAAAGGAGAGGATGGCGTGAGCAAAATGGATTTATTATCCGAAGAAGAATACCTCGAAGTACTCGAGACGCTTCCAAAAGATAATGCTGTTTTGGATGATAGCCATCCTGATAAATTTATTGCTAAAATGGGTGCAGAAGCGGTGTATCACTTGCTAAGTACCCTTAATTTGGAAGACCTATCCGCTCAATTGCGTTTTGATGCACACAATGAGAGCAGCCAAACCAAAAAGACAGAAGCCAATAAACGTTTGCGCGTAGTAGAGGCTTTCCGTTCTGGTTTGGATAGTAGCGGCCAACGTCCGGAATGGACGATCATCCAGTACTTACCTGTAGTTCCACCCGAACTACGTCCGTTGGTGCCATTGGATGGTGGCCGTTTTGCGTCTTCCGACTTAAATGACCTTTACCGTCGTGTAATTATACGGAATAACCGTTTGAAGCGTCTTTTGGAGATTAAAGCCCCAGAAGTAATCCTTCGTAACGAAAAACGTATGTTACAAGAAGCGGTGGACTCGTTGTTCGATAACTCTCGTAAATCTAACGCTGTAAAAGCGGAGGGTGGACGCGCATTGAAATCGCTCTCCGATATCCTCAAGGGTAAGCAAGGTCGTTTCCGTCAAAACCTTTTGGGTAAACGTGTGGACTATTCTGGTCGTTCTGTGATCGTGGTAGGCCCAACGTTGAAACTGCACGAGTGCGGTATTCCAAAAGCAATGGCAGCCGAATTGTTCAAACCGTTTATCATTCGTAAATTGATTGAGCGTGGTATTGTAAAAACGGTAAAATCTGCCAAAAAACTCGTTGATCGCAAAGATCAGGTGATTTGGGAGATCCTCGAAAATATCCTACGTGGCCACCCGGTACTCTTGAACCGCGCTCCAACGCTGCACCGTTTGTCTATTCAGGCATTCCAACCGCGTTTGATCGAGGGCAAGGCGATCCAGTTGCACCCGCTCGTTTGTACGGCCTTTAACGCCGACTTTGACGGTGACCAAATGGCGGTACACGTACCTTTGAGTCATGCAGCCATTTTGGAAGCACAAATCCTGATGTTGTCCAGCCATAATATGCTGAACCCACAGGACGGTTCTCCAATTACACTGCCATCACAGGATATGGTATTGGGCTTGTATTACCTCACAAAGGAACGCAAGTCGATCCCTGAAAACCCAGTACGTGGCGAAGGCCGTCGCTTCTACTCTGAAGAGGAGGTAGTGATTTCCTATAATGAAGGCCAGTTGGATCTTCATGCCTCTATTGAATGCCGTGCCAAGCACTACAATGAAGATGGTACAACAGAGTTGAAGCGTATTGCTACAACTGTTGGTCGTATCTTGTTCAACCGTGCAGTGCCAGAAGGTGTTCCGTTTATCAACCAATTGTTGACTAAACGTAACTTAAAAGGTATTATCGGTGATATTATCCACCGTACCAGTTTCAAGGCTACTGCCGAGTTTTTGGATCAGATCAAAGAATTGGGTTATGGTTGGGCTTTCAAAGCAGGTCTTTCGTTCAACTTGGGCGATTTGATTATCCCTGATTTGAAAATTAAGGCATTGGCTGCAGCACAGATAGAGGTAGATGAGGTTTGGGAAAACTACAATATGGGTATCATTACCTTTAACGAACGTTATAACCAAATCATCGATAAATGGACGTATGCGGATAACCGTATTACGGATCAGTTGATGAAAGAATTGGCGACACACAAGCAAGGTTTCAACTCTGTATATATGATGTTGGACTCCGGTGCACGTGGTTCTAAGCAGCAAATCAAGCAGTTGTGCGGTCTTCGTGGTCTGATGGCCAAACCGAAGAAATCCGGTGACTCTGGTGGTGCGATCATCGAAAACCCAATCCTTTCCAACTTCTTGGAAGGTTTGTCGGTACAAGAATTCTTTATCTCTACGCACGGTGCGCGTAAAGGTCTTGCGGATACGGCCTTGAAAACGGCTGACGCAGGTTACTTGACGCGTCGTTTGGTGGACGTATCGCAAGACGTAGTTATCCGTGAGGAAGATTGCGGTACATTGCGCGGTATTGATACACGAGCGGTGGAAGAGGGCGAAAAAATCATTCAGGTATTGAGCGAACGTATCAAAGGCCGTTATAGCCTTTATGATATTACTATGCCAGAATCGGATGAGGTGATTATTGCTGCCGGTCTATATATTGATGAGGACATGGCTAAGCATATTGATGCTTGTGGTGTTGAAGTGGTGACGATCCGTTCTGTACTTACTTGCGAAAGCCGCCACGGTGTTTGCTCTAAGTGCTACGGTAAGAACCTCGCAACAGGTCGTATCGCAGAAATCGGTGACGCTGTGGGCATTATTGCGGCACAGTCTATCGGTGAGCCAGGCACACAGTTGACGCTTCGTACCTTCCACACGGGTGGTACCGTAATGCTTGGTAAAACAGAAAATACCCTTGGTGCGCCAAGTAATGGTATCTTGGAATTTGATTCCATGAAAATGGTGGAGAACAAAGGTAAAGATGGTAGCATTGCGCAAGTGGTGGTGTCTCGTACGGGTGAAGTGCGTATCTTAGATCCGAAAACAAACCGCGTATTGTCACAAAATTATATCCCTTATGGTTCGGTTCTTTTTGTAAAAGAAGGTCAAGAAATCACTAAGGGTGATAAATTGTGCGAATGGGATGCATTTAACGCCGTGATTGTAACGGAATTTGGTGGTATGATCCGATATAACAGCCTTGAAGAAGGCACAAACTATCGTATTGAGCGCGATGACCAAACTGGTTTTGCGGAAAAGATCGTTATTGAATCCAAAAACAAGCGTAAGATCCCAACCATTTCGGTACTGGATCCACGTACGGGTGAGGAAACAAAGATCTACTCGCTCCCAGTAGGTGCTTATATCTCAGTAGAAGATGGTCAGGAGGTTATTTCTGGTGAGCAAATCGTAAAGATACCACGTAAAATGGGTAAAATTGCGGATATCACAGGTGGTCTTCCGCGCGTAACCGAATTGGTGGAAGCGCGTAACCCATCCAACCCTGCTATTGTGGCTGAAATAGATGGTATCATTACCTTCGGTGCGATCAAACGCGGTAACCGCGAATGTATGATCGAGGCAAAAGATGGCCAAAAACGCAAGTACATGATTCCATTGACCAAACCTGTATTGTTGCAGGATGGTGACTTTGTACGCTCTGGTACGGCCCTTACAGAAGGTGCTATTGCGGTGAAAGACATCTTGGCGATTAAAGGCCCGTTTGCGGCTCAATCGCACTTGGTAAATGGTGTTCAGGAAGTATATCGTGCACAAGGTATCAATATTAACGATAAGCACATGGAAGTAATCGTTCGTCAGATGATGCGCCGTTTGGAAATCACAGATTCCGGCGATACGCACTTCCTCGAAGGTGAAGCCATTGAGCGTAACGAGTTTATTGATTACAACGACTGGATTTACGACAAGAAAATGGTTGTTGAGCCAGGAGATAGTACAAAACTTCGTGCAGGAGCATTGGTTACATTGCGCCAAATCCGCGAAGAAAACTCTTACCTCAAGCGGAACGATAAGAAACTGATTGAATTCCGCGATGCACAACCTGCTACATCGGTACCGATGTTGCTGGGTATTACAAAAGCATCGTTGAACACAGATTCTTGGATTTCTGCGGCATCGTTCCAAGAGACTACTAAGGTGCTTTCACAAGCGGCTATTGCTGCGAAGAAGGACTTCTTAATGGGCTTGAAAGAGAACGTTATCGTTGGTAAGAAAATTCCTGCTGGTACAGGTATGCGCCGCTACGACCGGATTCAGGTGACTGGTTCTGGCCGTCCTTTCCGCGAACAACGCGAGGAGGTATTTGCGGAAGATGATTTATAGTATAGTTCATTGATTCGAACATTTCGATGATTTTGAATGTGAATATTGACCGCCCTAATGCTCTTTGTGAGTGTTGGGGCGGTATTTTTTTATGATCTAATGCGCTTATATGCAAGAACAAAAATTTCTTTTTATAGTAGGCTCTGCCCGACAAAATGGCAATACCGAAATGCTGGCGCGGCATGTTGCGGCTTTGCTCCCTGCTACCACAGCACAAGAATGGTTGCTTTTAATGGACTATCCATTACCGTTATTTGAGGACATACGGCATTCGATAGGTGTTTATCCACAGCCAGAAGGCAACGAAAAAGTATTGTTTGATGCCACGCTGAATGCTACGGATATTGTGATTGCATCGCCGTTGTACTGGTATAGTGTTTCTGCTACTACTAAATTATATTTGGATTATTGGTCTGCTTGGATGCGTGTGCCGGGAGCAGATTTTAGGGCGCGGATGAAAGGCAAAAAACTGTGGGTCATATCGGTGTGTAGTGATGAAAATATGGAAGCAATGTCGGTGCATTTAGTAGGTATGTTGCGCCTTACTGCAGATTATTTGGATATGGAATGGGGCGGCGTGTTATTGGGTTACGGGAATAGAGCCGGCGATGTTGATTTGGCGCGGCTTGGTGAAGCGGGGCGTGGTTTTTTGTTATTTAATTGAAGCTCTACGAGGCCAATCTATATTGCGGCGAATAATTAAAATAATACCCGCAAATTTACGGCGAATAATTAGTGTATTTGCCGCAAATTTGGGGTTTTCTGCAACTCACACCAAATACCCAAACAACGTATCATTTTTGTTGATTTCAGAAAAATCAATATGATACTGGTGCATTTTTGTGAGGAGCAGGGTGTAGTCTTCGGCGCGCAGCAGTTCGATACCTACTAATGCAGGGCCTGTTTCTTTATTGGTTTTTTGCATGTACTCAAAGCGTTTTATATCATCGTTAGGGCCGAGTACGTGGTTGACAAATTCTTTGAGCGCGCCTGGGCGTTGGGCAAATCGGATCAAAAAATAATGCTTCAGCCCTTCGTATTGCAATGAACGCTCTTTTATTTCGGGCAATCGGTCGATATCATTATTGCTGCCAGAAACAATACAGACCACATTTTTACCTTTAATAATGGCTTTCATATCTTCTAATGCTGCTATACTGAGCGCGCCCGCAGGTTCGGCTACAATGGCATCTTTATTGTACAATTCGAGGATCGTTTGACAGACCCGGCCTTCGGGTACAAGTAGCACATCGTCGAGTACTTCCCTACAAATTTCGAAAGTAAGGTCGCCTACGCGCTTAACTGCTGCTCCGTCCACAAAACGGTCGATGGTATCCAATACAACAGGATGCCCTGCTGTCAAAGCGGCTTTCATAGAAGGCGCGCCTTCGGGTTCTACACCGATAATCTTCGTGTTGGGGCTGTTTTCTTTAAAAAAAGTACCTACACCTGCACTCAGGCCGCCGCCGCCGATGGGTAGGATGACAAAATCAATTTCTTTGAGTTCGTCCAATATCTCTACACCAACGGTTCCCTGTCCTTCAATAATATCATGGTGGTCGAAGGGAGGGACAAATGTCATATCATGCGCAAGGGTATATGCCTTGGCTGCTGTTGCACAATCGTCGAAAGTATCGCCCGTGAGTTTAATTTCGATACTGCCATTGCCAAACATTTCGGTTTGGAGTACTTTTTGTCGGGGCGTGATAACGGGCATAAAAACCACCCCTTTTACCCCTAATTTGTTACAGGAATAGGCAAATCCTTGCGCGTGGTTGCCTGCGCTTGCGCATACTACCCCGTTTTGAAGGGCATTGGCAGGGAGTTGGCACATCATATTGTAAGCACCGCGCAATTTGTAGGAACGTACCACTTGCAGGTCTTCTCTTTTTAGCCAAATATCAGCTCCGTACCGCTTGGAAAGATTGGCATTGCGGATGAGTGGCGTACGGCGCACGACATCGCTTAGCCGTTCGGCAGCGGCAAAGATATTTAGGCTAGTGGTTGTGGACATGGGTTGCTAATTGTTAGAAAAGTGTAATTTTAAATAGAGGGGGTTAGGTATTAGGGGACAATAAAATATGTAAGTAATGGATTAGGTTAAGACGTTGATTTTTAAAATAATTGTGTGGTATTAAGGCAACGCAAAGCCTAATATTATCAAACTAAGCGTACCCTGACCCCGGCAGGGGTCGAACGTGAATAGCCCCGAATGAAATTCGGGGTTTAGGGATGCGGTAATTTTTTAACAACTACGAAGTAGTTGAACGTCAACGTATTATGGGCGTTTTATTGCGTTCAACCCCTTCAGGGTTTTTAAACATATACTATACATCGAACCCGAATTTCATTCGGGGCTATTCACGTTTGACCCCTACCGGGGTCGGGATTCGCTTAGGTTGCTAGACTGGACTTTAAATCATATTAAAACTGCATAATTACTTGAAAATTAATAGTTTAGGCCAATTCATTGTTCCTATCATATTTATATCTCAATAGCATCCGAAACTGCAGGCTGGTTTTCGGGACGAAGGCTTCGTACCGTTTGGCCTGCTTGCCACATTTCGCTTTCGCGTAATTCGCGGAGTTCTTCTTCCAATTTAACACGGTAATCTGGTTGGCCATTGGATTGGATAGAACGAGCGGCTTCGTTGCCCGATGAAACGCTATCGTACAGTTCATTAAATACGGGTAAGGTAGCATCGCGGAATTTTTTCCACCAATCTAATGCACCACGTTGCGCGGTGGTGGAACAATTGGCGTACATCCAATCCATACCGTTTTCTGCGACCAATGGCATCAAAGATTGCGTCAATTCTTCTACTGTTTCGTTGAAGGCTTCGCTAGGAGAGTGGCCTCTTTCGCGTAAAACCGCGTATTGTGCTGCAAAAATACCTTGAATTGCACCCATAAGTGTACCGCGTTCGCCGGTAAGATCGCTATAAACTTCGCGGCGGAAATCAGTTTCAAATAAGTATCCGCTACCGATGGCGATACCCAATGCGATTACGCGCTCGTAAGCCCGTCCTGTTGCATCTTGGTGGATTGCATAACTGCTATTGAGGCCGCGACCTTGCAAAAACATACGACGAAGAGAGGTGCCAGAGCCTTTTGGTGCTACCAAAAACACATCCACATCGGGTGGTGGAATAATGCCCGTTTGATCGTTATAAGTGATACCAAAACCGTGTGAAAAATAGAGTGCTTTGCCGGGAGTAAGGTGTTTTTTTACCGTTGGCCAAAGTTGAATTTGGGCGGCATCGCTGAGCAGATAACAGATGATCGTACCGCGCTCCAAAGCTTCTTCAATATTGAACAAGGAAACGCCTGGCACAAAACCATCGTTGACGGCTTTGTCCCATGATTTGGAATTAGGGCGTTGACCAATGATGACATTGATACCGTTTTCCAATTGATTGAGTGCTTGGCCGGGGCCTTGAACGCCATAACCAATTACTGCTACGACTTCGTTTTTCAGCACAGCTTGTGCTTTTTCTAGTGGAAATTCTTCGCGCGTGACAACATTTTCGATGCTACCGCCAAAATTAAGTTGTGCCATATTATTTTAAGTGATGAAATGTTAAGTGATGAATTATAAGTGATGATATTAAGTTGTAAAACCAAATTTCTAAGGCGTATGTAAATATTCTGATTCGCGTTTTTCAAAATCTTTGAGTAGTTCGTGGAAACCATTGCTTGCTTTGATAATGGCCACCCGCGCACTGCGCACAAACTCAATGAGCCCATACGGTTCCAGTACTTTGATGAGATTATTGGTCTCTTCGCGATGGCCTGTGGTTTCAAAAATAGTATAATCTTTTCTGATGACCACAGCGCGTGCGCCATGCTCGCGCAATAGCCGTTCTACTTGGACTTTTTCGGCAATTTCGTCGGTAGGTACTTTATATAAGGCCATTTCTTGCCAAATGATTTCGTCGCCAGTATTGTAAAAAGCGCGCAGTACATCGACCTGTTTTTCAAAATTTCGAGCCAATTTGCGCACCATATCTTCCGTCTCATTGACTACAATTGTAAATCTGTGGATACCTTCTACCTCTGAAGGGGAAGTATTGAGACTCTCGATATTGATTTTGCGGCGTGAAAAAATAATCGCAATTCGATTGAGCAGACCCACTTGATTTTCGGTATAAACTGTGATGGTATATTCTTTTTTCATGGTCGTATTTACTGTAATCGAATTTCACCAACGCCACAACCTTGTGGAACCATTGGAAATACATTATTTTCTTTACCTGTCATTACTTCTAAAAGATAAGATCCTTTATGGGCCAACATGGTTTGCAATGCTGCTTTTAAATGTACCCTTTCGCTTACTTTTTGTCCTGCAATACCGTAAGCATCGGCCACTTTTACAAAATCGGGGCTGGTGATGTTTACAAAAGAATAGCGGCGTTCGTTGAATAGTTGTTGCCATTGGCGCACCATACCCAAGAATTGGTTATTGAGGATCATTATTTTTACATCCATCCCAAACTGGTGGATGGTGCCGAGTTCTTGAATGGTCATTTGAATGCCACCGTCACCTGCAATGGCTACTACTGTGCGGTGCGGTGCGCCCATTTTGGCACCTATTGCGGCAGGAAGTGCAAAACCCATTGTGCCTAGTCCGCCGGAGGTGATGTTGCTGCGCGTTTGATTAAATTTGGCATATCGACTAGCCACCATTTGGTGTTGGCCTACATCAGTTACGATAATGGCATCGCCTCCGGTGAGTTCGTTGAGCACCTTTATCACTTCACCCATTGTTAATACCTCATCGGTAGGGTTGAGTTCGTTGTGGATGACCTCTTTGTATTCCTCCTTGTCGCAGTCGTGGAAACGTTGTAACCATGCTGGATAGGATTTTTGCTGCACCAATTTTGTGAGCATTGGGAGTGTTTCCTTGCAATCGCCCCAAACGGGTATTGTTGCTGTAATATTTTTGTCGATTTCGGCGGGATCAATGTCGAGATGTATGATTTTTGCTTGTTTGGCATAGCGATCGAGGCGGCCTGTAACGCGGTCATCGAAGCGCATTCCAATGGCAATGAGTACATCGCATTGGTTGGTGAGTATATTGGGGCCGTAATTGCCGTGCATACCAAGCATGCCCACATTGAGCGGGTGGCTGGTAGGCAATGCGCCCAAACCAAGGAGTGTCCATGCGGATGGAATACCACTTTTTTCAATAAATGCCTTAAATTCTTCTTCTGCATTGCCCAAGATTACGCCTTGTCCAAAGAGGATATACGGACGCTCTGCAGCATTGATCATATCGGCTGCTTCTTGGATATATTCTTTTCTGATAATGGGCTTTGGGCGATAACTTCTAATGTGATCGCAAGGGGTATAACCTTTGTTTTCAATGAGTTCTATTTGTGCATTTTTGGTAATATCCACTAATACCGGGCCGGGCCTTCCACTTTTGGCGATGTAGAATGCTTTGGCTATTACTTCCGAAATTTCGGATGCCTCTGTTACTTGGCAGTTCCATTTGGTGACGGGTGTAGTAATGTTCATTACATCCGTTTCTTGGAATGCATCGGTGCCTAATAGGTGGGCAAATACCTGTCCTGTGATGCATACCATTGGGGTGCTATCGATCAGGGCATCGGCAAGTCCGGTGATCAAATTGGTGGCTCCTGGACCGCTGGTGGCAAATACAACGCCTACTTTGCCAGAACTTCGTGCATAGCCTTGCGCTGCATGTGTGGCACCTTGCTCGTGTCGGACAAGTATGTGATTTAGCCGATCTCCATAATCGTATAGGGCATCGTAAATGGGCATGATGGCTCCGCCTGGATAGCCAAAAATGGTGTCCACGCCTTCTGCTACAAAGGCGTTGAGGACGGCTTGGGAGCCGGAAATTTTTTGGGTGGTTGCTGGGGCGGCCTCTTTTAGGGCTATTTCGGTTGTATTTGCCATAATGAATGTTTTTTAAATGTGGGTCGTTGTTTTATGGTGGATATTTTTCGTTACACGTTACACGTTACACGTTACACGTTCCATGTTCCATGTTCCAAGGGTTAGCACCCTTGGCTGGATGTGCCGCCCCTTTGGGGCTTGGATCGAGATAGGGGAAAAATTCAACCTTTTATTGTGAACATAATCTGGTTGGCTTTTTGATTTTTAATGATATATAAAACCATAAGACTATGTTTTTAATATTCCACAAATCCAAGCCCCAACGGGGCGACATATCTCGCATAGGGCAACGCCCTATGTTACGTTTTGTAATCATTCCCCGTCCGTTACGCACCCTTCCGCCGCCGAACTCACCGAACGGATATATTTATACAAAACCCCTTTAATAGCGGATAACGGTGGTTTTTGCCATGTTTTTCGCCTGTTTTCGATCTCCTCTACCGATACATCGAGGTTAATGGTTCGGTTAACAGCATCTAGTTCGATTCTATCACCGTCTTTGACCAAACCAATCAAACCACCTTCTGAGGCCTCCGGTGTGATATGCCCAACCACAAAACCATGTGTGCCGCCACTAAAACGACCATCAGTGATAAGGGCAACATTTTGACCTAAACCTGCACCGATAATTGCCGAAGTAGGTTTGAGCATTTCGGGCATACCTGGTGCACCCTTTGGCCCTACATAACGAATGACCACCACATCGCCTGATTGTACACGACCCGATTGAATACCCGCAATAAGTGCTTTTTCACCATCAAAAACCCGTGCTGGGCCACTAAAACGCTCGCCTTCTTTACCTGTAATTTTAGCCACGCTGCCTTGTTCTGCCAAGTTGCCATATAAGATTTGTAAGTGTCCAGTAACCTTAATAGGTTTTTCAACGGGATAAATAATATTTTGATCCTCAAACTCAAGATCAGGTGCATCTTCTAGGTTTTCGGCTATGGTTTTGCCCGTTACAGTCAAACAATCGCCGTGCAATAGCCCCATTTTTAACAGGTATTTCATTACAGCAGGCACGCCACCAATCTTATGCAAATCTTCCATCAAATACCTTCCGGATGGTTTAAGATTGGCCAAAACAGCCGTACGATCGCCAATTTTTTGGAAATCATCTTGTGATAATGATAGATCCACACTCTTAGCCATAGCAATTAAGTGCAAAACCGCATTAGTAGAGCCTCCTAAAGCAATGATGATCGTAATAGCATTTTCAAAAGCCTTCGGAGTCATAATATCTGAAGGTTTTATATCACGTTCCAAAAGCAATCGGATATATTTACCAGCATCTAGGCATTCCTGTTTTTTTTCAGCACTCAAGGCTGGATTAGAAGACGAATAAGGCAGCGACATACCCAAAGCCTCAATAGCCGAAGCCATCGTATTGGCCGTGTACATGCCTCCACATGCACCTGCTCCAGGGCAAGAATGCCTTACAATACCTTGAAAATCACCTTCATCCAGCGTTCCGGCTATTTTTTGTCCCAAAGCTTCAAATGCAGAAACAATATTCAGGTCTTGGCCTTTCCATTGTCCAGGCGCAATAGTGCCACCATATACCATGATGGCCGGACGATTCAAACGCCCCATTGCAATCAATGAACCGGGCATGTTTTTGTCGCAACCTGGCACCGCAATTAATGCATCATAGTATTGCGCACCGCACACTGTCTCAATGCTATCGGCAATAATATCGCGGCTAACTAAGGAAAATCGCATCCCATCCGTACCATTGCTAATACCATCGCTCACCCCGATCGTATTGAAAATAAGCCCTACTAAATCATTGCTCCAAACACCTGCTTTCACATCCTTAGCCAAATCATTGAGGTGCATATTACAAGTATTACCTTCGTAGCCCATGCTTACAATGCCTACTTGTGCTTTGGCCAAATCGGCATCGGTGAGACCAATTCCGTAGAGCATGGCTTGAGCGGCAGGTTGTGTGGGGTCTTGGGTAACTGTGCGTGAGTATTTATTGATCATTATTTTTTTGATGAAAATGAAATGGAGTGTTTGTTAGGCTTCGTGTAGATGTGGCGTGCGCACCAAGTCCAAATACTTCTTTTTTAGTATGCTACCAATTGCCTCTGACCAGTTTTTCTTAAATGACTTGCCATCCACGGATTGTATGCCAACAATTTCTGCGCCTGTCCCACAGAAAAATACGCTATCAGCCTGGAAGAGATCATCCGGAGTATAGCGCCCTTGGTGTACTGGAATATTCATTTCGGCACAAAGTTCCAATACCGTGTTACGAGTAATACCCGGAAGGATATGGCCCAGTGCTGGTGTGTAAAGCGCGCCATCTTTTTCAAAAAACAAATTAGCACCGGGGCCTTCTGCCAAATGGCCTTCACAATCGAGCAATAACGCTTCATCGTAACCCGATTTTCGCGCATCCGATGTAGCCAAAATAGAATTGATATAATGCCCAACGGCTTTTGCTTCGATATGGATGGAGCGCGGATGAGGCCGACAATATGGACTAATTTTAAGGTGAAGCAGTTTTTCGCCCAAGTATGCACCCCATTCCCAAACGGCCACCAACAGTCGCGTGGATTGACCATTGATAAGGGTCATGTTAGGATCACAAATCAACAAGGGACGGATATATGCGTCTGTTAAGGCATTCTTAGCCAATACGTTATAACTAATTTCGGTCATTTGCTCCACAGAGTAATCACAGGGTATGCCCAATAATTCGCAAGAATGCAGCAGCCGCTCGAAGTGTTCTTTTGCTTTAAAAATAGCAGCACCTTGCGGGGTATCATAACTTCTAATGCCTTCAAAAACGCCATAGCCATAATGCAAGGTTTGCATATACAGACTGGTTTGGCCTTCGGCAGCATTGATGTATGCGCCGTCAAAATAAAGGATTGTATTTTCTTTAAAATATGCCATAATGATATAAATTACTTAAGAGGTTTAAATGATCGTTGAGACCCTATTCATGAGGTTTCTTAATCCTTCCTTATCAATAGATTGTTTGGTGACGTGCCTACAAATAATATCACCCACTACCGAAGTCGAATAATGATGAATGGGGTCGATATCTTTGGTCACTTTCCCATTTTCCATTGTCCATTGTACCGCATCACGAATGGCGGTGGCTTCGGTATTCATTTCAAGGTGATCGAGCAGCATAGCAGCGGAAAGGATAGCACCGATTGGATTAGCAATATCTAAGCCCTTGGCTTGTGGATACGAACCATGAATCGGTTCAAATAACGCTGCTCCTGTGCCGATAGAAGCAGAGGGCAATAAACCCAAGGAACCACTAATGACGCTGGCTTCATCCGAAATAATATCACCAAACATATTTTCTGTGAGTATAATGTCAAATTGGGCAGGGTTGAGGATGATTTGCATTGCAGCATTATCCACAAAGAGATAATCGAGTGTAATATCGGGGTATTGTGGGGCGAGTTCTTGGACTACTTTTCGCCACAAACGGCTGGTTTCCAATACATTGGCTTTGTCCACTAAAGTTACTTTTTTACGCCGTATCTGTGCATGTTTAAACGCTAAATGGGCAATGCGTTCAATTTCCGACCTTGAATAAACACAATTGTCAGATGCAATATTTCCTGTTTCGTCCAAGGTTTTTTCTCCAAAATAAATACCACCGGTGAGTTCGCGATAAATCACAAAATCGACACCAGTGATGCGTTC
Source organism: Chitinophagales bacterium (assembly GCA_043764095.1). GTDB lineage: Bacteria > Bacteroidota > Bacteroidia > Chitinophagales > Saprospiraceae > M3007. The sequence continues at coordinate 67,337 of JAYUKX010000001.1, forward strand.
TGTTTTGAGTGGCGACAAATGGTGTAACGACTCATAGGCCGAAACAGGGCGTATATTGGCAAAGAGTTGTAATGATTTACGCAATTGTAATAAACCTTGTTCGGGGCGGACTTTGGCCTTGGGATCGTTATCGTATTTTGGATCACCAATGGCACCGAACAGCACCGCATCGCTGCGCAAACACGCTTCTATGGTTGCATTGGGGAGCGGATGCCCCGTTTGGTCAATTGCACACGCGCCCATCAGGCAATATTCGTATTCGAACTCGTGACCGTATTGTTCTGCCACAGCATCGAGTACCCGTACCGCCTGTGCAGTTACTTCCGGGCCAATGCCATCGCCGTCTATGACTACTATATGTTTTTTTGACATTTTTTTAATGATCGTTATTTGTTTTATCCCTCAAATGCTTCAATTTGATCCCGAATACTGAGTAGATAATCAATATCATCGTATCCGTTAATGAGGCAGTTTTTCTTGTAGGCGTTAATTTCAAAATGGGCAACATTTCCGGTTTCAACATTGGTAATCGTTTGCTCTTCTATATCGATATCAATACTTGCTGCCGGATTTACACTAATTGCATCGAACAGGCCCTCTAGAAATTCATCGCTGACTTGCACGGGTAGTAAGAAATTATTCAAGGCGTTATTTTTAAAAATATCCGCAAAAAAACTACTTACTACTGCATCAAAACCGGCATCTTTTAAGGCCCATGCGGCGTGTTCACGACTACTACCACAACCGAAATTTTTGGCTGCTACCAATATTGAGCCTTTATACTGTGGATTATTGAGTATAAAATCGAGTTTTGGCTGTGATTCATCATCATTGTTGTAGCGCCAATCGCGGAAAAGGTTTTTCCCAAATCCATCGCGGTTGGTTGCTTTGAGAAAACGCGCTGGAATAATTTGATCGGTATCCACGTTTTCAATATTGAGCGGAATGAAGGTACTGTTAATCTCCATTGTTAATAGCGTAGTTAATTTGAGTTGATAAATGTTCTAATATCCGTAATTACCCCCGTAACTGCCGCTGCCGCTGCGGTTAGAGGGCTGGCCAATAATGTCCGAGCACCTTGTCCTTGTCGGCCTTCAAAATTGCGATTAGAGGTTGAAACGCAGTATTTACCCGCCGGAATTTTGTCTTCATTCATCCCTAAGCATGCCGAACAGCCGGGCTGCCGTAATTGAAAACCCGCTTGCTCAAATATAGTATGTAATCCCTCAGCGCGTGCCTGTTCCTCTACTTGTTTACTTCCTGGAACAATCCACACTTCCACGTCTTTTGCTTTTTGTTTTCCGGTAACAAAAGCGGCTACCTGGCGGAGGTCTTCAATACGCGAATTAGTACAACTGCCAATAAAAACGTAATCAATTTTTTGCCCTTGGATGGCCGCACCTTGCTCTAAGCCCATGTAATCCAGCGCTTTACGGAAAGAAAGGCGTTCTTTTTCATCAAAGGTGAACTCGCTAGGGATATTTCCTGTAATTGGGATGCCCATGCCTGGGTTGGTACCATAAGTGACCATTGGTTGAATATCCTCTGCGCGTAGGTGGAGTTCATGGTCAAATTTTGCATTGGGTTCGGTGAAAAGTTGTTGCCATTCTTGAAGTTTTGAAGCCCATTCATCTCCTTTGGGCGCAAACTCGCGGCCTTTGAGATAGTCAAATGTTATATCATCGGGGGCAATTAATCCACCTCGTGCGCCCATCTCGATACTCATATTGCAGATGGTCATCCGCGCTTCCATGGAGAGGTTACGAATGGCCGATCCTGCATATTCTACAAAATATCCAGTAGCACCGCTGGCCGATATTTGGGCAATAATGTAAAGGATAATATCTTTTGCGCTCACGCCAGCCCCTAGCGTACCTTCTACATTGATGCGCATTTGTTTAGGTTTGCTTTGTAGCAGGCATTGAGTGGCCAACACCATCTCCACTTCGCTGGTACCGATCCCAAAAGCAATAGTACCAAAAGCACCGTGTGTACTGGTATGGCTATCACCACAAACGATGGTCATACCTGGTTGTGTAATACCCAGTTCTGGCCCAATTACATGCACAATACCTTGAAAAGGATGCCCTAAACCATAGAGTTCCACGCCAAATTCTGCGCAGTTTTCAGTTAGTTTTTCCACTTGCAAACGCGACAAAGCCTCTTTAATAGGCAAATGTTGCTCCAAAGTGGGTACATTATGATCGGCTGTGGCCACTGTTTGTTTTGGACGAGCAACCGCAATACTGCGTTTGCGCAACCCGTCAAATGCCTGCGGGCTGGTCACTTCATGGATAAAGTGTCGGTCAATATAAAACACTGAAGGCCCACCTTCGATTTGGGTTACCACGTGTTTATTCCATATTTTATCGAATATTGTCACTTTTACTTGTTTTATATTAGAATTTGTTAAAACTTTATTGAGTCACTTCTGCCTTATTCTTAATCCCTAAATTTAGTGCCAGTTCCAGCAAATCTTCGTCCCTTACTTCTTTCTTTTTGTCGGCTACAATAGAAAAAGCAGCGTAAAGTTGATCTACTTCATCGCGGTCAAATTCGTGGCCAAGTTTACGAAAACGGTAAGCCAATGCCGAACGACCACTCCGCGCAGTGAGTACTATTTTTGAACTATCAGCACCTACTTCATCTGGATTAATAATTTCGTAGGTTTGGGCATCTTTCAAAAAGCCATCTTGGTGGATACCCGAGGAATGAGAGAACGCATTAGCACCCACAATCGCTTTGTTGGGTTGCACCGCCATCCGCATGGTTTCCGATACCAGTCTGCTCATTGGGTTGAGTTGGCGGCTATCCACATTGGTATATAGCCCAAGGTGTTGGTGTTGTTTAAGCACCATCACTACTTCTTCAAGAGAGGTATTACCTGCGCGTTCGCCAATACCATTGATGGTGCATTCGATCTGCCGGGCTCCGGCAATAACACCTGCGATAGAATTGGCGGTAGCCATACCCAAGTCATTATGACAATGGCAAGAGAGAATGGCTTTGTCCATATTAGGCACATTATTCATCAAAAAAGCGATTTTTTCGCCATATTGATGCGGAAGGCAGTATCCCGTAGTATCGGGAATATTGACCACCGTGGCACCCGCAGCGATAACCGCTTCTACCACACGAGCGAGGTATTCGTTATCGGTACGACCTGCATCTTCGGCATAAAATTCTACATCATCGACAAAGTTTTTTGCCCATTTCACGGCTTGTACGGCGCGTTGCAAGATTTCTTCACGGGTCGCATTGAATTTGGCTTTGATATGCGAATCGGAGGTACCTATACCCGTATGGATACGTGGGCGACGGGCATGTTTGAGTGCCTCGGCTGCTGCTTCAATATCCTTGAGTACGGCACGACTTAGGCCGCAAACAGTCGCATTTTTGATGTTGGCAGCAATTTCTTTAACGCTGCGAAAATCGCCGGGAGAAGAAATGGGAAAACCTGCCTCTATAATGTCCACACCAAGTGCTTCCAAACGGAGTGCAATTTCGATCTTCTCATCGGCGTTTAATTTGCATCCAGGCACCTGCTCGCCGTCGCGCAGGGTGGTATCGAAAATGTGTACTTGCATCTTATATCGTTCCTAATCGGCTTTTTTGAAACCAAATTTGTAATAGTAACCACAAAAATAGAATTACATTTGCCAACCACAATCCTAAAGTATCGATTATACTACTTTGGCCAAATACAGTTTTAATTCATAAAAAATTGATTATTAATTACTTGTGAATAAATTAAATACACCCTCCAACCGATCGAACGATGCCTTATTTCAACTCATAAAATCGTTGAGTAAGGCTGAAAAGCGTAATTTTAAACTGTTTGTCGGACGAAATTCTTCTGCGGGTGATTTAAAAATTGCGCAGCTGTTCGATCTGTTGGACAAGATGACCGACTATGACGACGCCTTGGTTTTGCGCAAAGGGAGTAGCATAAAAAAAGAACAATTACCCAACCTGAAAGCAAATCTCTACCGACAAATACTCGCTAGCCTACGTATTATGCGCGAGGAAGTAAACGTGGAAATACAATTGCACGAACAATTGGAATACGCACGTATCCTATACGATAAGGGCTTGTACCAGCAAAGTGTGCGTATGTTGGAGCGTACGCGTGAACTTGCCAAACAATACCACCAAAATTCGTTTTGGTTACAGGCCTTGGTTTTTGAAAAAAAGATTGAATCACTGCATATCACCAGAAGTATCCGGCACCGCGCCGAGGATATTGCGCAGGAGGTAAGGCGGCTCAATGAGCGATTGGCTATGGTGGGCAGGTTGTCCAACCTCGCCTTGCAATTGTACAGTTGGTATATCTATTATGGTCATGCCCGCGACGAAAAAGATACAGATGCCATCAGCAGTTTTTTTACGGCACAATTGCCTGTGGCAGCGCATGAATCGGAAGGTTTTTTTGAAAAACTTTACCTCTTTCAGTCCTATTGCTGGTACGCGTTTATATCGCAAGATTTCCTGATGCACTACCGATATTCAAATAAATGGATCGCTCTTTTTGACGATCAACCACAAATGCGCCGTATTGAGACTCCTTATTATATTAAAGGTATGCACAACCTACTTTTGGCGCATTTTATGCTCCGTAATCATGTTGGCTTTAGGACTGTTTTAGAACGGTTTGAGCAATTTGCTGCTTCAGATGAAGCGGCTATTAATGATAATGTACGTGCACAAACAGCCATTTATTTGTTTTTAGCCAGATTGAACGGCTTTTTTTTGGAAGGAAATTTTAAGGGCGGTATTGCTATTGTGCCGGAATTAGAAGATTTTTTAGATACCTATCCCCTCCAAACTGATCGACACCGCGTACTGGTTTTTTATTATAAAATTGCTTGTTTGTACTTTGTCGTTGGTGATTTTGAAAAAACGATTGACTACCTCAATCGAATTATCCATTGGAAAGTGGATTTGCGGAGTGATCTTCAGTGTTATGCACGGTTGTTGCACCTAATTGCGCATTATGAATTAGGAAATACTGCACTTTTGGAGCATTTGATCAAGTCGGTATATCGTTTTATGGCTAAAATGGAAAACCTAAGTATTGTAGAAGAGGAAATATTCAAATTTATAAGAAAATCTTTTCAATTGACTTCTGCTTCACGGATCAAGACTGCATTGAGCATATTGCTCGATCGCCTCAAACGATGCGAAGGAAATCGATTCGAGAGTAGGTCATTTATGTACCTAGATTTTATCGGATGGTTGGAAAGCAAACTGGCAGGTATGCCATTAGAGGATGTAATAAGGAGCCGTATGGCGCGGAAGAAGGCGTAGGCTTTATTACTCAATTACTCCGTCTGCTTACTATCCATCCAAATCGTCACTGGGCCATCATTTAACAACGATACTTTCATGTCCGCCCCAAATTCTCCGGTAGCCACGGGTTTTCCCATTGCTTCGGTTGCTTTTTGAATAAATAACTCGTACAAAGGAATGGCCATATCGGGTCGGGCTGCACGAATAAAAGACGGGCGATTGCCCTTTTTGACCGAGGCATGTAACGTAAATTGGCTCACAATAAGTAAATCACCGCCAATATCTTGCACCGATAGATTCATCAGTCCATCAGGATCTGAGAAGATCCGCATAGCTACGATTTTGCGGATCAGCCAATCAATATCTGTTGCGGTATCTTCGGCTTCGATACCGAGTAAAATGAGTAACCCCTGCTGGATGTTACCGTGGATTTGCCCGTCAATGGTAACGGATGCTTCTGAAACTCTTTGTAGTAGTGCACGCATGGGGCAAAAATAGGTCGAATATTTGAAACACCGGCGTTTCGGCTTCGCTCAACGACCAAGGTTTCAAATATTCGACCTATTTTTGCTGGATGGATTTACAACTCAATAATAAAGTTATTTTGGTATCGGGTGGCGCAAAGGGTATCGGGTTGGGTATTTGTCAACAACTGATACAAGAAGGTGCTATTCCTGTTATTGCCGGGCGCGATGCCTTGGATAACCAAAAAGCAGTGGCACAACTCACTGCAAACGGAGGGCAAGCATTCGCAATGGAGGCTGAACTCTCAGAACCCGATGCTTGTAAAATGGTTTTGGACACCGTTTTAGCAAAATATGGTCGTTTGGATGGCTTGGTCAATAATGCAGGTGCTAACGATGGTGTTGGCTTAGAAAATGGTGATTATCAACGATTTATGAAGTCGTTGCATAATAATTTGGTGCATTATTACTTACTTGCGCACTATGCTTTACCTGCATTGAAAGAAAGTAAGGGCGCTATTGTAAATATTACTTCCAAAACAGCAGAGACAGGACAGGGTGGTACATCTGCCTATGCTGCTGCCAATGGTGGGCGTAATGCGCTTACCCGCGAATGGGCGGTAGAACTACTGCCGTATCAGATCCGAGTGAATGCGATCGTGGTGGCGGAATGTTGGACACCGCTGTACGAAAACTGGATTAATACCTTTGCTAATCCGGATGAAAAACGCCAATCCATAGAGCAACATATTCCATTAGCCCAACGCATGACTACTGCCGATGAAATAGGCGCGATGGCTGTTTTTTTGCTGTCCGAAAAATCGTCCCATACAACTGGGCAATTGATCCATGTAGATGGCGGGTATGTGCATTTGGATAGGGCGTTATAAATAGGCTACAAGTAGTTTGCGAGTGATAGATAAGTAAATGATTGTCTGTAACTTGTGTAAATTATTTTTATTGCTGTGGTGGTAAGTATTTGGACACAATTAATTAGCATTTTGAACTTGGTCTTTCCCGCCTATACTTCCCCATTTTTTCGTTAGATAGTACCGCTATCCTCCTTAAAAATGGCTTGTCTAGCCGAAAAATACCTGCGTTCATTTCTGCCAATTAATTATGTCCAAATACTTAATTCAAACTACCTAAAATTTGGTATATTTTTTGCTATATTAAGCAGCGGTTAGGATAAGTAAAAGTATCTATTTACTTTTGATGCGAGAATCTAGCCTTTAAGCAGTGCAAAAACATTATTTAGTTTCATTACTATTGTTTATTTTTAGTTGTTGTGTTCAGGTTACGGCACAAAGTGGTTGCGTGCAATCGGCTACGGTTACCGCTAAGCCTGTACAGTGCAACAGTTTTCGCAATGGTTCCATTGAGATCACTAATGTAGTAGGTGGCCTTTTTCCTTATTACTATTCTATTGATGGAGCAACATTTAGCACGCGTCCTGCCTTCGATTTACTTTGGCCAGGTACTTATACCATCACGATACGCGATTCTTTAGGCTGCGAATACCAAACCACTGCTTCCGTGGGCGAACCAGATGTTTTAGAAGTCATGTTATCGGCCAGTAAGACCAAGGTGGCTATTGGTGAGGGATTTATGCTCAGTGCCAAAACAAGTCCGCCAAGTGCTATTATTACCAGCGTCAATTGGCGGCCTACCGAGTACTTTGAAGATGGTATTAAGTATGAACAAACCATTAAAAACCTTTCTGTTACCACGCCTTTTGCCGTCGAAATTGTTGATATTAATGGGTGTACAGCCCGCGATCAAGTAATAGTAGAGGTAGAAAGGCCCAATGTTTATATCCCTAATGTAATTAGTATTGGTAGTAACCAAGATGCTTATTTTACGGTTTTTTCAGATGATTATGTGCGTTCGGTGCAGTATTTGCGGATATATAACAGGGTGGGTAGCCTTGTTTTTGAGCGGGAAAAATTTCCAACTAATGACCCATTACTGGGCTGGAATGGCCGTTATAATAACCGAAAAGCCTTACCGGGTGTATTTACATGGGTGGCTGAAATAGAGTATTTGGACGGCAGCAGGCATTTGATGTATGGCAGCCTGACGGTGATGCGATAGTTGGGTGGTATTAGATATTACCCAAATGGCAGTGCTAAAACGCGATCCACCTCATGTTTTTCTGGCAAGATCCACTCCAGCCCAAATGGTGCCATAGTAGGTAATCCCATCTTTATTTGTCCGCTACTATTCTTCTTATCTTGAAACATCAAAGCCCATATAGCATCAAATGCGGTGGGAGATAGCGTTCTTTTTTCAAAAAAACGAGATAAATAAGCCGCTAATTCATCAGCGGAAATGATTAAGGCCCGCTGTCCGTGTCGCTGTTCCAAAATACGTGTTTCGCATACCATCCCCCAAGCAACAGCAGCCCCGTGGGTGAGTGGTTCATCCGTTTCCAAAAAATAACTTTCCAAGGCGTGCCCAATGGTATGTCCATAATTCAATACGGCCCTAAGCCCTTTTTCTAGCGGATCTTGCAGTACTACCTTTGCTTTAACACCCACCGATAAGCGTAGTATTAAGTCCCAGTCGATATGGTTTAAATCCTTCAACAGAGCAATCTTGTGCCATAGTTCGGGTGCACCAATAACGGCATGTTTTATCACTTCTGCAAACCCAGAATGCAATTCTTCTTTGGGTAATGTTTGAAAAAAAGTAGGATCAAGTATGACACCCGCAGGATGTTGAAATACGCCAACCGCATTCTTAATCTGTTGAAAATCAATGCCTAATTTGCCACCAACAGACGCATCCGTTGCAGACAATAGGGTAGTGGGCAATTGCAAAAAATCGACACCTCGTTTGTATGTAGCGGCACAAAATCCACCCATATCGCCGATTACACCGCCGCCCAAATTAATAACCAAGGCTTTTCGGTCTAAACCTGCTTGAAACATAGCCGACCAAATTTGTTGGCAAGTTTCCATGTTTTTGTGGCGTTCGCCAGCGGGAACAACTACCTTGGGCAAATCCTTGGGCAAACCTGTTTTTTCAAAGAAATAGGGTGCGCAATGCACGGCAGTATTTACGTCGCAAATCAAAAAAACAGTAGAATACGAACGGTTGGCGTACCATGCTTCAAAGTTTTTGCCTAAATCGCCAAATAATAAAGGGTGTAAATCAAATTGATCCATGGAGCAAAGATAGACACCTTGATCTTGGATTATAGTATTTTAAAGTAGGTTATTGTACAAATTGGTTTTCTACTTTATTTTCGGTTGCCGAGGCCGCAATTATTTATAGATATTTTTTCGGAAAAATTTCGTAATGTCCTATAAGTTGGTTTACCTTTGCGGCTCAATTTACAAAAAAAGCGTTTTTCATTTAAAAAAAGAGATTTTTATGCTCATTATCGAGATAAAAGAGGGAGAGGTTATTGACAAGGCTCTCAAAAAGTACAAAAGGAAGTTTGAACGTTCAGGCACTTTGAAGCAGTTACGTCGTCGCAAGGCATTTGTAAAGCCTTCCGTTACACGCCGTACAGAAGTATTGAAAGCCGCGTACAAGCAAGATACGTACGGTTTTAAGAATGATTAATTCGTGTTTTACGAATCATCATTTCTTACTCATCTTCAGAAAGAACGTCGGTTATCGCCGCATACTTTAGCGGCTTACACCAATGATTTAGCACAGTTTTTACTATACTGTCAAGATATACATAGCCTCACTTCGGTCTCCGAAGTGGGGCATTTACATATTAGGGCATGGGTTGTTAGCCTTATGGAAAAAGGACAAAACCCGCGCAGTATTAATCGGCGGTTGTCGTGTTTAAAAACCTATTTTCGTTATTTACAGAAAAATAGTTGGCTGGAAAAAGATCCAATGCAAAAAGTGATCGCCCCTAAAACCGCCAAACGCCTACCGGTGATTATTCAAGAAAATGAAATGCGGCTGCTCTTGTCCAAGATTCAATACCCTGAAGGTTATGCAGGGCTGTTGCACCAAGTGATCTTAGAATTACTGTATGCAACAGGTATCAGGAGGAGCGAATTGGCCAATATGAAGGTCAGTGATATTGATTTTTCTCGTTCGGTGATAAAAATTACAGGAAAAGGTAATAAAATGCGCCTGGCTCCCGTGGCTTCGTACCTCAGCGATCTGTTGCGAAGGTTTATTGATTTTCGTAAAGAGACTTTCCCTACGGCCCCCGATCCACAATTAATCCTATCCATAAAAGGTGTGCCATTTAGCCCTGAATCAATCTACTATATTGTCAATAAATACCTTTCTCTGGTGAGTAATGCCGAACAATTGAGCCCTCACGTATTGCGACATTCTTTTGCGACACACCTTTCCGATCATGGTGCCGATCTCAATGCCATTCGCGAACTATTAGGCCATAGTAATCTCGCCGCTACCCAAATATACATGCACAATAGCATTGGAAAATTGAAAAAGGTGTACGACCAAGCGCATCCCAAAGGTGATGAATAAGTTAATGTCCCTTTAATGAATGGATAAACCATGTGACCAGATTACCTTTGTGGCGTTTATTTACTTGTCGTTTTGACATTTATTCTTAATGAACAATAAAATTATCTAATTTTAATAATATCACTAATTCTATGAAAAAACAAGTCATTTTATCCATCTTAGTTTCTGTAGCAGCCACAGTTACAGCATTTTCCCAAAAAACAGTACAACCTAACGTTTCAGCAGCACCAGCCCCAAAGGAAGTGGCTAAAGGTGCCGATAAAACAACAGGTGTAGAGCGTGCAGACCAAAAAACTGCCGAAAAACCCAGCAAAAGCAATGAAGCACTAAAGGCTGCAACAGGTGTAGAGCGTGCAGACCAAAAAACTGCCGAAAAACCCGGCAAAGGCAATGACGCACTAAAGGCTGCAACAAAGCGGAAAATGGAGAAAAATAAAACATCCAATCAGCCTAAAGGCACAGTAGGCACCGCAACGGGCAAAAATGAACGCCGCGAAGCCGCTCAAAAAGAGTTGAGGGAATTGGAATCAAAGAAAAAAGCAGCAAATAGGCCGCCTTCCAACAGTCCATCAAAAGCCCCTCAATCGGCTGCACTCAAAGATAGCGGAGCACCAAAGAAAGTAGCACCGGCTGTTGATAGCGATAACGCGCAACCTAAGAAAAAAGATAATTAATTAAAAAAGTCGTGATCTAGACAAGAAGGATCACGATGATTTTGTAACAGGCTGTACAGGCTATAAAAGTACTTTTTTAAAGTGCTTTTAGCCCGTATAGCCTGTTTTTTATACCATCAATTCCAAATCACTCCACTCCGTCCAATCTCTAGCGTATAAAAAATTCAAACGTGCTACAATCTCTTCATTGGAGGGCATATCTTTAAAACGATCCAAGGGATGAAATACACCAGCCCGAATTTTGGGTAAAGCCCGATCCGTTGTACCCTCCGGATAATAACCTGCCCAAGATTTTTTACCCACAAATACTGGCCACCAACCAGCCCAATAACGACTCTTTTTCGGCGACAATAATGCCCAAATGGGCAATGTAATCAATAAAGCCAGACAAAAACCTAGATCTAATAACCTTTTACTCCGTTTTTGGCGCGGTTGCGTAATGGCGTATCGAATATCAATAGTGTAAAGTTCCCCAGGCTCATCCTTGCTGCTGCTGCCAATAATGCTCATACTTTCTTGTGGCACAATCTTATAGGTAACCGTTGGCCCTAATTTGCTCATCCAAGCGAGAATGTCCTGTGAGCGTACATCTTTGGAGCAAAATATGATTTCTTCTACTTTGAAAATTCGACTTAGTTCATCCAAGCGATCCGAAGAAATACTGGTATGTACTAAGTTTTTGCGCACGCCAGCGGCATTTAGCAATCCTAGTACACGCGCTGATTCCTCCGCCGAGCCGATAATCATCAAGTTTTTGATACGCTCCCGACCAATACGCAAATTACGGTACTCCATGAAGTGCATCCACAAACGAACGGCACACAGCGCCATCACAGACCACGCTGCGCCTAATACAATAAGTGCCCGCGAAGGACGGTACTCCAAATCTAAAAAACCATAGATCGCCGCCAGCAGCAAAGTACCCACACCCAATGCCCGAACGATCCTGCGCAAGTCGTAACGGTCTTCATAACAGCCATGCAACCAAAGCATCAATAACCAAATACCTGTGTATAACGGGAAATTGAAACGCACAAGGGATGGTTTGAAATAATTGGGGTCGTGGTAAAAATAATTGGCCCAAAAATCTTTGAGCAACAACAAACCTGCGAAAATAAGCACCCCGTCGACCAGTGGAAGTGCCCAACGCCGTACCATATTGGCTATAATAGTCATACCCGCCCTAAGCCATATTGCGGCATGGAGGAGCAGGATAAACGTGCCAGCACTACGACCACTGAAATGCTTTTGGGCAAAAATAATCATGGCCTGATAAAAGGTGCGCACATAATTGAGGCTACCTTTTTTAGTGCTTTCGCCCTTGTAATGAATGATTTTTGTATCGGGGAGATAATAGTTTTGATAACCTGCTAATTGTATGCGGTACGAAAGATCAATATCTTCGCCATACATAAAAAACGCCTCGTCCAATAAACCAGATTTATCTAATGCCGCACGCCGCATAAACATAAATGCGCCAGCCAATACATCTACTGGGTTAGTGGCATCATTGGGCAAATGCCCCAGATAGTACCCGTTAAAAAACTTACTTTTGGGGAATAATGTACTCAATCCGAAGGTTTTACAAAAGGAAACCCACGGCGTAGGAAAACCGCGCTTGCTTTCTGGTAGAAATTTGCCAGAGCCATCCAACATTTTTACGCCCACGGCTCCAGCATCGGGATGTGTATCCATAAATGAGATACATTTTGCAAAGGTGTCTTCTTCTACTAAGGTGTCGGGATTGAGCAACAGCACGTAATCGCCCTTGCTGGCACGTATGGCTTGGTTATTGGCCACCGCGAAGCCGGTATTGTCTTTATTGGCAATAAGGTGTACCGCAGGAAATTTTTCGGCCACCATTTCTACCGATCCATCTGCTGAATTATTATCCACTACCCATATATCGCTGTCAATACCTTCTAGTGCGCGTTGCACGGAAAGTAGCGCTTGTTCGAGAAAGTGCCGAACATTATAGTTGACAATAATGACTGATAAACGCAAGTTCTACAAATGTTGGTCTTCTCCGAAGACAATTATCTTTTCAACCCTTTCTTGCGCAAACGCATTAGAAAGGATACGTGTTTATTTTTGATGAAACATTTTGAAATTTAGATTGAAGTACAGTTCTCAAGTGTGGCAAGACCGGCCTTAGAAAAATGCAGGTTTTGCTTGAGTGGAGGCGGATGAAGCCAAAAACTGTTTGAGCCAAACGAATTTGATGAGGCG
>JAYUKX010000002.1:0-1877 GCA_043764095.1 Chitinophagales bacterium
GTAAACCATTCTATAAATCGGTTGGCGTTTTTGCTGGGAAACTCTTTGCCTAAGGCTATGATGCCCTCGTAATCGAGCATATCGGCTAATCTTTTTTTGCCATCGGGGGCTAAAAATTTCAACTGGGTAGTGGCACTAACCACTTGACTGTTTTCTTTTTTAAGTTTTGCTTTTAGATACTTCCAATAGTTGCGGTTTTTGGTGTAGTTATCTTGATTTCGCAATACTGCCACAATATCCAATACCGAAAACCACCATTTGGCAAGTTCATTATCCCAAACGGCACGAACTTCTCTGTCGTCAAAAAAGCGTATAGATATTTTTGAATTAGAGTGTATAGCCAATTTTTTGTAAATTTACTTTAATGGCTTCGTCCAATTCATTCGCTTTCTCCATTTGCTGTTTTAATAAAAGGGTCAATGACCCCATTTTGTCGTCAAAAGCAATTCCATCTTCGGCTACTTCTTTAAAATCAATGTATCTCCCTGGCGTAAGTATGTAATTGTTTTTGCGCACATCTTCTATGCTGGCAGATTTACAAAACCCCGCAATATCCACATAGTCCGAACCTTGATTTTGAGGATTATCTTGATTGCCTTGGTTTTTTTCTTTTGATTTTTTCTTTTCAGAATCCTGTTCATCAAGTAAATCATGGTTCAGACCCTCCTTTTCATCAAGTAAATCAAGAGAATCATGGTTCGGACTTTTCCGCCAATTGTGGTAAGTGTCTGCAATCTTAGCAATGTCTTTATCGCCTAACTCTTTCTGTTTACGGCTTATCATTGTGCCTAGTTCTCGGGCATCAATAAAAAGTATTTCGTGGCTGCGGTTTCGTAATTTGGTATTGCCTTCTTTGTTACGCGCCAAGAACCACAAACAAGCAGGTATTTGGGTGTTGTAAAACAATTGCGACGGCAGCGACACCATGCAATCTACCAGGTCGTTTTCAATCAATTCTTTTCTGATTTGTCCTTCGGTTGAAGTTTCAGAACTCATACTGCCGTTTGCCAACACCACGCCAGCCGTGCCAAAAGGTGCCAGTTTACTAATAAACAATTGCAACCAGGCATAATTGGCGTTGCCATCTGGTGGCACTCCGTATTTCCACTTGTGGGTTTCGGCTTTGTTGATGTTATAATCGCTAATATTAAAAGGCGGATTAGCAATCACATAATCTACTTTCAGATCAGGATAGGCATCGTTCATCAAGGTATCGCCAAGCGCAATGTTGGCATCAATACCTCGAATAGCCAAATTCATTTTGGCGAGTTTGTAGGTGGTTGGGTTGCTCTCCTGCCCATAGATAGAGATTTTTCCAGTGCGGTGTTGGTGCATTTCAATGAAGCGTTCGCTTTGCACAAACATTCCACCACTGCCGCAACAACCGTCATACACGCGTTTTTCGGGTTCGGGCGCGAGCATACCAACAATTATTTTCACAATACTTTGCGGGGTATAAAACTGTCCCGCCCCTTTTCCTTCAGCATCAGCAAATTGTCCCAAAAAATATTCAAACACAAAACCCAAAACATCGGTATCACCAGCCGCATTGCCTTTTCCGTCTTTACCTTTGCTCAAACTAATAGAACCGATCAAATCAATCAACTCTCCAAGTCGTTGTTTGTCCAAAGCGGGTCTTCCATAATCTTTAGATAAAACGCCTTTTAATGTTGGATTGTCTTTTTCGATGGCATCCATAGCATCGTCAATGTCTTTGCCAATGGTTGGCAGTTTGGCTCTGCCTTGCAGCCATTTCCAACGGGCTTCTGGTACAACATAAAAAACTTTTTCGGAGGTGCAAATATCTTGGAGTTCGTTTTTATAGGCTATTGTTTGCCAATTTTCCCCAATTTCATTTTCAAATATTTGAATTACAT
>JAYUKX010000003.1:0-23091 GCA_043764095.1 Chitinophagales bacterium
AGCCCTTTGATTGGCTTTTTAGCAAAAATAGTATCGGGCAAAAAGGGCTTAAAATGTCGCTGATTGGGCTTCCAAACCCCTATACCCCCTTCATTCCAACAAAAAAGCACTTGTCCTTGTGCATTGGGACATATCCGATGCCGGAGTGCCGACAGTGATTTGGAAGGCGGGTAATAGACCTGAGTAGGCTCATCGCCCAATTTTGGGGCGTAGTAAATACCCGTTATATTGTTCAATAAAATACCCCCCTGCTCATCTTCCATACTCCATAACATTCGGTAGCGTATCGTTGCACTAGCAGGTGCAAACCTAAAATATTCAAAACTCGGTGGCCGAGTATTTATTTTATTCAAACCAATCCCTGTTCCAATCCACAAATTGCCAAAACGGTCGTTGTGAAGCCCACTTATCCTGTTTGAAATAATACCATCTTTCTGTTTGGTATCAAAAACATGGTGTTCTAAAACCGTTGATCGGTTGGGGTTCCATCGGGCGAGGCCATGGTTGCTGTATCCGATCCAAATAGTACCTTCATTGTCTTGCGCTAAGGAGCGTACGGGGTAAATCCCCAAAGAATCCACCAAATTGGTTGCGACTAATTGTTGCGTTTCTGGATAAAACCGCAGCAATCCGGCGGAGCTCCCTACCCAAATTTGCTCATACTCATCTTGTAATAAACAATTGATACCCAAAGGCAAGGCGGGATTGCCAAAAGTAGAAACGATCACTTGATATGTTTTTTGGGTGGTATTTAATTGGATGAATCCTTTGGGCGAACTTGCCCAAATTTGCCCTCGGGCATCTTTAAGGAAATTGATGACGGGTGCTTCTTGTAAATCAGCAGATTTCCAATGTGTCCAAGCACCAGTTAGGTCATTTAATTCCCATAATCCATTACCCGATCCCACCAAATACGTATGCGGCTCTAATTCAAGTGTAGCATGTATGCTCGTCATAGATTTGGGCAAAGCAAAACGTTTCACCTTTCCAGTACGCACTTCAATTTGATCCAATCCTACCGAAGTGGAGGCCCAGATGCGCTCCTGGCTGTCCTCCATGATTTTAAATACCCTGTTGTACGATAGGCTATTGGTATCGCTCATATCGTACTGATAAAAAGTATAGTTATAACCATCGTAACAGATCACGCCTTGCCCTTGCGTGGCGAACCACAAGCGGTCGTGGTGGTCAACCAGTAAATCCATGATGGAAGAAGGAACATGGATTTTGCCATTCCTATTATTGTCAATTTGTTCGAAAACACGTGTATGCTTTTGCCCAAAAACATAGTTTGAACCCAGTGAGGTTAGTACACCAACCCAAATTAAATGAAAATATAATTTCCTGATAGACAATATGTTACTGGTCAAAAAAACCATGTTTATAGTATATTTTAGAACGCAATTATAGTGCTTTATTTAGACACCACCCATTTCTTTCTAACAATAAAAAACCAACGTACTAGTATCGTCAACATAGATGCAAAGGCGAACATCCATTTTAGAGCCGTAAGCCAAGAGGTAACTGTAGCAACAATATAAGAAAAATTAGGGTAAGATAACAACATGATTGTGATGCCAATATTTTCGAGATAATCCAATCCTGCGGAAATAAGCGGAAGCACCGACCAATTGGCGGCACCAAGGCGGAACAATATCCCTGCAAACAAGACCCCGTATGTAATGGGATAAATCAGATCGGCAGTCCATTCCACCAATAAATACAACTTTCTACCTTCTGGACCATAAATATTGATATGCTGGAGTGCTTCCTCTGCGGTATAAAATGGTTGGATATCCAATGCGCCCGCTCCTTGCGACAGTGCTTGAATATTGGCTTGAATACCCGGGAAAACCAAAATATTTAAACCAAAAAAAACGAGACCTAAAAGCCACAAAATTCGATTTGAACTGGCTTTCTGACAAATTTTTAGCAAAAATGTATAAAATTTCATATTCTATGAGATAGATTTGAGGTTTTTCTTACTGGATAAAGCAATATAAATTAGTGCGATTCATACGTATTATTTTGTTGCAAAAGTCACTCAAATTCTAGCCGCTGTTATCCTCTAATATACTAAAAAGTGTAAAAAAGTGTAAAAATAAAATCTTTACCTTTTTTTACCTTTTTTGAAAACTCGTTGACTACCTACCGTTCCCCAATGCTGGACTTTTGTGCCATTAAAACACAGTTCCGCAAAATGAAACTCTTATCAAAAAGTATGTTATGGCTGGTTTTGGTGCTTGCTTGCACCATTCAAAGCCACCTCGCTGCACAAATTAATGTAAATGTAGTTGTCGCTCCTCCATATCCTATTCATTTGGATGATTACCTCGGGCGCGGCGATCAAATGATCCTAACCATCACCAATGTGAGTGGGGTTACGCAAAGTATCAAACTACTCGGCAGTATCGAAGGCGTAACAACCGGACTAAAAGCCGAAGTAAACCCCAGTTTTCAGCCACAAGCACCAATGATATTGGCTGCCATGGAAACCAAAGTATTGTCGTTCAATCAATTACGACAATACAATGGCAACCTTACGATGGATGATATTTTGACAAAAAACATTGATGTCAACCAAATTATACGCACCGAAACATTACCAGAAGGCTATTACAATGTGTGTATCCGAGCATTGGATTACAATACCGGAGCATTGCTGACAAAGGCGTGTACCAGTATTAACCTCACTTGGTACGATCCGCCAATTATTGTAAATCCCGCTAATCAGGCCACTATTGTGCCTTTAAATCCACAATTTCAAGCCATCAACTGGACTCCTGCGGGACAATCGGGGCTTACCCGTTACCGCCTCGATGTGGTGGACATGACCCAAAATGGCCTGTTCAATCCCAACGAAGCATTCCAAACCCCTGGTATTGTGCCGCTATTTACCGTCGAAAACCTGACTGCGCCTGCATTTATATACGGTATGCAGCATCCGCCCCTAACGCCCTGCCATATATATGCCTTACGGGTAACGGCGTATGATATGACCAATAAAATTGTTTTCAAAAACCAAGGCCAAAGTCCGGTAACCACTTTTACCTATCAATGTGGCCTCGTCGTAAATCCGCCTATTTTTGGTGGTGGTAATGGCGGTGGTGGCATTGTAATCGACGATCTCCCGATCAATGGTGGTGGCGGTGGCCAGCAATTTATGGAACCCGCTTACGATCCCGACGATGTACTGGATTGTTTTTCGGCCAATGCCGGTACAATTCCAATGCCCAATGAAACGGGCAAACACGCTGCCAAAATAGGCGAAATCGTGACAATTGGTAAATTTAAAATGAAGATATTGACCGTAAATGGAGGCATCGGAACGGGTACAATCCTCCTGAATTTTTTGAATACCAATGTAAAAGTAAAATTTGAACAATTGGAGATCAATGCCCAAAACCAAGCCTGTGGTACTGCTAAAGCATGGGTTGATCTGGACAAAAATGGTCTCATTGACCTAGCAGTATTGAACGATCCATCGGGTATTATCGGGCAAGGTGTATTGCAAAGTACCCAAATCCGCGATTTTATCAATGCCAACAACCGCAAGGTGAGTAAATTTACAGGGCCAAATAGCCCAGCCATTGGCGTACCGTTTGCATTGGACAACGCTAATGGCCTGAATTTGAATATTTTAGGAGTTATTTTCACGCCCACAAAGGCTTATGTAAATACGGCTTTTGATACGCCTATCCCAGAGTCTATTTCCGGCGAATGGCTCACGTTGGCCACCAAAGGCGTTATCCTCAGGCCCAATGGTTTTGGCGTAACCGAACTAAAAATAGCACTCGCCCAAGACCAAACCTTTGATTTGAGCAATAAATCAAAGATCCGATTTTTGAAAGGCAACAACCAAACTTATGTCACGGTTGGTTGCAAAGGCATTATAGAAGCGCATTTGGCTGGTGGGCTTATCCTTGACCGCTCCTTGGCTATTCCTGCCGATAAGGATGGTAAAATCATCAACGGAAACACGCAATTGGAAGCCAAATTCAACGTGCTGCTCACCAAATCCGCCGGATGGATTGCCGATGAAGTTACACCTTCGCACCCCATGTTTGTGGTACCCAACGCCGAAGATGTACTGTTCAAGATTAATGACTTGGTACTAGATTTTCACAAATCTGAAAACAGTGCGAATATGAAATTCCACCCCAATCACCCCAAAAAAGGGCAAAAAGATTGGGTAGGACTGTATTTGAAAGAATTGACCGTTGTTTTTCCTGATTGGTTAAAAAAAGGAGACCAACGTGTTTCAGTCAATTGCAAAGATATGTTACTCGATAAAACCGGTTTTTGGGCGCAAACCATGATCACGCCCATATTTCCAAATGCCGACGATGGTGATTTAGGTGGCTGGCCATGCTCCGTTGATTCACTAAAATTGGATATCCGCGCAAGTGCGCTCTCGGGCGGCGGCATTGCAGGTAAAGTTAGACTACCCATTTCTGGTACTGATTTAAAATATTCCGCCACTATTTCGCAAGGCACAAATGCTGCTAAATGGAGTTTTAGTATCACCACTAAAAGCGAAATAGAAGTTGAAATGTTTGTTGCTAAAGTAACACTAGCACCTAATTCGACCATTAAAATTGAAAAAGATGACAACCAAAAAATAAGCCCATCCGCTGTTTTGAACGGCAAAATATCGGTGGGTTGGGAAAAGGGTGCCGATTTGAACAAGAAAAATGGTAGCAATGACGATGAAAATGCAGTTTCCTCCTTCCAATTACCTACGCTTCAATTTATCGAACTCCATATCACCACCAATAAACAAAACATACCCCAAATCGGTAATTTCCAAATTGAACTCGATAACCCTAATGAAAAACAAGGGTTATTGGCTGGTTTCCCATTACAACTGAGTACGCCAAGTATCAAAAACTCGGGTAATTTTGTGAGCCTTGGGCTGCCTGTTAGCCTCAGCCTGACCAAAGGAACGCTCGGCAAAAATGGTCTATCGGGTGGTACCAATATGGTTATTTCCGGTGCTTACGATGCCGTAAAACGCCGATTTGTATACAAAAAGACCTCTATTGATTCCATTGGCTTTGATATGGACATTGCAGTGGCGCATATCAAGGGCGGCGTTCGGATATACAAAAGCGACCCGATATTTGGCGATGGTTTTAAAGGCAATATTGAAGCAACCATTAAAGGTTTGGTGAAGGTAGGGGTTACCCTTCAAGTAGGGAATATGCCTTCCAGCCAAGGCAACCCTGCTTATGATTATTTCTATTTCGATGGCTTGGCTCAAATTTCGGCGGGATTGCCCATTCCCGGTACAGCGGCGGCGATTTATGGTTTTGGCGGTGGATTTTACTATAATATGAGCCGAAATGAGCCGCCTGAAAATGGTATGGATTATAAGGCATTTGTCAATAAAGGCGGCGAAACTCCAGTAGGTAAAAGCCAATCGGGGCTTGTTTACAAACCACAATCGGGTGGATTGGGCTTTTCTGCAACTGTTATTTTTGGTTTATCGGGTGGTGAGCAAGCAGCAGCGGCTTTCAATGGCGACCTGACCTTCCGCATGGCATTTAGTGGCAAAACAGGTATCAAAAATATTGTAATAGAGGGTAATGTTATGGTGGCACAATCACTGGGTAGTTTGTCTTCAAAAGTCGATGCTGGCATCAAAGGTTTTGCAAAGATCAAGGTAGATTTTGAGGCAAACTCATTTGATATGCAAGCAGGTCTAACGGTGAAGGTCGGAAAGGTACTGGAAGGAGGCGGAACGATTAAAATGTTCTTCTCTCCCAATGATTGGTATATTTATTTCGGAAAATGGAGCATACCCGGCAGCGACGAACCGTGGGCTGACCAAGAGCGTATTTATATCAAAGCAGGTTTTGATGGTGGGGTAGTAAAAGTAGCGGCAGAGTTTTCTGCTTACTTTATGATGGGCAGCAAAATGCCTCCTTTGCCTCCGCTCCCAAAATTGGTGCGCGATATGATGAAAGATTATGAAGGTAATTCAGTAGCCGATGAACGTGATGCTTTTTCACCGCTCAATACCAATAATCCCGGATTTGGTTTTGGTGTAGGTATTCACGTCGGTATCGACTTTAATGTCCTTATTTTTTATGCTAATTTGGACTTAAAATTGGGTTTTGACGCTTTATTGAAAAAATATGACCTCACGGAATGTTCCGAAAAATTCGGTATTGACGGATGGTTTGCCGAAGGACAGGCGTATGCACATATTGAAGGTGGCGCAGGTATCGACCTGAGCAAAGTATGGATATGGAAGGCCAAATTTGAAATCATCCACTTGGACGCGACTGCCGTTTTAGAAGCCAAATTGCCTAACCCGATTTGGATGAAAGGTTATGTCGCTTTCAACGTTGAACTGCTTAATGGATTAATCAAAGTAAATACAGAATTTGGTTTTGAAACCGGCCGGAAACCACAATGCCTGCCTGCGCACAATCCATTTAGCGATTATCCGATTATTGCCGATATTTCACCTAAAAAGGACGAAACTATTGGTGTACACAAGGCGATTCGTTTGGCCTTCAATTTCCCGAAGGATGTGTTTGTGGTATTTGACGAAAACCAAGAAGAACCTAAAAAACGCTATTTTAAGTATAAAATTGAAGTATTTAAGGTGACAAATGGCGGACAACCACTGGCGTTTCATCCCATCGAATATAGCATTGATGGCTATTCAGCGCGGTACCGCTATAGTGGCGCAACTGGATTTTTGCCCGACAAAAGCACATTAAAAATGGAGATTACGGCCAACGGTTACGAGATCATCGGCAATACCGAAAAACTGATGACGACACCCGCTGAAAAGTATAACCGAGAATTTAAAACAGGTCCAAAACCCAAAACCGTACTGATGAGTGCCTTGGCAGAATCGCGCCCGCAGCCAAATCAGCGCTATTTCCTTCCGGGCTCACCCGAATTGGGAGAAAAAGGGTTCATCCGCTGGAAAAATGGTTATGACCAAAGTTCTTTGTTCACTAAGCAAGCCACCGATCCTACCGAAGCCGCTATTTACGACTTGCCCAAGACGAAGTTTTTTGTACGATTTACCGAACTCACCACAGGCAAACGCACCGAAGTACCGATGGTGGCTACGGCTGGCGAAGTGACTTTTGACATACCCGCCACCCTAAAAAAGACCAGTATTTATTCCGCTGAAATTATCAAACAAATGACAACCAAACCCGAGGAATTTGTAGGCGGTGTAGGCGGCGGTGGCGGCGGTGTAGATGAGCAGGGCAATATTCAACAACAAGAAGATTGGGCATACACTGGCGAGGAATGGCAGTATGTGCAAGCAGGTACTTCCCGATTGAGCCGTTATTTACGCCCCGATCTGTCCACGAAAAAAATTGATTTTGTGCTGTATAAAATCCATTTCAAAACCAGTAAATATACCACATTGGAAGAAAAACTGGCCACTTATAAAGTGAAATCTACGGGGACGGTGCCAGAATATGGTAAGTTTAATTATATAACCGAAGGTAATAATCCTAATATTATATATAATGGATTAGATTTGTATGCTTATTCGCTCCCTATTGTATTTGTGAGCGGCGGAGAACCGTTCGATGTATATGATTGCTATGGCTACGACCTCGAAAAAAATTACGGTGAGACAGTTATGCCCAATGTGCGGTTCCAAACGGCAGCGGAAATTTCCAAACATCCGGCGGATTTATACCGAAAAATAGCAAAAATACACGATGATTTGAATTTCCAAGCCAAGGATAAATATAACCCATCTACTACGCGTTGGGAGAATATTTCTGCGTTGAGTCCTCGTTTGTCGCATCCTGATATATTCGTTGCTGGTACTCAAATACCATGGCCTGAATACTGGGAAGTATGGAAAGGGTCTAAATGGGGCAATGCGCAAGGTTACGCGCCTAATGGCACACAAGTTTCCATGCCGGCTCAAATCTTGAGCCAGCACGAAATAGAAACCGCTGCCGCTCAAGCACCGCAACAACAGCAAAATGGTCTGAACAATTTTGTGATCAATACACAGCCCAACCCAATCCAGATCAACCTCAATCTGGGTATTGATCCTGCTACGATGTGCTTGCCATTGATTGATGTAAGTGCCGCGCTCACGTTCTATGATTACAGCAAATATTTGTCCTATATGCAGCCTAGAGCGGCCAAATACGGCACAGATAAACTGCTCGAATGGGTAAAAGTAGCCAGAACCGAGGTGCAGCCAAGTAGAAAACCCAAACCAGGAGAAACATACAAGATGAATTGGGGAGGCAAAGTATTTACTTATACGTTTCCGAATTAAAGTAGAAGTAAATAGTTGGCCCAATGAAGTGTTGGCTTGACCCAATGTCTATTGTCGTCAGATTAAGCGAATCCGGACCCTGAAGGGGTCAAACGTGAATAGCCCTGAATGAAATTCGGGGTCGTGGTGTGCGGTAATATTTTAACAACCACGAAGTGGTTGAACGTCAACGTATTGCGCGCGTTTCATTAAGTTCAACCCTTCTAGGGTTGTTAAACGTACACCCCTTGATCCCCCGAATTGCTTTCGGGGCTACTCAGGTTTGACCCCTATCAGGGTCGGGATTCGCTTAAGTTGACGACATTAGCCCCACAGTCACGCCGGCACTCTATAATTAAGTACAGTATGATTAGATATTAGTTTTGTTAACGGAGCCGCACCCACGCGGCTCCCTTTTTTTACCCTTTTTTACCTTTCTTTCCATCCCCTTAAACATTCGGTATGCTACCTCGACCGAACTTTGTACCATAAAAGGAACGTGAAAACAATAACTTATCACTTTGGACTAATTCCTTTCTGCTCAGACTGCCCATCTTTTAGTTTAAATAGCCCAACTATTCGCACGAAAAGATACTTGTCTGAGTAAAAACTAATCTAGCCCAAAATGACAACTTATTGTTTTCACGTTCCTAAAAAACATCCATCAGTAATGAAATATTCAAAGCAAATCATCGCATTTATTGTTGGCTTTATAGCCTTTAACACCGCACAAATCGCTGTTGCTCAACCAACACTACCCACCAGCACTTCTTATGCACTCACTGCTAAAATCCGCGAAAACGGTCAAGTTACCCTGCGTTGGGCACCCACCGATTATGGCATTTGGAAACTGGCCAATTTGAAAGGCTATATTTTGGAACGTGCGAGTATTGATCCTACCACTAATGTATATGAAATAGACCCCAAACAACTCAAATTTGAGCGGATCAAAGTCTTTAAACCGCTTTCCCTAAAAGAATGGAAAACACAAACGGATACCACCAATGTCTATAATGCGACGGCTGCATCTGCGTTGTATGCACCAGCATCAAAGGTGTTTTCACCCGATTTTGGTGGCATGCGCGAACTGTCCAATGAGCAATCTATGCGTTATGCTTTTGGGCTTTTTGCCGCTGATTTAAGCCCCGAGGCTGCCGAAGGTATGGCGTTGCGTTATTCAGATAAAGGTTTGGATTTGAATAAGTTATACTGCTATCGGATATTTAATACTCCATCCACCCAAGGTTTTTCCACCGATACAGCATATACGTTGGTTGATCCCAAACAAATACACCAACCGATACCTGTACAAGGCGTTTGGCTCGAAGAAAGCGATGGCGCATTACTATTGCACTGGAACCGCCAGCCGAACAGCCGATTTTTTTCCGCTTACCAAGCCGAACGCTCGGACGATGGCGGCAAAACCTTTCAGCGAATCAACAAACTACCCATTGTTTTTTCCATTAAACCCCAAAGCGATGGCGATCAGGTTTTCCGCGATTCCACGGTGTTGCCCGCTCGACAATACCAGTACCGTGTTATCGGTATTGATGGCTTTGCCGAAGAAGGCGCGACAGGTAATATTGTAATTGGACAAACAAAAGATTTGAGCGCACCCATCCCGCCGCAAGATGTACAAGTAACGGATATTGGTGGCAAATTTGAACTCCGATGGACTACCGATCACAGTATATTTACGGATCATGCAGGATATTATATTGGTCGATCACTCAAGTCCACCGGGCCATTTGAACGTTTAAATGAAAAACCGCTTCCCCCTGCAACAAGGACCTGGGTGGACGAATCGCCTATCCCGTTGTTCTCTAATTTTTATATCGTTTATGCCACCGATGCATCGGGTAATATTAATCCTGGTAACTCCATCATGGCTGTCCACGAAGATACCATTCCGCCCGCACAACCTACTCAACTCACCGGTAAAGTAGCGCCATCCGGGAAGGTAATGCTGCGTTGGAAATGGGGTAAAGAAATTGACATAAAGGGATATCGCGTATATGCCGCTACCCAAAAAAATCGCGAATGGTACCAATTGACCAACGAACTGGTGCAAGCCGATTCGTTTTCCACCCAAATCAACCTCAATTCCTTAAATGAGGCGATGTATTATACCGTTGTTGCCTTGGATTTTCATTATAATCCATCAGAATATGCCGAAACCTTGCGTTTGGTATTACCCGATACTATTGCACCCGACCAACCTATTTTTACCAATTATTCCGTAGAAAACAAAGCCGTACGCCTCACATGGGCCAATGCTTCAGCACCCGATGTAGTAGCGCACCGTTTATCAAGAAGGGTTGTGGGTAACGATAATTGGATTTTGATCAATGAAATCAAAGACTTGGGTATCAATACCTTCACCGATACCACTGTTTTACAAGGCAAACAATATGAATATCAATTAGTTGCCCAAGATGATGCTGGACTTCGTTCCAAAACCGCTGCTACTATTACAGTAAAAATAACCAACCTGATGCCCTTGCTGTCAGTCCGCCAATTACAAGGGTCTTATGATAAAACCACTAAATCGTTCCTACTCCATTGGAAATATGAACCCAAAGAGGGTGAACAGTTCGCCATATACCGTTCTACCACAGGCGGCACTCCCGAATACTTGGGCATGACCAAAGAGCCTCAATATGCCGATACAGGTATTTACAACAACAAAGACGGATGGGAATACTTTGTAAAAGTGGTGTCCTACACTGGATCAGAATCGGCTTGGAGCGGGCCGATTAAGGTCACTTTTGAAGGAAAATAATTAAAAATAAAAAAAAACAATGAAAAAAATAATATGGATCGTGTTCGCCCTCCTATTAGGGCAAGTATCCACTGTGGCACAGGACATCAGTCAAATGCGTAAACAAAAGCCATTTTCATGGACTGGAAGTATTCAATCGGGTATGGATTGGTATGAGGCCAAAGGAATTCCGCCGCGCGGCAGTAATTTTGCGTGGGGCATAAGGGGTAATGCTAATGCGTCGGTATATGGTGTCAATCTTCCCTTTTCATTTGCCATTGGAAGGCAACGTCCCGAGTATTTTGCGCCTACTTTTGCGCGTATCGGTGTGAGCCCTACTTATAAATGGCTCAAACTCCATGCCGGACACCGCAACCTCCATTTTTCGGATTATACCTTGGCAGGGCATACTTTCTTGGGCGGTGGTATCGAATTAACACCCCGTAAATTCCGTTTTGCCGCCATGTATGGTCGGTTTCAAAAACCAGTAGTGGAAGATACCTCCATTACAGCCTTCAATTTGCCCGCTTATCGCCGTATGGGTTATGGTCTCAAAATTGGAATAGGCTCCGACCGCACTTATTTTGATCTCATTGCCTTCCATGCGGCTGATGATACGACCACTAGCGTACCCAAAGTCGCGCAATTCAACCCACCAAAAAGCAATACCGTTTTTGGGATGCAATCGCAGATTCAATTGGGTCGATTCATCTCTTGGCGTGGTAATGCAGGATTGAGCATATTGACCCGAAATTTGCTGTCGGAAGCGATTGTTTTACCCATAGATACCTTACCTCAATGGGCAGAAACCCTCATCGAAAAATCAAAATTTAGTACCACAACACGTATTAATATAGCCGCCAAAACGGGGCTTACTGTACAATTGAAAACCATGCAGTTGCGTGCCGAATACGAACGAATCGACCCCGAATACGAAAGCCTTGGTGCTTATTTTTTCCAAAATGATATGGAAAACTATACCTTAGGCATGAGCGGAACTTTTGCAAAAGGAAAAGTTTCCGTCAATGGAAACGGCGGTATCCAACGCAATAACCTCCTCGGAAATCGCTCAGAAACCACCCGTCGTTGGGTCGGAAATGGTACTATTGCTGTGAATCCATCGCCCAAATGGGGTTGTATGCTCAATTACAACAATTTTGCCGTGAACCAATCCGCCGGACGTATTGCGCTCAGCGATACCGTCAGGCTGCGGCAAATCAACCAAACATTTGTGTTAGTACCACGATTTACCATCATTAAAGACACTACTTCGGTGCAAAACCTCACTTTAACCGCCAATTATCAAAACCTCAATGACTTAAATCCCCTCACCCGCCAATACGCGAATATGGACGTGTATGTGGCACAATTCAATTATGCCTATAATTATATGCCCAGGCAATGGACGATCAATGCTGGATTAAATATAAATAGGGTAAAAACAGCCCTTGTTGACAACCGCCAATCAGGTTTTACACTAGGCTGTAACAAGGCTTTTCAAGCGGGCAAACTAAGTACAGGGCTTTCTGGTACACACAATTTTAGCCGATTAGCGGGTAAACGCGATGGTAGTATCACATCTGCACAATTTAACCTGTCGTGGTCGCCCCATAGCAAACATACGTTAAGCACATATGCCTCTTTGTTGCGCACCCGTTCTATTACTTATGATGATTACACAGAGTGGCGTATGGGTGTTCAATGGGCGATTCGATTAAGATAAACGGCCATTTCTTGTAGGAACGATAAAAGAATAAGTTAGAACTTTTGGGTAGATTAATTTTTGCTCAGACAAGTATCTTTTAGTGCGAATAGTGGGGCTATTTAAACTAAAAGATGTGCGGTATGAGCGAAAAGGAATCAGCCAAAAGTTCTAACTTATCCTTTTATCGTTCCTTATAATAAACCCCGCAATTTCTTCCCCCCAAAGGCGACATGTAATGGGAGCAGGATGAACGCCATCCGCAAAAAAGTCAGAAAATTGTTGGTCTTCCTTTAAATGTTGCTCCCATTTGTACAAATCAATAGGGTAATTCATATAGTAGAGATGTTCAAAATGATCGGGCATATCATGGATAGCACCTGCATGAAGCCGGACTAGCCTCCCCATCACAAAACGCACCAAAGGGGTTAAATTGGTAAATTGCCATACCGTGGGCAAATTGAGGATAAGAATAGCACATTGGGGTTGTTTTTCGCGGATCGCTTTCAACAATGCTAACATACTTTTCCGCCAACGCGATGGTCTGTTGAGTTGAAACGTATCATTTCCGCCCAATGCAACCATCAGCAAATCAACGGGGTGTGCGGGTAATTTGGGCACGAGTTCATGCAATGCTTCTGCTACGGTAATACCCGTTCTCCCAATGGCATCAAAATGCACGGCGCGACCTGTTTTTTGTGCTAAAAAATGCGCCACTTGCCCAGTAATGGCCTCTTTATGGTGCGCGCAACCGACACCTGCAATACTGCTTTCGCCCAAGCCCACTATACGCAAAACGGGGAGTTGGCCATCTATTGTACCAAAATTATCACCTTGCGCATCGGGCAAATCGGGCATAGCATTTTTTATTTTTACCGCCTGCCGGTAAAAGACAGGAAAAACGGGTAGCAAAAAAGGGATATGTATCCAATATTTCTGTTGAGGAGTCATCTTGTTCTAACGCTTTGTGCAATCAGAATATTATAGTTAACGTACCACCAATTGGTATCCTTCGCCATGCACGTTAAGTATTTCGATCCCTGCATCCTCGCGCAAGTACTGTCGTAATTTGCTTACATATACATTTAGACTGCGCCCGCGCAATTGGTCGTCGTCGTTCCAAATCCGGCGCAAAGTAGTCGTCCTGTCGATAATGCCATCGGGCGATTGGCAAAAATATTCCAGTAGGCGCGCTTCAATTGCCGTCATTTTTATCGTATTTTTTTCCAAATATAATTCTCTCGTGTGTGGGTCAAAGCGGTATTTACCAATATTATGGATCTTTTTTTCTTGATCTGCCACTATTTCGTCCTGTACACCTACTCTACGGAGTATCGCTTTGAGGCGCAGGTGCAACTCTTCCATACTAAAAGGCTTTGTAATATAATCATCTGCCCCCAAATGGAAGCCTTCTATACGCCGATCTTTGTCCAAAACCCCCGTTAAAAAAACAATTGGCACGCGGCTATCCACCGAACGAATATCGCTGGCTAGCGAAAAACCATCTTTAAAAGGCATTTTTATATCCAAAATACAAAGATGAAAAGTACCCTGCCGAAAAGCCATCCAGCCATCCTCACCGCTGTGTTTCAACGTGACTCGAAAGCCCTTCATTTCCAAAAACTCTTGGGTGAGGGTGCTAAAAACCTGGTCGTCATCAACCAGCAACAAATGAGGTACTTCCATAGTATTTTATGTTACGAACGCGGAAATGAGTACGGGGTTACTTGTTGAGGAACGTGAAAACAATAACTTGCCACTTTTGGCTGATTTCTTTTCACTCATACTGCCTATCTTTTCGTTTAAATAGCCCCACTATTCGCACTAAAAGATACTTGTCTGAGCAAAAACTAATCTAGCCAAAAATAACAACTTATTATTTTCACGTTCCTCAATATGCAAAGGTGGTTAAGATAATTGGAATATTAAGATAATGGATGTGTTTTATTCGCTAATCTTGAAACCTAAGACTAACTTTGCCCCAAAATTAAATATATGAACACTGTCCCTTTTGTCCTTTCCGGTGGCGGCGCGCGTGGTTTTGCGCATATCGGTGTATTAAAAGCCTTAGAAGAAGCCGATACTTATCCTTCTGAAATAGTAGCCACGAGTGCAGGTGCGCTTTTGGGTGTTTTTATCGCCGATGGATACAAACCCGATCAAGTCAAACAATTGATTTTGGACAATATCAGTATAGGCTATCTCTTCGATTTTAAGAGTTTTTTTAAAGGCCCGGGCTTAATTAGTCTAAACAAATTAGGCGAATTTGTCCGCGCCAATTTAAAACACCAATTGCTCGAAGAGCTCCCTATCCCTTTTTATCCAACCGCCACTAATTATACCGATGGCAGTCAAGTGATATTTAAAACAGGTCCTATTATCCCGGCCATTATAGCTGCCAGTTCTATTCCCGCCGTTTTTCCCCCTGTAATGATAGATGGTATTCCTTTTGTAGATGGCGGATTGTACAATAATATGCCCATAGAGCCATTTGCCCATAGAAAAAATGAGGTAATTGCTGTAAATGTAAACCCTATTGCTCCTTATAACCCATACAGTTCACTGGCCGAAACAATAGATCGGGCAGTGGTATTGAGTTTTACCCGTAATTTAATGACGGATGCAAAGGGTTGCAAAATGTATATAGAACCCGCTGGGCTACACCAGTATGGTATATTCGATGTGGGAAAATTAGAAGAAATTTACGAGGCTGGCTACCAATATACTAAGGAAATGTTGAAGTAGGCTATGGATGTGCCGCCGTCTCCGTTTGGGCTTCCGTAGTTGGAGCCGTCGTTTTTACATATAAATAAGCACCAAGCCCGAGGTGCAAAGCCAAGGTAATCCAAATCAGGGGCCTTGAAATACTACGTGTGTTTTTTACTGTGTTCTGTTGCATGGAAATCTATTTTTGGATGGATTAAAAAATGTTGATTAAACTTCGGCTCTATAGGTTTTGAACAAGAAATATATGGCATCCCATACCCTATGTACAAAACCTCACAACGCTCAGCATAAAAGGCAAAGTACTATTAACGTACCTTAATGCCAAATATTACTCGGTTGTGAATCCCGATTCATCTAACATTGCAAATTTTATGCCAATTTTGTTAAATCTTAGTCAATATTCATCGGGGCATTGTAGTATCTTATAACTTTGCAACGTTTTTAACGAGGGAAAGTGGTTTTATAAAGAAATCGCATTCCTAATTACATCATCCATTTCACTTATTTTACAACAATGAAGAAATCCTTAGTCATTTTGACATGCCTTTTGGCAACCTTATCCCTTGCCGCACAAAACAAAACACTTCCTGTTGCCAATGTAAAATCACCCGAAGGACAGAGCATCAGCGTAAAGGACTTGGCTCCCGAAGGCAAAATTACGGTATTCAGTTTTTGGGCCACTTGGTGCAAGCCTTGTGTGGCCGAATTGGATGCCATTAAAGACCTTTACCCTGAATGGAAAGAAAAATACGACGTGGAATTTGTAGCAGTAAGTATCGATGATGCGCGTACCCTCGCCCGCGTAAAAACTTTTGCCACCAATAAAGGTTGGGAATATACCATCGTGACAGATGCGTCCAAAGAATTCCAAACTGCCATGAATGTAAGCAATCCACCACTTACCGTTGTAGTGAACCAAAAAGGTGAAATTATTTTTGAACACCTTGGTTATACTTCTGGTAATGAATTGGAGTTGGAAGAAAAAATAAAAGAGGCACACAAGAAATAAAGCACAGAGGCTGTCTAATCGGCTGATCTCGTATGTTATTGTAAAAAACACCCCGTTTAAGTCGGAAGACTTAAACGGGGTGTTTTTTATAGTACTTAAATCCCCGCAAATTCAGGGATCATTGTTTTGATTGGTTTCCCTTTTTTGTGGTATTTTTTGAGGAGTTTATTCACGTCTGTTATTTTGAGTTTGCCTTTTACACTAATCATAAAAAAGCCATCTTCGGGGTCATTCACAAAAACAACTACTTTTTTCAGCATATTACCTTTATTTTTAGCCATTATTTGTACGCGCATTTTACCCTCCCTTACTGTTATTATTTCCTCCAAACCGTTGCGTTTTGCTTTGCGATTAAATCTTTTCAAATCGCGTCCGCTCAAAGGGCTACCATCTTCAAAAATCAAAGTGCGCACCTTATGCAAACTACGCAACATTTTGCGTTCGCCTTTTTCTTTCAAAAAGACAGACCCTGCACCGATGGCAAAACGCGGAACAGTAAAGTTCTTTCCTCCATCATAATCCTTGTATTTCCAGTACAACCAACGATCTTGTGATTGGGCAGCAAAAGCAGCACTTAAAAAAAGCAGACAAAAAAGAATATGTTTCATAGTATTAATTTTTATTAAATAATTTAATTATCGTGATTCTTGGGGTTGAACTAAAAACAAAACAGGAAAAAGAGACTGTTTGATAAGTAATTTAAAGTTTAACGTTAAATTACTTACCAAACAGCCTCTTGTTGATTGTTCATCTAAGGCTATACCTAGTCTTTTGTACCTTTGGCGGTATCCTTCTTGATCTTATCTAAATGCTGTAAACCATCAATATCGACCGATTTAGCAAGGCTGGAAATCTTGTTCAGATCAATTTTACCCGTAAAACTGAGCATCGTAAATTCCGTAGGTGCTCCTACTAGCAACAGTAATTCGTTGATGGTATTGTTGTTTTCTTTGATCCAAAAACGCACGTGCTCATCGCCATCGCGCACCGTAAGCAATTCTTCGTATTCTTTTTGTGGAACACGGCTCAATGCGTCTTTGTACATATTAATGCCTTCACTTACAGAATCGGCGGTAAGTACGCGCAGACCACCTAAGTCACCAATTACATCGCGAAATTTGTTCCAATCGGGATCACTTGTTTCAATTTTGGCAATCATTTGAAACATTTTAGGGCTGATATACACTACCGTAAAACGTTCGTCTTCTTCGTATTTGCTAAAAAAGCGAGAGATACCATCATTTTGGGCAAAGGTTGAAAGGGCCGCTAAAAGGAAAAGCGGCAATAAAAATAACTTTTTCATAATTTAATATTTAGTTGTGTGAATCTTTAAAATTTGTACTTCATACACTGTAAATTTAATTCAAAGTGTACTTAATTAATATATTGTTCAAAATCGACTTTGCTAAGCGGTTTGGCAATATCTTGCTTGCCTTTGTTCATTTTAGCAGACAAAATTGCGAGGGCGGCTTTCAATTCTTCCAATGCCTGCTCGGTTTCTGCTACTGTATATTCTTCGTTATCAACTGCATCTAACTGTTGTGGTTGAGCAGGCGCATCCATTGGTGCAATCGGCTTTTTGTAGCGTTTTTTGAATGTTTTTATGCTTTTGGTCGGTTCAACTGGCACTGCAACAGATAAATCCTTTGTACTTTCCGGTGCTTTGGGTTGCTCAACCATCGGTATGGCTGCTTTAGGCGTTTCTGTTTGTACTACCTGATTGGTATCCTGTGGCTTGGAGGTTAAAAACCAAACCCCTACTACAACCGCAGCCGCCGCCGCAGCAATACGCAACCAGTTTTTGGAATAAGATACCTGCATCGCTACCGGTTGTATGGAAGCACCGAGGCTTGCTGGTGCTGTTACTTGTTGCGCAGCGGAAAGTGCCTGGAACAAAGGCGCAACATCCTGAAACCGAGCATCTATGTTACCAGACTGGAAATAGTGCTTGAGTGCTCGCTCTTCGGTTAGGGTGGTTTCCCCTTCCCAGTAGCGCTCTAAGAGTCCTTCTATCTTTGTGTATTCCATCATTTTTTTTAATTAATTGTGGTGTCGAGCCTAACGGTGATTTGTTCCCGAATGGCTTTACGGGCGCGGTGTAGATTTGTTTTTACTTGGTCGAGGGTCATATCGAGTGTAGATGCAATTTCATCGTAAGTCATTTCTTCAATATCTCTGAGATGCATCACCAAACGATGTTTTTCCGGCAATTCCTGCATCATCTTTTTCACTTTATTAATCGTCTCTTGTTGTTCTAGTATCGAAGCTGGATGGTCGGAGACCGAAGCATTTTCGGGTACAATATCCAGCGATGATGTTCGGCGTACAGTTCTGGAGCGGTTACGATCTAGCGAGCGGTTATGCGTTAATGTCATGCACCATGCTTCCCAATTCCTGATTTGTGCGGCGTTTTCTGGTTCTTCCGAGGTTTTCCAAGCCTTTGTCAACACATCCTGCACCACGTCTTCTGCCTCGTGTGTGCTTCCGGTAATGCGCAGGGCGAAACGATAAAGTTTGTTGCGCACCGGAAAAATATGTTGCTGAAAGATACTCATACTTGCTCGTGTTTAGCGAATTTGAACAGGAGACGACCCTATTCGATACAATGTTACAGTAAATGTAAATTATTTTCAAAAATATTTTCGAGTGTGTGACAAAATCGAGGCATAGCATTGAAACAGGAAGATTTATCCTCCTTATTTAGCCCTCATATTAAATGAAAAAATGTCCTGCCCCGATTATGTCACGCGATCAAATAGTAAGATCCAAGACTTCGGAGATCCAAGACTTCGGAGAAGTCCAACATTTGTTGCAATAATAGCCCCCCACATTTTGTGCGATACGAGCCGCTCAGACTCACAGTCCTTACAAATGTTGGACTTCTCCGAAGTCGTTTGGGGCATTTGATATTTTCATTTTTACAAATGTTGGACTTCTCCGAAGTCGTTTTGGGTTATATGAGATTTTCATTTTTTAAACAAATAATAAAAGTGTGTGACAAATTCGAGGTATAGCATTGAAACAGGTAGATTTACCTCCTTGATTTGGTCTTAATTTAGAATGAAAAAAAAGTCATACACCAATTATGACACGAATCAAATATTTTCTTGTATTCCATAAAAAATCCCATACTTTTGTATCACAATAAAACAGCCTTTAGTACACCGTATTAGGTTGTCTAATAAATTCATCCCACTCAAATACACAACAGAAATATTTATGAAAAAACTTATCGCTTACATGGTACTCCCATTGGTATTGCTCCTCAATGCTTGCCAAGAAGAAAAAACATTCACAGATAAAAATACAACGGCCACCAACCAAAGCATCAATGGCCTTGAATTGCAGGACGAAAACAATGCCGAATGGCAATATGGCATGCTTCGCTTGTATCCCATCCTCGCAGATGAAGAACTGATTGCCGACCACTCCGGACAGGCACATATCAAAACACTATCTGATGCTATGGGAACCAAAGGATTCCGCATTACGGAAGTAAAACAGTTTGGCCGTGAGCAAACCAATTGGTACAACGGACTTACATTGGTCAATAAAAGCAAAGACACCGTATATATCATGTCGGGCGATGTAGTAACCGGTGGTAACCAAGACCGTGTAAACAGCGAAGACTTAATGGCAATGCCTGGCACCATCCGCAATTTCGATGTATTTTGTGTAGAGCACGGCAGATCGTCTTATTACAATCCAAATGCCGATGAAATAGAACGCAAATTGGCGGCATTTAACGGTTATTATGGAATTGCAAGCCCTCGCGTGCGCAAAGCAGTCTATGATAAAGACCAAGGTGCCGTATGGGGTGCTGTGGCGCAGGTCACTAAAGATAACAAAGCGGAGTCTTCTACCCAAACCTATGCAGCTTTGGAACAGGAAAACGAGATGAAGGAAGCCCGCGAAGCATATATCCGTTTCTTTACTGGCAAATTTGAAAATATGCCCAATGCTGTGGGTTTAGTGGCCGTTTGTAACGGCAAAGTAATTGGTACCGAAGTATTTGGACACCCATCTTTGTTCCAACGCCGCGTAAAAGCACTCGTGCATGGCTACGCAGTAGATGCCGCCACCGCTACCAAAAATGAAAACACCACTGATGATACAGCAGCGGCTAAAAAAGCCTTTAGTAATGTAGTGTCGGTAGCCGCCAATGGTAAGAAAGGTACAGAGAACATTGGTCGTTTTGATTTTGGGGGTGATTGGGTGCATATTTATAGGAAATAGAGAAAAATCCTATAAAAAAAAGCCCCTTAAATTCCATTTTTCTTTGTAAAAATGGAATTTAAGGGGCTTTTTAATTATTATTCACCTCAATGCGCCACCACCACCCGATAAACATGGTATCGCTTCCCGTCATCTTCCACGCACCGTAAAAAATACATACCATTGGGTAAATCGGCCACGGTAATATGCGCTGTTAACACAGCATTGTATTGTTGGGATTGCACAAAAACACCCGATGCGGTATATACTTCGATGCCTCCCGTAAATATATCCCCAAATTGCAAGTCAATATATCCGTCTGCTGGATTAGGACGTACCGTTGTTTTTGCCCATTGATCCGTGGCCTGTTCTGTTCCCACAGACAGCGAATCGCAACTGCTACCGATTGCCGCACCTAGATTGAAATTGGGAAAATAATTGATAATCCAAGAGTGCCACCTTGGCAATGCAAAACCATGCTGCTTGAAGGAGCAGGCCAATCCCGGCTCGTTGGGCTGCTCTATGACGTGCAGTACCCTTGTACTATTGCCACACCCCATGTATATTTTTCCATCGGGAGCGTTCCGCATTTGAAAAAAATTGGCGGCTGCAATATGATAGTCGGTAAAATAGCCATCATAGGTATCAATCAATATAGGAATAGAACTAACCAAAGAATCATCGCTGATATCTAATTGAAAAAGTTCTTCCAAGTTGCTAAAATACAGATAACGCGAATTGGGCGAAAAAGCCAAGGTGGAAACTGGCGTATACGTTAAACTATCTTGGTAATCGAAAGAGTGTACGGGTACCAATCGGCGTAGCGATAATACACCTGAACATCGATCAAAATCATATACCTCTACTTCCTGCTCCTTCAAAATACGGCAATACTTGGTACCATCTGGTGAGAAACTGGCTTGAATGCCTCCCCCTTCGTATTGATATTCATTAAGTGTTACGTATTCATACGGCCAAACATCTATATCTTTGATGGTTTGTAAGGTAAATGGGGTATAAGGCGGCGGCAAGGTTTGGAGTACTGCTGGTTGTAACCCTTGGGGCGTGACAAGTATCTGCCAAAATGCACGATCTGTCCCACGCGGCACCATGATCCACCAATCGCGACCATTGGCATGACGCACTGCCGAAAGCGCGTCCACCAAACTATCTTCTACTATCGTTGTATTGCTTTGTACTACTTTCCCTAGCCCCCCATTGGCTGATATATCCACCTCGGTACAAACGATTTTGCCGTAATATGGCCCAAATTCTATCGTATTTACAAGTGCTAGATTAACGACTATATATCGTGTATCAGAGTTTGGTAGCAGTAACACCACGGTGCCACTTTTTACAAATACATTACCTGGTTGATATATGTCTCCACACCAAAGGGTTTCGCCACCTGTAATATCTGTTCCGTTTTGCATGATCTCGTGTTGTCGGTTAAAGATAGTACAACCATTGGTATAAAATAAAAGATTACCTTGCTCGTCGTTGGCAACGCCTGTTGGAGAGGTTGTGCGAATATCAATAGTATCAATCTTTACTGTACCATTATTAAACTTAAACTGCATTCCACCAAAATATCCATTGCTCGGGTCACCTGCGGCATTGTTCGGATAACCTAATATCCAGTTTTGGTCGCGTTTGGATTGGCCATGTAGGGCAATAGCACAGCATACCCATATCATTAGGAATAATTTTTTTTTCATAACAAAAAAGAAAAAAACTCCCTTGGCCATACAGGTGTGACTGTGGCCAAGGGAGATTGGATGAAATAAATTAGTCAATGCGTCACCACCACCCGATAAATATGGTATCGCTTCCCATCGTCTTCCACGCAACGCAAAAAATACATACCATTGGGCAAATCGGCCACGCTGATATGCGCTGTTAACGCAGCACTGTATTGTTTGGATTGCACAAAAACACCCGATGCCGTATATACTTCGATGCCTCCCGTAAATATATCCCCAAATTGCAAGTCAATATATCCGTCTGCTGGATTAGGACGTACCGTTGTTTTTGCCCACTGGTCCGTGGACTGTCCTGTTCCCAAAGACAGCGAATCGCAACTGCTACCGATTGCCGCACCTAGATTGAAATTGGGAAAATAATTAATAATCCAAATATGCCACCTTGGCAATACTAAACCATGTTGTTTGAAGGAGCAGGCCAGCCCCGGCTCATTGGGCTGCTCTATGACGTGCAGTACCCTAGTGCCATTACCACACCCCATGTATATTTTCCCATCTGGAGCGTTCCGCATTTGAAAAAAATTGGCGGCAAAAACATGAAAATCATTAAAAAAGCCATCATAGGTATCAATAAGTATAGGAACGGAACTCGCTAAGGAATCATCGCTGATATCCAATTGAAAAAGTTCCTCATTATTATTAAAATACAAA
>JAYUKX010000004.1:0-6200 GCA_043764095.1 Chitinophagales bacterium
CCTGTAGGGGTCGAATGTCATACAGCCACATTGCTCTATAAACATTTGACCCATTCTGGGTCGGTTACACCCTCAAAATATAAAAAAACTTATTTTACACTGTATTCAACGTTTGAAACATAACATTTAACACTCACAACACAGCCCCACATCCAAAACTACCTCATCACTACAAACGCCCGTACCCCAGCACCTTGTACCCGCACCCAATACATACCCGGTGCAATACCAATCAAAGGGATATGAACACTTTGTTGCCCATCGACATTGATTTGTATAAGTGCTTGTCCCAGTGCGTTTTGTACCACCACATTGCCCATATTTTGGCTGCTTTGAACCTGGATAAAATCGCCTGCCGGATTCGGGTACAAGTTAAATTCAGCCTTTGAATAAAGTTCATTTACCGCCGATACCAAGGAGTTTTCCTTGGCAAAAGTCGTAGGCATCGTTTGGAAAGTCCCTGTCCCATTCGGGTAGCGACCAAAGGAAATATCAGCCGTTTGAGCACCAAAACTCAGGCTGTCATACACCACGCCATTGGAATCGGAAAGCATCAAAAATTCCCCATTATTGGAGAGTTTAAAATTAGCATGGGTAAGTCCCTGCCCACCATCTTCGTCGAGCCAAACCATCAAGTATCCATTAGGTAAAATAACCGATCCCCTTGGAAAGATAAATTTGTTCGGCGTACCCGCCTTATCAGTCAGTTGGAGACCCGCTAAATCAAAAGCAGTTCCTGTGCGGTTATATATTTCGAGCCAATCTTCTTTTTGTCCAAATTCATCAGTAGCACCATTTTGATTATTCGTCAAAAATTCATTGATAACAACTTGGCCCGGAGCCGGAGCCGGCAGACTTGTGCCAAAGGAATGGAACTCATATTCGGCACGTTCGGGTGAAAAACGACCCGCGTTAGCATTTTCAGCGTAGATATAGTATTGATTTTCAACATTATCGGCAATAAGAGACGCTCCCCAAATACCATCTCCTGCTGCGCCATCTTGGTGCGCGCCATCATCGAACATCGGCGTTTTTTGAAACACAGCCCAAAACTGGCTGCGGTGCCCCAGCGTTACCGTGCTGGCATCGGTTATTTTGGCCGTAATCCATACCTCTTGGCCCGGAACAGGGGTTGATGTGGAAGGTGCTACCTCGGTTATGGAAGGTGCCAGCGGCGAAAGCAAAGCGGTGCCATTCAAGAACGTATTGCGCGCATTCATCAACAGTGTAATGCCGGGTACATTGCCAAATCCGCCGCCACCGCCGCCAGTAGAAACCGTATTGTCGATATTGCTGGTAAAATTAGCAAAAGTGTAAAACTTCTTAGTATCGTCCTGAACGGCCTGACTTATTATGGCTTGCAATTCGAGCGCACGGGTTTTGTAATCTGCTGTCGCAAAGTTTTCCGCTAAAATAGTGCGTATATGTGCCAAATACTGCCTTTTATACACCGGATTGGCCAATAATTTCTGGATCAATGGCCTACTGGCATTAGTCGATTGTACAGCAGCATCCATTTGCTGCATTTGGGTCACCGACAATGCGCCGCCACCTCCGCCACTACCAAGCATCGGGAATCCGCCAAAACACATATTTAAATCCCAAATAATGGGAATAAAACGATCGTTTTCGTCTTGATACAGGTAATAATTTTGCGCAAAACTACCTGTATAAGAGTCCAAATTGACCAAAACATTGTTCAACGCAATCATCCAAAGCGCACGATCTACATCCAGAATACTTTCAATTTGGGCGGGATTATTCTTAAGCGTACTCATTAAGGTAAGCATTTGTGCCCAGCCATAATCACTCTTGAGTTCGTATTTGCTGTAATAAGCGGTACTATCGGCACTGCTATATACCAGATCGGGATTACCACCGCTGCTACCCGGACCAGCACCACCCACAGGGTTACATTTGAAAAGCGGATTATCACCATCTGTGTATAAATGCGCTTTCACGAGTTGCTTATTGATACTTTCTTGATTGGAATACACCCCCCAATACACGCCATTGATCCATAATTTGGCATAATTGGCACGTGGTGCCACCATATATTTGCCCACAATTTCGTACGACAATGGTTCGCGAACAAATGAAGGATCTGAAAAACCATTACCCAGTTTTATATCCGAAAAACCATCATAATCGGCGTTTTTATGCACATAATTGAGTTCAATATGCATCGGATTTTTCTGATTATTGGCATTGTACGAGGAGTTACCCTTGTACTTTACGCCCACACTATCGAACACAATACCATTGACTTCTACGGAAGCCGCCAACAAATAGGCCTCCTCATCTGTGGCTTTTAATTGGTCGAGTTGTGCGTCCCAATTGGTCTGACTAAAAGTGAGTTTGATTTCCTGAATTTGTTCAATATCATAAAAACCTTGTGAAAAGAGCCTGTTTAGGCATAAAAATGAAATAATTACGAAAGGGAAAATACTTTTTTGCATAATTGATAAATGTGATAATTACGGATAATGTAAGTTGACGTACTTACGGTATATGGACAAAAAATTACGGGTACTATTTGGCAGGCAAACAGTATGCGGATTAATATAATAACGTTAGTTACGCCTAAAATGCGGGTGTAAAATTACTTATTTTTTGTGTAGGGGTGGTGATTATGTTTGGTAGGTATTGGTTTTTTATATGAAGCGTTGGTTTTTTTTGGGGGGCAGAGGGGGATTTGGTTATTATAACTTTATCCCGTAATTTTGTCCAAAAGTTTTCAATATGCAAGTTGCAGATACGCTTATATTAAAAGTTGATAAATCGAAGAAAAAGGCATTTCTTGAAATGCTTAAATTGCTTGATTTTGTGGAAGTGCAGTCGAAAAAAACTGTTTTACAAAGGTTTGTGAAAAATGCGCCCAAGAATATCCCGCTGACATATGATGACCTTGTTAAGGAAGTTATGGCACACCGTTACGATAAAAAATGAGCATAAAAGTTGAAAGATGGGACACACCTGTGTTGAATTTGGGAAATTACAAAATATGACCTATCTTTGTATGAAATTTTAAAATATGGCAACACAACGGCTTGTATTACCCGTAAACGAATCAATAGCATTCACTTGGCATCAGGCCACTCCAGAACAGCGAGCAAAAATAGTCAGCCTTTTTTGCTGGTTGATTGAAAGAGAGGAATGGAAAAATTTCACGCCCGCTACCTTTTCTAAATTGCTCGATAACCTCAGCGATCAAGCAATTGCTAATGGTTTGACCCCTGAAATTTTGGACGAAATTCTTCATGAATCCTGAACGTTACTTTGTTTTTGATACTAATGTGCTGGTAAGTGCCTTCCTTTTCCGTCAAGGGACACCACGTAACACATTTACTTTGGCAATGAATGTTGGGAAAATCCTCCATTCTGACGAGACACTGGACGAACTATGGGAGGTGCTTGTAAGGCCAAAATTTGATAGATTTCTTCCGCTGTCTGATCGAATAACTTTGGTGCAAGGTTTTGAGCAAATCTCACAACATACGCATGTGCCTATTAAGGTTGCTCTATGCCGCGACCCCAAAGACGACAAGTTTCTAAGTCTCGCCCTTTCTCCAAAGGCCGATTGTATCACCTCTGGGGATAATGATTTATTGGTACTTGCAGGCACGTTCTCGATTCCTATTCTAACACCTGCTCAGTTTATAGAACAATATACCTCGTAGGGCAAAATTTACCCATTTATCCTTTGTTATTCTAAAATTATGTCCGAACTAGCACTAAAATTGATCGCCGAAAACAAAGCCAAGCACGCCCAAGGGGAGGATGCTCGGTCGTTGGATTTGGGGAACTGTGGGCTGACGGAGGTGCCGGAAGAGGTAGGGGAGTTGGTTTGGTTGGAAAAACTTGATCTTAGTAAGAATGAAAAATTATTTAATTTATCTCCAGTTTCAAAATTACAACAATTAGAACAGTTATACTTTTATGAAACCGGAATTGGAGATTTATCTCCGATAGCAAGATTGAAATATTTAAAATGTTTATATCTTGATAGTACTCGTGTTTCTGATTTATCACCAATTTCATCACATTTCAATTTAATAAAGTTGTTTTTCCATAATACAATAATCTCGGATTTGACTCCAATTTCGGGTTTGTATGGATTAAATATCCTTGAGTTCCATTTTACAAAAGTAATTGATTTGTTGCCAATATCTGGTTTGGTAAATTTAGAAGTGCTTTACTGTAACAATACTGACGTAGATAATTTGTGGGCAATTTCAAAGTTTGAAAAGTTGAAGGTGCTATATTGTAATGATACAAATATTTCAGACTTGTCTCCATTACGCAAATTGAATAATTTGCAAATATTGTACTGCCAAAATACCTCTGTTAGTGATCTATCACCTTTGCTAAATTTAACTTCTATTCAAAGAATATATTTTAATAATACTCGCATCTCGAATTTACACCCTATAATCGGGGCTATAGAAAAATTTTGTATGATGCAATGGCATGATTGCCCACTAGTTAGTCCTCCTCCTGAAATTATCCAAAAGGGCCACTTTGCCATTTTAAATTATTTTGAGGAGCTTGAAAAACAACAATTCAAAAACACCGAAATAAAACTAATCCTAGTCGGCAACTCCACTGCCGGAAAAACCTCCCTAAGTCAATACCTCCAAAACCGCACCTTCACAAAAGCCCAATCCACCACCCACGGCATCCAAAACCAACAATGGCAACCCAAAGAGCGCGAAATACAAGTAAATCTCTGGGATTTCGGCGGCCAAGAATACTACCACGCCACCCACCGCCTGTTTTTGAGCCGTAATGCTGTATATGTCTTGGTTTGGGATGCACAAACGGACAAAGGTGGTATTGAACCAACTGAAATTCATTATCCCAATGATACCCAATCTTGTATGGTAGATATAGAGCATTTTCCTCAAAAATGGTGGTTGCAAAATATCCGCCACTACACCCGTGAAAGTAATCCGCCCGTGCCTGTGTTGCTTGTGCAGAACAAATGCGCACGCGACGGGCAGCAACGCGTTTCTGGTGAATTTGAAAAGCCGCCTTTCAATTTGATGCCCGAATGGTTGGACAATCATATTGACCTCGAAGCTACAGCCGACCCAGAACACCCACAACACAAAAAATGGCTGCGTCAGTTCGAGGCATTTGAGGAACACCTGCTGGACAAACTGCAATCGCAACTTGCTCACTACGAATTCGCTGTCTATCACCGCGACATCCGCGACAAAGTACGCGAACTCGCCGCCGGAGGCATGAACGATATGTCTTACATCGACTTTGAAGCACTTTGCCGTAACATAGAAGCCGACGCAAGCATGGATTTGGTGCAGATTTATCTCCGCGATATCACAGGCGATATACTGTATTATCCGAACAACGAGCGTCTGCGCAAACGGGTTTTTCTACGTCCTGATTGGGCTTGTAATCAA
Source organism: Chitinophagales bacterium (assembly GCA_043764095.1). Lineage (GTDB taxonomy): Bacteria > Bacteroidota > Bacteroidia > Chitinophagales > Saprospiraceae > M3007. The sequence continues at coordinate 5,424 of JAYUKX010000004.1, forward strand.
ATTTATGCCATTTTAAGCCGAAAAGTGCTAGAAAAACAGGGCTTTTTTGATTTGGATTGGGTGCGCGAAAGTCTCGGTGAAAGTGTCGCCGACACTACTACCACTGCCGACGAATTCGTAGAACTACTGCACGAATTCGAGTTGGTTTTCCCTGAAAGCGATGACAACGGCCTCCCAACTGGCCAATTGGTTGCCCCGCAATACTTACCTGACACCTGCACTAAACCCGATAAATTGGAAGCAGCGAAGGAATATGCCAACCTAAGTCACGCCTTCACGCTATGGTTTCCGGAGTTTTTACCCAAAAGCCATATCGCACGTTTTGTCGCCCATTGGGGCAGTCAGGCAAAACAGCGGCTTTTCTGGAAAAACGGTTTATTGTTTCAAACCGATGGCTGCACGGCCTTGGTGGAGCGTATTGGCGAGGATAAAATCCGAGTAGAACTACAAAATGGGGAAACAATAAAACGCGAGGCAGCTATGCAGCGTATTTTTCAATCTTTTTATCATTTGGAGGATGGACAGGCTGTTTTTGCGATCTCTTTGGATACAATGCATTTTGTTTGGTGGCGCGATGTAGAGGAAGCGATACAAGGACAGGCGCAGCAAGTAAAAAGTTTTTACTCAGGAAATAATATAAATTTTATAGATTTGCAGCCGTTTTTCATCTTTACAAAAAGGTATCCCCTCAAAAAGCGGGGGTAAACTTATGGAAAAAACATAACTTTGCAAGATGTACGAACAAATAAAAGATATAGATCCAGATCAACTTTCCGA
>JAYUKX010000005.1:0-22794 GCA_043764095.1 Chitinophagales bacterium
TTTTTTCGTTAGATAGCGCTGCTATCTGCCTCAAAAATGGCTCGTCTAGCCGAAAAATACCTGCGTTCATTTCTGCAATTAATTATGTCCAAGTACTTACCTTTGCACCATGTCATTTTCATTGCAACGTATTTTTTCGAAGTACTCCGGTTTTTTGCGCACCGTAAAAGCGGTATATGTGATCAATAACCTACTCAATGCACCTGCATTAAAGCGCAATAAGGCTTTATACAAGCAATTTGGGTTAAAAAAAAGCATTTTTAGCCCGTTGAGCAAACATGATTTTGAACGTGTACGCAAGGGTGAAGTTCCATGGATTGACCAAGCCGGTGCTTTGGAAAAACTATCAAGCCACTCGGATATACATCAGTTTTCTCCAACAGTGCAGGCGCAACTCCAGCAATTTATTGAGCAAGGTTACCTTATTTTAGAAAACTTTGTACCTTCTGCTGAAACTGATGCGCTGAACCAAGAAATTGAGCAACTATTAGCCGAAGGGAAAGCAGGTTTTAATTTTACAGGCAGGAAAATATTTAACCTATTTGAGACGAGTACAATAGCCAACGAGCGTTTTTTTAGGCGACCAGAACTGATCCAAATCCTCACTTTTTTGTTGGGTAAAAAGATTATTCCTTTCCAAACGCTGAATTTCAATTTGGGTAGCGAGCAACGCCCGCACTCCGATGCGATCCACATGACTACCGAGCCACAAGGATTTATGATTGCGGCTTGGTATGCTTTAGAAGATTGTACAGAAATGAATGGGCCATTGGTGTATTATCCGGGAAGCCACCGATTGCCGTTTGTTAGTACAAATGATTACAACTCTGGAGATTCTACTTTTTTGGTGGGGAATGATAGCAATGCGCGTTATGAGGACAAAATAGCAGAAATAATTGAACAAAATAATTTACAACCTGCTACTTTTTTAGCCAAACGAGGGGATGTTTTAATTTGGCATTCCAATTTAATCCACGGAGGCAGCCCCATAAAAGGAATACCAACGGACGGCAAACCGATCACTAGAAAAAGCATGGTTTGCCATTATTTTGCAGATGATGTGATTTGTTACCACGAAATGTTGCACCGCCCTGCATTAATCAAGAACACATAGTACATTTGCACATCACATGGAATTACTACAACAACATATACAAGCCCTTGTTTTTGCTTCGCCCCAGGCTTTACCATTACAAGAAATACTCGTAGTGGTACAAGAAGCATTACAGCCGGATATCACCGAGGCGGATCTCCAAGCAGCGATTACGAGTATCCAATCGCAGTTCAAATCTGAAAATTTTGCTTTTGAGTTGGTCGAAATTGGCGGCGGATATCAGTTTTTAACAAAAGGTGCTTACCATAATACCATTGCAATTCACCTTAAACAAAGCACCAAAAAACGCCTTTCTCAGGCAGCGATGGAAACAATGGCTATTGTGGCTTATAAGCAACCTGTGAGCAAATCGGAGTTGGAAGAAATACGAGGTGTGAGTTGTGATTATGCTATTCAAAAACTTTTGGAGAAAGAATTGGTTATAATTAGCGGCAGAAGTGAAGGCCCCGGCAGGCCACTTCTATATGCTACTTCTGATAAATTTATGGATTATATGGGAATAAATAGCCTTAATGATTTGCCCAAACCCAAAGATTTTAAAGAAGTGGAAAACAGTATTGGTGTTATTCCAGTCCTAGAGGAAACATTTGAAAGCCAAAATCAATAAATTATGGAATTAGTGAATAGAGTGGCCCAAAGCGGCCTAGTTACCCTTGACTTAGAAACATTTTATCCAAAAGGAGAAATTGTTGGTTTCGATCTCAAAAATTACTTGTTCATGGAAATGATCTTGAAAGAAAAAGACTTTCGGGCAGCATTAGAAGAACACAATTGGGCACAATATACCGAAAAAAACCTCGCTGTTTATTGCTCTGCTGATGCAATTATTCCCATGTGGGCATATATGCTTGTAGCCACATACGCTGCTCCTTTTGCAGCGGATATTGTGCAATCTACCCCAGAGCAATTACCTGAAATTGTGTTTTGGAAAAAAATAGCAGCATTGGATATATCTCCATACGTTGGTAAAAGGATGGTAGTAAAAGGTTGTAGCGATCAACCAGTTCCACCTTCTGCATACTTGGAGATTACGCGACGCTTGCAACCTATTGCGCAAAGTATCATGTTCGGTGAGCCTTGTTCCACCGTACCTGTTTATAAAAAAGCAAAAATAACTTCAATATCTTGATACGATGGAGTAACCAAATGTTAATATAAATAAACACACCATACTTTTTTAAATTAATTATTCATGAAAAAACTACTCCGCCAACGTAGTACACAATTTGCTTTACTCATCGTTTCGGCCATTGCACTATTGGCCAGTTCTGGTAATCCGCCAAATGGTTATACAGGAGCACCATTTGAAAATAATTGTAGTAGTTGCCACGGCGGTAATAACTCCAGTGGCTTCGATGGATCAGTAACATTGGAAGGACTTCCCGGTACTATTATACCAGGTACCACATACCCACTTGTCTTAAGAATGACTTCCTCCTCCGGCAACCCCAATCGAGGAGGCTTCCAAATGGTCGTTGTAGATGGCAACAACAATAATTATGGCGACTTAACTGCACTTTCCGCTAATGGTGCCGGTACTGAGACATTTGGTGCACGTGAATATGTAGATCACCGCAATCCTAAGAATTTTTCTGGAAATGGCTCTGAAATCAGTTGGAGTTTTGATTGGAAAGCGGTAGGTACACCAGTAGGAAATACTGCTAAGTTTTATTTTATTGGAAATTTCTGTAATGGTTCTGGCTCTAATGGCGATTTTCCTAAAGCAGAAAATATGATCGTACCAGTTGACGCTCCTGCCAATATTACAGCGGAAATAACAGGAACAACAAATGTTTCTTGCTTTGGGGGTAATAATGGTAATGCTACGGCAGCAGGATCTGGAGGGACTGGCACTTATACCTACTTGTGGAGCAATGGCCAAACAGCCGCTACGGCTATTAATCTAGTAGCAGGTAACTATACCGTAACCGTTACTGCAAGTAGCGGTGGTACTGGTACTGCCATTGCGAATATATCGCAACCAACATCAGCACTTACTGCCCTCACGATGGTAGGAGGTGCCATTACTTGCGCCAGTTCTACCACCTCAATTACAGTAACTGCTAATGGAGGCACACCCTCTTATACTTATCTTTGGTCGAATGGAAGCAATGATAACCCACTGAACGTCAACGCAGCAGCAACTTATACCGTTACGGTTACGGATGGTAATAACTGTACAAAAACGGCTACTGCGGTAGTAAGTTCAAATACCATTGCACCTGTAGCAGTTGCAACTGGATCGACACAATCTTGTACGAGTAATTCAACAACGGTGAGTGGTACAGGTTCATCAACAGGCCCCAATTTTGCTTATCTTTGGACAGCACCTCCTGGCGGCAATATCATCACAGGAGGAAGTACAATTAACGCAACAGTGAGCGGAGCGGGTACTTACACCTTGCAAGTAACCAATAATGCCAATGGTTGTACCAAAACCGCAACTGCTATTGTCACCGCGCCTACACCACCTGTTGTGAGCACAAGTGGTACTACCCTTTCTTGTACCAATCCAACAGGATTAATTACTGCATCTGCGGTAGGCAATGTAAGTTACAGTTGGTCTGGCCCAAGTTTTAGTTCTAACTTACAAAATCCATCTGTATCACAACCAGGCACTTATACTGTAACAGTCACATCATTAGCCAATGGTTGTACCGCCACTGCAACTGCTACCGTTATTTCTAATATTGCGCTACCTAGTTTGAGTGTATCAACCACTACGGCGACGTGTACCAATCCTTCGTCTAATGCAACAGCAACCAGTAATGCACCCGCACAATTCAATTGGACATGGCCAGGAGGTGGCAATTCCACACAGGCCACCATACCGCTCAGCCCTGGCGTTGTTTATACTGTAGTGGCTACCAATCCATCGAATGGTTGTACGAGTTCGAGTACTGCTACTTATTCGGGCAATACAACACCACCATCTGCAAGTACTGTAGATGGTACATTAACCTGCGGTACAACTCAAATATCGGTGCCTTCTTTTACGAATGCTACCAATCCAACTTACGCGTGGGCGGGTGCAGGCATCACATCGGGGAATAATATCAGTAGTATAACGGTAAATAGCCCTGGCACTTATACGGTTACTATTACAAATAGTGCTAATGGTTGTACCAACTCATCAACGGCTACAGTATTGCAAGATATAACACCTCCAAATGTAGTCGTTGCCCCACCAGATTCACTTACTTGTAATAGCCCTACAGTCATACTGAACGGAACAAACAACGCAGCCGGCACTTTTAGTTATCAGTGGACTGGCCCAATGGTAGTTTCCGGCGCAAATACGCTTACACCTACGGTTAGTGCGCCAGGTTTATATACTTTAACTGCTACTAATACCACAAACAGTTGTACATCTACTATAAGCACCACAGTTCAGCAATCAAGTGCTGTAGTGGTAAGTATCTCTAATTCGAGCAATGTATCTTGTTTTGGAGGAAATAACGGAACGGCAACCGCATTAGTCAGTGGTGGCATTAGCCCTTATACTTACTTGTGGAGTAATACATCTACAGCAGCCAATATTACAGGTTTGACCGCCGGAAGTTATGTATTAACCGCTACCGATGGCGGCGGATGTACCGCAACTGTGCCAGTTGTTATCCTTCAACCCGTAGCCGCACTTGTTGCAAACGCAAGTGCAACAGCAATAACTGGCGCAGGGCAAAATAATGGTACAGCTACGGCTAATCCAAGTGGTGGCACTGCGCCTTATAATTATCTTTGGAGCAATAACGCCACTACCCAAACCATTGAAAATTTATCGGCGGGTGTTTATACTGTAACTGTTTTGGACAATAATGGATGTTCTAGTTTTCAAACGGTCAATGTGAGTGCATTTAATTGCTCTTTCACAGCAAACATCCAGTCCACTAATATTTCTTGTAATGGACAAAATAACGGAACAGCCACTGTTACAGTAGGTAATGCGAACAATCCAATCGTGTATCAATGGTCCAACCAAGCCTTTACATCATCCGTAAGTAATTTGGCATCGGGTACATATACCGTAACCGCTACCGATGCCACCAATTGCCCTGTTATTTTATCCGTAACCATTAGCCAGCCTCCCTCATTGGCGACCAGTATTTCAACCACAAATGTAACTGCTATCGGTGCTACGGACGGTACAGCAACTGTAAATGCAAATGGAGGAACAGCACCTTTTTCCTATTTATGGTCAAATGGAAGCACCTTACAAACGGCTAACAATTTGGCAGCAGGTACTTACACGGTAACCGTTACCGATAACAATGGATGTACCAATACTCAAAATGCCTTTATCAATGCCTTTAATTGTACAGGTGTTGCAGCACTTAATGCAACCAACGCAAGTTGTGCAGGAGTGTCCAATGGCAGCATCAACGCTGTGTATATTGGTGGCCAATCGCCCATCACTTATATATGGAGTAATACCCAAACTACCCAATCCATTTCAGGCATCCTAGCAGGTGTTTATACTGTTATCATGACAGATGCCACTGGATGCGCACTGTTGGATACCGCTATCGTAACAGAACCAGCACCATTAGTAGCCGAAATTGCTTCAATTACGAATGTATCCTGTCCTAACCAACAAGCAGGATTTGTGGTCATCAATGTAACTGGCGGTGGTACACCACCTTATTCGTTTAACTTCCCTAGTGCTGGTCAAAACTTGCTGGCTGTTGGTGTTTATACAACCACAGTTACCAATTCAAATGGTTGTACCACATTGGCTAATTTCTCTATCGTCGCCATTGATACAGTGCCGCCCACAATTACTTGCCCAGTCAATATTGTACAATGTGATTCTGGTTTCTCTACTAATTTTGATTTGCCAACCGTAATTGACAACTGCCTTACAACAGGCATACAATACGCCATTATTCAAGGGCTGCCGAATAATTCTTATTTCCCAGCAGGCACCACGACTCAAGTTTATCGGGTAACCGATAATGCAGGCAATAGTTCCACCTGCTCCTTTACCGTCACTACCTATCCTTTGCCTGATATAGGAGGTGTACTTTTTGGTAATGATTTGAACAATACAGGGGTTGGATTTATCAGTGTTACCCCCGTTGGTGGCACACCTCCTTTTACCTTTGATTGGAGAAAAGATAACCAACCATTCGCTACAACAGAAGATTTGACGGGGCTTTTTGCTGGCAAATATGCACTCACCATGAAGGATGTAAATGGTTGCGAAACCACATTATCGGTCATTACAATTGATAATGTGGTTAATACTACTACTCCTTTTCAGTCGGCAGGTATTCGCCTTTGGCCCAATCCTGTTATGAATGAAGGTGTATTGAACATAGAAATGGGCAATATTGAGCCAATTTCTTTACTCATTGTGAATAATACGGGTCAAACTATGGTCAACCAGCAGCAATTTGATACCATAACCCAAGTAGATGTTTCAAGACTTGCGCCTGGTATCTACTTTACTATTTTAGTGGACAAACAAGGGCAACGCTATTACGCGTCCTTTGTTAAGCAGTAATAACAGAATTTTAAGAGGATAAGCATAAACTTAGTGGTATAGTTTATGTTTATCCTCTTTCACTAAATCAAATTATTATGGAAAATAACTGGAATCAACTCACCCCAGAAGAAGAATACGTTATTGCAGAGAAAGGCACTGAACGAGCATTCACAGGGGAGTATAATAATTTTAAAGGCAATGGTATATTTGTGTGCCGCCGTTGTAATGCGCCACTCTATAATTCAACCGATAAATTTGACTCGGGATGTGGATGGCCTTCATTCGATGATGAAATAGAAGGTGCGATAACACGACATGTTGACAGCACTTTTGGCATGAAAAGGGTGGAAATATGTTGTGCCAATTGTGATGGGCATTTGGGACACGTATTTAGTGGAGAAAGATTGACGACTAAAAACACACGACACTGCGTTAATTCTTTATCTATTCGATTTATATCCGCAGAAAAATTGCAACAAAACAAATAAATACGCCTTTTTTGATAGCACAAACCCGGTAATGAGTAATAACTACTCGTTACCGGGTCTGTCGAAACAACTAGTTTTCTTCTTCAGCAGCCTCTTCAGATGCTTCTTCCGCATCTACTTCTTCTGCCTCAAAAGCCTCTTCTTCTACCTCTTCAGTAGCTTCGTCTGCTGCCTCATTTGGGTCAAGATTGATTAATTCTTCGCCATCTACAAATGTAGATTCGATTTCGATGTTGTCAGTAACAAATGTCATGATGTAAAAAATTTTGTGGTGAAAATAATGCCACAAAGTTATCACAACAGCATAGGTTGTTCGTTAAGGGAATATGAACGCTATATGAAGTAATTGCACCAATAAATTTCTTACCAAATTGCAATGCCTAGCGATACATTAAATACCAAATCAGGCACCCTTTTTATCCCTACTGCTCGCTCAAAAGTAAGTGCCCTAAAGAATCCCAACAATTCCGCATCTGGAGGAAAATCAATAGAAATATCGCGCTCTTTCATACCGAGTCCAAGATATGTGTCCAGTACAAACCGTTGCTTTGGCCCAAAGCACCATTGTAACCCCGAGCCTAAATTACCTCCTTTGATGATTATATCCCTTTGTATCAATTTTATCTCATTAAACTGACCGCCCTGACGGCTAATGTTTTTGTATGATCGGTGGTTGATATTATTGTATTTACCTTCTATACCTGCATAAAAACCGCATTTTTCACCTAAATAATAGTAATATTTCAATGTACTCCTCCAACGAAGTCCACGATAAGATTCGCCTACGTTATCTGCTACTGGAATAGCACTGAAAAAAGCGCCGCCATTTACATCAAAACTCCACCGACGCGCTATACGTGCCTCTATACCAACACCGTAAGATTGTTGAAATATATTGATCAAAGTAAGCATGTTTGTCCTTATCGAAACCTTCGGGATTTGAAATCTAGCAGGAACATTATTTTCCTGCGACCATATAAAAACAGGCATTAAACAGCATAAAAAGAGTATTATTCTCATTTATCGTTCAATTTTACCAATTCTACGGATATTATTCATATCAGAGACGTCAAAAATTTGAAAATCAGTTTTTGTGGCCACAAACATTTTGCTACCATCTATAATTAAATCAATGGGATCTATAATAGGAATACCCAAACTGGTCTTTACTAACTTATTGGGCTCGCTAATATCAAATACCTCTAAATAATCCGAGCCTTCATCGCAAACAAATAAATAATTGTTTTTGTATCCCAAACCATTGGGGGCTACCAACTCATAGAAAGCCAACTCAATAGGTCGTGTTTTATCAACGATATCAAAAACAATTACGGCACTCATGGATGAACTATTCCCGCAGATATTGATAATGGTTTTGACCGTAGAATAGGCATAGTTCCCCTTGACCACTACAGGGTCACAACCGCTAAAAAAAGCGAGTGATCGATCTGTTTTTGATAATAGAACTGGTTGTGCGGGATCACTAATATCTAAAATATACAAAGCGGTAGTAGATCCTAAGAAAATTGTATTATCATAAATATTAATCGTTTCTAAACCATAATCAGTGGTTAATGTGTGTACTAACAGTGGTTTGTTTGGATTGCTAAGGCTATACGTTTGTACTTCATTCAGATTAAGCACATACATATAACCCTGATGGGTAGTAAAGCGGGTAATTGATCCCGATTTACCCCCCTCGGAGATAGCCAAATCCGCATCTTGTGTGCAGGCCACAAAGAGCAATAAAAAACATAAATAACCTAAAAGTGTCTTTTTCATAAGTCGAAAGTTAATATTATCAATTAGAAGTAATACATTTTGCATCGGTCAGTTCAGCATCTTCCCAATCTATTACCGCGCCTTTGGAGGCATCTACACATTCAAAAATGCCATCGTATAGTAATGGATAAAGTGCAGGCTTGAGCACGTTTTCCGCCCTGCCTACTTCTTTGATTTGCTGAAGATTAGCAATATCAATAGTGACTAAATCGACCCAGCTGTCAACATACAAATACTGCCCCGAAATCGTAAAATCTGTGATAGCAGGAATACTCAAAAACACCAAATTAACGGTATTCAAGGAATCGCTAATATCGTAAACATGAATGCCTTTGCGCCACTCAAGAATATAAAACAGGTTATCCTTCAAAAATATAGTACCGGATGCTGTAATATCCTCTGGTGGTAGGCTTTTGATGCTTTTAAGTTCATCAAACGAAATATATTTGGGTCGTTTACCCATTCCGTTATAAAAACCAAGCGGTGCTTTTTCACAACTGTAGAACAGTAGTGCTAATGCAATATAAAAGTAGTGTAGTTTTGTAAACATGGATTTGTCTTTTCAATAGTAATATATACGTCAATTCTTAGGATGACGTTGGGTCGTACAATAATTTAAGCACCTTCCCATTCCGGTTGTCGGTACCGCAACCAAAATTTTTGCATTATTTTTAATTCATAAGGAAACTTGTAAATACCACTTTTATACCGCCACGCGGATAATGTTTTAATCGTTTTCCGTTGAAAATTGCTGAGTTTAATATCAGAAGTGGTTGGGTAATAAGCATTTAACACCGTTTCAAACTGCCGAATCCGATCCACCATAGCGGCAGTGAGCCAAGGTGTAAGCGGATTGCGCCGGAGGTCAAATTTTTCCCATTGTGGCAGAAGCCAATCTTCTAGTGTTTCAGGAAACTTAAATCCTGCTTCTTGAATCCGTTGGTAAAGATCGGAACCCTCCGTAGGCACTGGCGAATAAATATAAATTATGATTTCCGTATCGGGATTTACTTCTTTTACCGCTTTTATAAATGAAATATCGGCCTCTATTTGCCGCCATACCTGCTCTGGTGAATCGGCAGGCATACCCAACACAAAAGAATATTCGGGTATAATACCAAACTTATGCATCCTTGCCGCAAAACTTAGGATTTGTTTTCCTGTTTGTTTACCGCCTTTGTCCATTTGTTTTAATATTTCATCATTACCCGTTTCTGCACCAAAAAAGATCATTTTACAACCCGAGTCTCGCATCAAAGTGAGGGTCTCGTCCGAAAAACTATCCATTGTGTCTATACGTGCTTCCCCCCACCATTGCATCCCTTGGCCCAACATAAGTTCGCTGAAAGTACGCACTCGTTTCTCGCTGACAAAGAAATTATTGTCATGAAATTCCACGGCATCGGCTTGCCAATGCTCTTTCACAAACATCACATCTCGAAAAATAGACTCCGCAGATTTCCCCCGCCAGCGCGCTTCATATATGGGCACTACCGCGCAAAAAGAACATTTAAAAGGACATCCCATGCTACTATGGTAGGCTAAGGTGCGCTTCCCAAGGTAGGTACGGGGCAAATAACCTTCCAAAGGATAAAACTGGTCTAAAAAATGATAAGGTAGCACGGGAAGCGCATCTTGGTCGAGTAAAGCCTCTTTCGTATTTTTTATGATAACGCCTTCTTCAGTTTTCCAGATTAAATTTTGAATAAACTCATAAGGCTTTTTATGAATTAACGCATCCAAAAGTGCAGGAAATGCTTTATCTCCTGGGCCATCCACAATAAAATCGACGCAATTACTCTCCATAACTACCCTAAATTGGTTAGACGCGAAGTAACCTCCCCACACCGTAACCACATGAGGATAGAGATCTTTGATCTGTTTTGTAAATGGAATAGCTTGTTGTAATTGAGGGCCAGGCATCACAGTACAGCCCCAAAAACCGTACTCGCCCGTGGCAAAATAAGCATTGATCGTCTGCCAAGGATCCACTTCTTTATTTCCATCAACAATAACAAATTCAAATTGACCATAAATAGAAGCACCAACTTGCAAAATCGTATTGGGGATGCGATGTTTAGCATTTGCACTGCGCGGATTGAAGAGTACTACTTTATGCATATCGTTTTTGTTGTTATCAAAAATGGGTATTATTTGCCTAAAAAAACAATTAATAATGTTAGATTTGTTAATAAACTTCTAATTTAAGCACTATAAAGGGCAGTTTTCTCAAATATTGTGTAAACGAACAAAAATTCGGTTATTTTTTTTGTTACCTAGCCACGAAGGTACGTCAGAAAGTCGTTCTCTGCAAATGAGTAGAGAAAGCAGGCAGTAATAAAGATTGTTTTCATTTAGTTTCTAAGCCGCCCGGTCGAAATGGTAGGGCGGTTTTAAACAGTAAAATCCATCCCTATTTGGGATGTCTCGATAAAGAAGAAGATTGTTTTCATTTGGTTTTTTGGGGTTTTCCACCCTGTCGTAAGGCAGGGTGGTTTCCAAAAAAAATTAGCGAAAGAAAACCGATTACACACAGTAAAGTCCGTCCCTGTTCCTTGGGGATGTTTCGATAAAGAAGAAGATTGTTTTCATTTGGTTTTTTGGGGTTTTCCACCCTGTCGTAAGGCAGGGTGGTTTCCAAAAAAATTAGCGAAAGAAAACCGATTACACACAGTAAAATCCGTCCCTGTCCCTTGGGATGTTCCGATAAAGAAGAAGATTGTTTTCATTTGGTTTTTTGGGATTTTCCACCCTGTCGTAAGGCAGGGTGGTTTCCAAAAAAAAAATATTTTATTTATGCCAAATTTACCACTGTAGATGCATTATCTTTGCGCCCCTATACTGAGTGTGTATATTAATCTAGGTATAATTATCTTTCCCAAATCATACACTCAGTGCTTTAATCCGCTAATTTTAGTTCGCACTAAGGTTAAAAATTAGAACGCCCTGCTTTTCAATAGAAAAGCAGGGCTCCTTTTTTTATTTTAATTTCGTGTCCAATCCGTTTAATCCGTGTGCCACCACAGTAGTTACAATTTTGTTAATAATCATACAAAAACACATCGTTCTTAGCGAGTTTTGCTCAAAACGATAACGGATTCGCCCCATTGCGCACTTGTTGTTTTTAGCAAATATAGTCCGGCTGAAATATCTGTTGCGTTCCATTTATATTGGGTCATCCCCGATTCTACTCGATTCAGGTCTTGTTTTCGCCATATTTTGCCTTGCATATCCACCAAAGCAAAAGATATATTTTCGAGGGGCCGCGCTGTTTCTAGTGTCCAGTTGATGGAATCTAAAATTGGATTTGGGTTAGCTTTAACGGAAAAAATATTTTGGGCAGCCGGACTATTTTCACCGATAGTAGGACTGCCCTCAATAATCAAAACAGTGGTATTCAAATTAACATTCCCCCAAACCTGTTCCAACCCAGAAGGCCACTTAATGGTAATATTCTCAATGGATGTGGCATTACCTAATCCAAAATGCGCTACAAGACTATTTTGTCCACAATAACCCGTTTGCGCGCTAATTTCACGCATTTGAGCGACAGTTTGGCCATTAATTTGGGCAGTTAGAATAATTTGAGCCCCAATAGCAGCGTAGTTAGAAGTAGTGCCCACTACTTTAATTTTCAACCAATGGTTATCATTTCCATTGTTCATAAAAACTAAATTATTGGGTTCGGGACTCGTATCGGTGTTTTTACAAGTTGATATAACTATATCTTGAAAACCATTATTGTCCAGATCGCCCCAAGCCATACCAAAAGAGCATGGCGTTGTAAAGTCACTCAGCGCATTGAGGTTACGCGAAAACTGGCCATTTCCATCATTTTCATACAAAAAATTGACGATCGGTGCGTTACAAAAACCATTACTCACAAATAGATCAAGGTCGCCATCATTGTCATAATCAGCAAAACCACTTCCATAAGAGCACCCGTTATCTGTATTGATTGGGCCATTTGCTGCCGCTGTAAAGCCTCCATTTCCGTTGTTGATAAATAAGCGATTGTTTTGTGTTTGAAAATAGCCAGCATTGCCCACAAAAAGATCCTGAAAACCATCGTTATTTACATCGCCCCAGCTCGCAGTCATCGAACTTTGGCTTTCTTGCACGGAGGGGTCATTTACCACTTTCACAAAATTATTGCTGCCATTGTCATTAATAAAAAGACTATTGGTATTTCCGTTTTCATTGGCAACGTAGAGGTCTTGATCGCCATCATTATCGTAATCGGCCCAAACTGCGGCTCTACTAGGTTTGCTTTCATTCAACCAAGGGGCAGTAATTTTGGTAAAATTGTTATTCCCCGAGTTTCGGTAGAGTAAATTACGTTTATCGCCTTCACTATTCGTTATATAAATATCTACTAAACCATCTTTATCATAATCAGCAAAAGAAGCAGTTTCGGAGTAGGAGCCAAGTGCTCCTGTAATGGCATCGGGTAAATGCGTAAAATTGCCCAGCCCGTTATTCTGGTAAAAATAATTCCGTTTATTGTACCAAGTGACCATAAAGCAATCTAAATCACCATCATTATCCGTATCGGCGCAAGTGGCACCATCGGATGGAGAATTATCCAATACAATCGGGTGATCTGTTATTTTTTGGAAGTTATTATTGCCAAGATTTATGTACAATTCATTGTTTTGTCCATTTTTTAAGCCATTGGTAATATATATATCCTCCAAACCATCACCATTTACATCAACAATGTTGATACTTCTACTGTCACCCGTAGTATTGACCAATGGACCGGCAACAAGTGGTGTAAACTGCTGGGCCTGAACGTTAAGTATCGCCATCAAGGCGAAAAGCGTGTATAGTATATGTTTCATAGAAATAATAATTTTGTACAAACAACTCCAATTTTAGTCAATAATGTAAGAGAATTTCACTATACAAGCGGTAACACGGGTTAAATAGTGGTTTCCTCCGGTCGAATGGTGTCATTAAAGTAATAGAACCCATATACCTTTGTGGTATGAAACAAAGTATGCCACGCTGGTTGAGGCACCTTCTTTTTTGGTTAATATACTTACTCGTAATGGGTTTTATTGATGGTCGATACGACCTAAAATTTACCCGCGCCTATTCAGCCGAAATGATGGAATTACCTGTGCGTATTATTATGGTTTATGCTGTATTGTTGAGGACACCTCTTTTGGGAAAAGGGAACTGGTGGCAATGGCTGGTAGAAGTGGCGATCGTCCTGTTAGTGGCTACATTTATTAGTCGGTCATTGATGTATTGGATCATTTATCCAATATGGTATAAAGAAGAATATACCATAACATTTTGGAACGAATACCGTATTGTTTATAAGTTTCTTGATTTGGCACTCACCTTATTTTTAGTACTTTCACTTCGATTTACAAGGCAATTTGTCGATTTTTCTATCAAGCAACAACAGTTAATATTGGAAAAAACCAAAGCAGAACTGAATGCTTTGCGCAACCAAACCAATCCGCATTTTTTGTTCAATACATTGAGCAATATTTATACACTTTCGCTACGAAATGCCCCACAAACCTCTGAAATGGTGCTCCGATTATCCAATATTTTGCGTTATATTTTGTACGAATGCGATACGGAGACTATTCCATTATCAAAAGAGATACAGATCATTGAAGACTATATCGCATTGGAAAAAGTGCGATTTGGAACACGATTGAACGTGAATGGCCATATTGATGTACAAGATCCGCAATTTGCTATACCACCACTACTTTTATTACCTTTGTTTGAGAATGCATTTAAACATGGCGCCGGAGAAAGTCGTTTTGATATTTTTATCGAATGGCAAATAGAACAAAAAAACGACCTTTTCAAATTTATGATCGAAAATTCAAAAGAAGCGTCTATCGGTAATGATAACGGTATTGGCCTAAAAAACTTAAAACGTCAACTGGAATTATTATATGAAGGTCAATATCAATTAAAAATACAAGAAAACGAACACCTGTTCTCCGTTATACTCATACTAGGCAAAACATGATAAACAATACACATTTAAGATGTTTAATTGTAGAAGATGAAGTGCTACCAGCAGAACTACTCAGCGAATATATCCGCCAAACCCCCTCATTAGCAATGGTAGGCTTATGCCGCGATGCCGTTTTTGCGCTAGATTGGTTGCAAACAAACACAGT
This sequence comes from Chitinophagales bacterium, assembly GCA_043764095.1. Classification (GTDB taxonomy): domain Bacteria; phylum Bacteroidota; class Bacteroidia; order Chitinophagales; family Saprospiraceae; genus M3007. The sequence continues at coordinate 15,028 of JAYUKX010000005.1, forward strand.
TGACTTGATGTTTTTGGATATTCACTTGCCACAACTTAAAGGGTTAGAAATGTTGCAGTTGTTAAAGCATCCACCGTTGGTTATTTTGACAACCGCTTATCATGATTATGCGTTGGATGGCTATCGCCACGATGTGGTAGATTATTTGTTAAAGCCTATATCTTTTGGGCGTTTTTTAGAGGCCATGGAAAGGGTAAAACGCAGAATTCCGCCTATACTAGCAACAGAATCTGTATTTTTCAAGGTAAACAAACAACAAGTAAAAGTGCAGTTGAGTGAAATTATTTTTATAGAAAGCATGAAAGAATATTCAAAAATTCATGTAAAGGATCGTTTTTGGGTTACCCAAATGACACTACTAGAAATGGAAGAGCGGCTACCCTCCAATAATTTTGTAAGGATACACCGCTCTTATATCATAAATAAGGAGAAAATCACTTCTTTTTCGGCCACAGAGATCAAATTGGACGCTATTAGCCTTCCAATAGGAAAAACGTACCGAGGAATTGTGTAATTTTATTTCACATCCAACTGTGCTACCCCTATCGCTTTGCCTGTATTATCTTCCATTAAAAGCACATACAAACCTGATGATTGGCCATTTAGCATGCATGTTTTTGTTTGTTCAATATTAAAATTGGCTACTTCGCGCGCATCTAAGGTCATCATGCGTACGCGAGCCACTTTATCATTCTGGATCGTGAAATAATCGCTTGTTGGATTAGGGAACACCTTAACTTCTTCTAGGCGAAAAATATCATTGATTGAACTTGTTGCATTAAAGACAAAATAAGATGGAACGACTACACTTGGAACATCTACATTCCACATATCCAAACGAATAACAGCTTGGCAGGTATTACCGGTATTATTGATCAAGTGGACAGAGATAGGACCTTCTTGGTTGGCACCCAACGGGAATGTTTTTGTGCTAAATCCAGCACCATAGCAAGCATTTAGGTCACAAACCTGAGTTTGACAGCCAGGTGAGATCATTAGCGTATTTCGTTGCCATTTAACCATAATATCAGTAGCAACCATACTGTGTATTTCCAAATCCGCAGCAGAGTCTTGTACCGTAGCAGGTACTAAGATGCTTACGCTATCGGGTAAAAATTCAAAATCGGGTGCAACCTGTGCCGAAAGGCTTGTGGAAAATGCCAAAATTGTAAATAATAAATAAAAACGAGTCATAACCAAAAGTAGTAAATGTGATGAGTAATAGTATGAAAGAACAAAGGTATAAAAATATCTGAATGCTAGATAGTCACCTAAATAGAATAAACATGTTAAAGCCTAAAATTAGCAAACATTAGCGGTATTTTAGCGTTACAAACCCTAATCTTATTGTACACATAGTTGTTCTACACCGATTGTACTGCCCATCTAATCCCTATTATGGGCACTTATTTATCAATAATTGGAGTCATCTAAACGAACAATGCTTTGACAATTGGAAATTGTCAAATATTTGCAAATACAAAAATAAAATACCCCAAATAAAGTAGGGGATTTTAAAGGGTATCTTGTCTATATAGTTGTATAATGATTCATCACCGTGATTCTACCTTTATTATTTAATAAGCACATACTCAATTTTATCCAAATAAGATGGAGTATGTGCCAAAGGAAGTTTTAGTATACGGTATTCCCACCAGAAGGTAACTTTCGTATTGGTATTTCCTGTTTTCTATGCTAGGGCATTGCTTTAGACTTAAAAATAGTTACCGCTCGAAAAATTTAACTTTTGAGATACTGTGCTTTCTTGTTTTCTAGAATAGAGGAAAATTTAAAAACGTGTCGTTTTACATTTGTGATGAAAAAACTTATACTTATTTTAGCATCCTTGATGCTACTAATTGCGGTAAATTCAAAAGCCCAATCAGCTCCAGACTTTTCCGCAGTGGATATCAATGGAAATAGTCAAAACCTGTATGCTAAGTTAAACGAAGGAAAAATCGTAATCTTGGTGTTTTTTTCCACCGATAGTAAAACCTCTTTTGCCTACCATAATGGTGGTTTTTTGAACAATTTGTATGCTAGTCATGGTCCAACAGGTGATAATCAACTAGAAATTTTCTACATAGAAGGAGATCCAAATACCAATGATAATTGTATCTTTGGTGATAATAATTGCTCATCTCCGAATAATACTAAACAGGATTGGACAGCAGGAATTGATTTTCCCATTATCAGCAGCAGCCAACTTGCTCAGCAATTCAATGTCACATCCTTTCCAACTGTTTTTTATATTTGTCCGGGCAAAAGAATTGAAAAAGTGCCTGCCCTTACTGCTACCTCTCTTTGGGCACGTGCATCACAATGCCCTTTACCAGCAGGCGACAATAATGTAGGTATTTACTATTTTGATCCAGGTTTGCCATACAATGAAATTTGCGGAACTACTGTTATTAAACCAAAATTTACGGTCGTTAATACTGGAAAAAACCCTATTAGTGGTGTCAATGTCTTTGTTCGGTTGAATGATTTATTACTCACAACCATACAAGTAACCGGCACTCTATCTCCCTTAGACGAACGTGAAATTATTGCTAATAATATCATACTCCAAGATACAGGGACACTCACGCTTTCATTAGATCCATTACCAAATGAATTGTTTTTGCAAGATAATATGCGTTCCAAGAGCTTTACCAAAGCTATAAAATTTACTGATCGGCAAATAAAAGTAAGGATAAGAACAGATAGTTATGGTAATGAAACCTATTGGGAAATAAAGGATTTATCTAATCAGCAAGTCATAGCATATAACGGAAACACATGTGTAGGCCCATTGGGTGGGGGTACTGTCTATACGCCTGAATGTAATTCTACGACTACCTTTGGTAATAACCAGCAAAATACAGTATCGGTTACCCTACCACATAATGGTTGTTACAGTTTCAATATAGTTGACGCGGTAGGAGATGGCATGTTGCAATGTAATGCCAATAATCCCTGTGGATATTATGTTTATCAAGCTAATAATACACCCAATTATCAAGAAGCCCCAATCCAGGGTGACAATTTCAAAGAAGGTATTCAGTATCAATTTGAGATAAATGGACCTGTAGGGACAGATGCACCAGTCATAGTAGAAACAAATACACTAAAAGTCTATCCAAATCCTTTTGACGACCAAACAATGGTGCAATTTGAAGCATTAACACAACAAAATGTGCGCTTTATGGTCTATTCCTCTACCGGACAATTGATGTACCAAGAAGATACTCAAACCATAGAATCGGGTATCAAAACTTGGCAAATGAATACAAATACCTGGCCGAGTGGTGTCTATTTTGCAGTGGTGTTGAGCCCAGATAACTCCAATATGCAGATGTTTGTCAAACAAAAAAATTAATTTTTACTCAATTAGTTGGTTAAGTGCATATTTTTGCGCCAAAAATATGCACTCATGAAAAATTTACTTATCCTTATTACCCTTTCTTGCCTCGCGCTTTTTGCTTGTAACAAAGAAAAAGTCCTTACTTATCAGGAACAACTCGACCTTGATATTATTAAAATTGATGAATACCTTAATAGCAAAGGTATTAAAAATGAATATCAAAAAACCTCGACTAGCCTGTACTACAAAATTACAGATCAAGGCAATGCCGATGGTATAAAACCAGGTCCTTTTGCTACCGTTACGGTGCGGTATAAGGGGTATTTCTTGAATGGCGAAGTTTTTGATGAAACTAACGGCACCCAAGTGGCTCAATTCACAGTCGATGGCGTGGTAAGGGGTTTTGGTGAAGGCTTGCAATTACTCAACAAAAAAGGAAAAGCAACGATTATCCTGCCTTCGGGTTTGGCTTATGGCCGATATGGCTCTGGAAGTATTGATCCCAATACGCCCATTATTTTTGATTTGGAATTAGTCGATTTCTTCTAATATACCATAATGTACACTAGGTTTTGTGCTAATGCGCACAAAACCTAGTGCTTTACACACTGTTGAATACTCATTTAGTTCAACTTACTTTCTCGCCAACTCATCCTATATTTACGACCAACCACCCGAAAGTGATTGCAGCACCCATTGGGCCGACTGTACATTTGTGCCATTAACAATAGCATTATTTGTTTACTAAAAACTACAACTAATATGTTTGGCATGAAAAAATTACTTTTATTACTTACGCTACTTTTACCCCTTTGGGCAGCCGCTCAAACCTCTACGCTGCGAGGTACAGTACTTGACCTACAATCCGAAACACCTTTAATTGGGGTTACGATCCGAACCGTTGGGCTTGATCCTGTGTTGGGTGCTACCACTGATGAAAATGGTATTTTTGTCATTAAGAATACTCCAGTAGGTCGGCTCCAACTTTCGATCAATTATCCAGGATATGAAACACAAAGCATCCCTAATATCCTGACTACTGCCGGAAAGGAGGTACAAATCAATGTTCGTTTACAGGAGGCTTACACTTCTATTGGGGAGGTAGTCATTACCGCAAAAACCAATAAAGACCGCCCGATGAACGAATTGGCCACCATTTCGGCGCGCCAATTCAATACCGAAGAGGTAAGTCGTTATTCTGGTGGTCGCAATGATGTGGCCAAACTTGTCGCTAATTTCGCAGGTGTGGCCGCCAATAATGATTCTCGTAACGATATCATTATCCGTGGTAATTCGCCTACCGGTGTGCTTTGGCGCTTGGAGGGTGTGCCGATGCCGAACCCCAACCACTTTTCTACGTTAGGTACAACCGGCGGCCCTGTTTCGGCACTTAATCCTAATTTGATTTCTAATTCCGATTTCCTTACCGGTGCATTTCCGGCAGAGTATGGCAATGTGCTTGCAGGTGTATTTGACATTAATTTCAGGACAGGCAACAAGGAAAAACACGAATTTATGGGTCAAATTGGTGCATTCACGGGTATGGAAGCCATGGCAGAAGGCCCGCTGAATAAAAAGAAAGGAGGTTCTTATGTTATAGCATATCGACACTCTTTTGTAGAAGTAGCCAATGCTGCGGGTTTGAGTGTGGGTACCACTGCCCTACCGAGGTATAAAGATCTTTCGTTCAATTTTGATTTGGGCAAATCTAAATTAGGCCGGTTTTCAGTATTTGGGATTGCGGCCCATAGTAACATCAATTTTATCGGAAAAGACCTGGATAGTACCGACCTTTGGGCAGTCAAAAATCAAAATGCGTACAGTACCTCTTTATTTGGGGTGGCCGGCGTAAAACATAATTTATTGCTCAACGATCACTCTTATATTCGTACCGTAATCAGTGGATCGTTTACAGGTGTGCGCTACCGCGAAGAAGCGGTGGACTTTAATACAGAGTACCCAATATTAGAAAAACTCGATGTGCGGGATGATCTAACCCAATGGCGTTTAGGCTCGTATTATAATAACAAAATAAATGCCCGCCTTACCTTGCGCACAGGTGTTTTAGTACAACTACAAGATTTGAATACGCTCGTAAGTACACGTGATAAAACGCCTGATTTGAATGGTGATGGATTACCCGATTGGTTTGCTACCCGCGATTTTGAAGGTAATTTCTTGCTCTCAGAAGCCTATATACAAACACAATACCGTATTTCGCGCGCATTTACCCTGAATACCGGTGTACATGCGCAGCATTTTGAACTCACCGATGATATTGTGGCAGAACCTCGAGTAGCCCTGAACTGGCAAGTAGCACCACAATCAAGGATTAACCTTGGTTATGGATTACACCACCAAACTCAACCTTTACCAGTGTTCTTGATCCGCAAACGCCTTGCCGATGGTACAACAGTAGCAACCAATAATGACCTCGGATTTACTCGTAACCAACATTTTGTACTCGGCTATGATTTTAAACCCGCCACAGATTGGCGCTTTAAAGCAGAACTCTATTACCAGTTATTGAGCAAAGTGCCAGTCACTGCTACCCCATCGTCTTTTTCTCTTTTGAATGCAGGCGCAGATTTCATTTTCCCTGAAAAAAATGATTTGGTGAATACTGGCACAGGTACGAATAAAGGTTTGGAACTTACAGCAGAGAAATTCTTTAGCAAAGGTTATTATGGCTTATTTACGGTGAGTCTTTACGATTCCAAGTATAAAGGTAGCGATGGTATTGAACGCAGCACGGCTTTTAATGGTCATTATGTAGTGAATACATTAGTCGGTCGCGAGTTTAAATTGGGTGATTCTGGCCGCAGGTTCCTCACCTTGGATACCAAATTGACAACAGCAGGTGGAAGACCCTATACGCCTGTAAATCTGGAAGCAAGCCGCTTGGCAGGTACTGAAGTGTTGTATGAAGATCGCGCATTTAGCGATCGGCTTGACAATTATTTCCGTTGGGATGTAAAAATGGGTTTCCGTTTGAATAGTGCCAAACGCAAAATGTCACAGACATTTTTCTTAGATTTCCAAAACGTGACGAACCACAAAAACGTGTTTCAAATGCGTTACAACGAAGATCGCGGTGCAATTGGACGGGTTAACCAAATTGGATTTTTCCCTGATGTGATGTACAGGGTGGAGTTTTAACATCAATTTTAGTTAAAAAAACAAGAAAAATAAGTACTTTTACGCAATGAAAAGAAATAAATGTTTTCGGGATGTGACTGGATTCGATGACCGCAAGGTGATCATCATAGGTGTTCCACTCAGTGCCTTTATTGTATCTATTATGCTTTTTAACGAGCAATATACAAATGGAGATTGGGCATTCTTATCCATTTGCATCCCGATTTCATTTGTTTACACATCGGCATTTTGGGCAACATTACGCTGGTTTTATGTAAAAATAAAGATAAAATACCCCGAAGCAAACGAGATTGGCAAACGGATAATGGCATTGGCTATTATTTTGGTACTCAATTTTATGGTCGTAAATTTTGTACTGGATCGTTTTTTCAATTTCGCTGTTCCAGAACATAATACCTTTAGGCCAAATGTCGGAATGGAGTTTTTGGCTACGGCATTACTTTCCAGCCTGATCTTATGTATCTATGAAGCCATCTCCTTTTACTTAAAATTACAGGTAACTATTGCCGAAAAATCGGATTTACAGAATAAGCATATTCAATCGCAATTGGAGGGTTTGCGCAACCAAGTCAATCCCCATTTTTTGTTCAATAGCCTAAATACGCTGACCTATCTTATTCCAGAAAACAGTGAAAAAGCCGTTAATTTTGTTCAAAAACTAAGCAAAGTTTATCGATATGTACTGGAAAGTCGCGATTCGAATGTAATTGCACTCTGTGATGAATTGGAATACTTAAACGCTTATATCTATTTGTTGCGGGAACGATTTGGTGAAAACTTGGTAGTGCACATACATGGTTTGGAGCAACTCAATAAGGCTAAAATAGTACCACTTACGCTTCAAATTTTGTTTGAAAACGCTATTAAACACAACGTAATTTCGCATGAAAAGCCACTAAAAATCGAAATTTTCTATGAAAATAACCATTTAGTGGTGCGCAATACTTTGCAAAAGAAAAATCAAGTGATGGACTCCACCGGGGTTGGTTTGGAAAATATTCGCGAGCGTTACCACCTTTTGACGGACAGCGAAATTGAGGTGATTGTATCTCAGCAGTATTTCACCGTATTGATCCCCATGCAAAAAATGGGCGCCGACCACTTGACCATTACCCAACTATAATCATTAGAGATTATGTAACTTTATTTTTGAGGCCGGAATTAATCTTTTTGCCCCCATCTTCTTTCCTTTTTTCGCCGTAATTACCCCATTATGGCTGCAAAAAGCGCATTGCTGGGAACAAAAATCTCTAATTCCGGCC
>JAYUKX010000006.1:0-22630 GCA_043764095.1 Chitinophagales bacterium
TGTACGCGTAAAATGGAATGTACGCGTAAAATGGAATGTACGCGTAAAATGGAATGTACGCGTAAAATGGAATGACGCGTAAAATTGGAATATACCCGCCAAATGGAATGACGCATAAAATGACATCTACCCATCACATAAAATGTACACTCCAAATCCCGCGTAACCACCATAATCACCCACCCCAAAACCCTATTTTTTCTTCACCTTAATATTTTGTTCCCCCGTCAATTTTTGCAATTTTCCAATCTTCGACTGAATTTCGGCCTCCTCAGCATACTTAAATTGCACCCCAATAGATTCAGCACCACTAGCAGAGCGTGCGCTATACACCTCAAATCCATTTTTCTGCAAAAGAGATTTCAATCGGGCAATATTAGTAGGATCCTTAAAAAGCCCTACTAAAAGAATACACGATTTGTCCTTATTTTTTTCAGTTACAACTGGCGGCGTAGTAACGGCTTTCTTTTCCGGTTCAGTAGCCTTCACCACTTCTTTTGGTGGTGGGCTAGAAGGAATTACAGACTGTTCTTCTGGCGGCGTTGGAGTTTGCGCTTGTTCTTCAGTTGGCTCAATTACGGGGTTATTTTGAGTTTGCAATTTTGCCTTTTGCATATTCAGGAAATAATAGCCCAAGCTACCCGACAAAACCAACAAGCCTAAAATAAGTACAATCCTCGACCAATTAGTACCACTCGGCGCAGAAGTACTAAATACTGGCGGTGTAGCAGGCGTATAATTGACCTGATTCATAACTGGTGCAGTTGATGTAGTTGGAGGATTAACAACAGGTGTATCGGTCACTTCACGGGAGCGAGACAGTGGCGAAAACTGCAAAGGAGGTAATCCAAAATTATCCCTAGAAAAATTAGCAGCATCGGGGAGAAACTGAATTTTTTGGACATAATTTTTATACAAACGCCCAATTCCTGGCAAAGCAACAATTTCTCTTTGGTTCAACTGAGCCAACATTTCAGCCACGCGCTCTTCCACCCAAGCACTTGCATCTTGCTCACTCATACCTTTATCTTGCACTAACTCATACGTGAGCAAGCCATCATCTGTAATCAAATTTTCGTTAAAAGTCAATGTTTTTGTTGGCGGAGCAATAGATCCTCCGGCATAATCTACGCTTGCTGGCGCAGGTTGCGAAACAAATGCTCCAAGTCCTGGAATAACGACTGTATCATTATTGTACAAAAGTCGCTCTATGTGTGGTGCTAATTCTAAACTCATAATCTTTCTTTATCAAAACAAAGGCCAAAGTTAAGCATACCTTTAATTTTTTTCTAAAAATCGTTTTATTATTATTTGGTGTACAATGAACAATAACCCTATATTTGAGCCATAAAAGTACCCAGCATTTAAACACGTACTACTATTTTATGAGTGAAGTTGACAGTTTTTTCAAATCGGCCTTCTCGGTTGACAATGTTATTTTTGGGTTCGATGGAAGTGACCTAAAGGTGTTGTTGATCCAACGCGGTGCACCACCATTCAAAGGGAAATTGGCACTACCGGGCGATTTGGTTTACCCCAATGAAAATTTAGAAACCGCTGCCGAACGGGTATTAGAACAACTAACGGGTCTGCGTGGCGTATATTTAGAGCAAGTAAAGGCATTTGGAGCAGTCAATCGGCATCCATTAGGCAGGGTAATCACCATTGCATATTATTCCTTGGTTAAAACAAATGATTATACCCCCATGCCCGCTTCTTTTGCCCAAGTAGCCAGTTGGCATACCATACATCATTTAGAAGAATTAGCCTTCGATCATAACCAAATACTCCACAATTGCCTCCTCCAACTCCAACAACGGGTACGAATGGCACCCATTGGGTTCGAACTGCTTCCGCCCAAATTTACCCTCACAGAATTGCAACAATTGTACGAGTCAATACTCGAAACAGAACTGGACAAACGCAATTTTCGCAAAAAAATATTATCCATGAACCTATTAGAGGACTTGAATGAGATGCAGGCTGGCGTAGCGCACCGTCCTGCTAAATTATATCAATTTGACCAAGAACGTTATAAACAATTTGTGGAACGTGGCTACAGTTTTGATCTTTAAATCTTTATCACGATAAACAAACATGCGCGTAGAACTTTGGGCCATTGGCAAAACAAACGAATCTTATTTGGAGACGGGCATGGCCATCTATGAAAAAAGATTGGGTCATTACTTACCCTTTGGTAGCATGATTATCCCATCGCCAAAATTAAAAACTACCGATGGGCAAATCATGCGGCAGGAAGAATCCAAACTCATCCTGTCTAAATTGCTCCCCGATGATTATTTGGTGTTGCTCGATGAACGTGGCCAACAATTTACCTCAATGGCCTTCGCCAAATGGATGGAACACCGCCTCACCGATTCCCGACGACGGATGGTTTTCCTTATTGGCGGCGCATTTGGATTTTCACAAGAGGTATATCAGCGCGCCAATGCCCAAATTTCGCTCAGTACACTCACTTTTTCTCATCAAATGGTACGCCTTTTCTTCCTCGAGCAATTATACCGAGCAATGACAATCTTAAAAGGCGAAAATTATCATAATGAGTGATTTTTTTAAAAACCATATACAAGAGTTCTCAATAATGCAGCATCTTGCATCGTAAAATAAACACGTTAACATGGAGTTTCAGGAAGGAAAAGAAAAATTTATTGAATCTTGGGGTAAAATGGCCAGTGATTGGGGCATCAACCGTACAATGGCGCAAGTACACGCCCTCTTATTGATTTCGCACGAAGCACTTACCGCCGATGAAGTAATGGAACAACTCAATATTTCGAGGGGTAATGCCAATATGAATATGCGTGCACTGATGGATTGGGGATTGGTACATAAGCAACTCAAATCCGGCGAACGCAAAGAGTTTTTTATCGCCGAAAAGGATATGTGGCTGGTGGTAAGGCAAATTATCACCCAACGTAAAAAAAGAGAATTGGAACCAATGCTCAAGGTATTGGAAGAGGTATCAACCATCCATGGTAATGGCCCGGAAGTAGAAGAATTTACCAAGGTGGTGAGTGATATAAAAATGTTTTCGCATAAAGCCAATCAAACGTTGGACGTATTGACTAAATCTGATTCCAACTGGTTTACTAACGTATTCCTTCGGTTTTTGAAGTAAATAACGATTATTTCATCACTATTATCTATTTAATTACTTGCCTATTCATGAAAAACTTTACACCACTATTACTGTTTGTGCTGGCGCTTTCCATGGGATCAATGCTCTCAGCACAACAATCTTACAAAGTGCATTTTGCACACGGTACTGAAATTTTTGAAGCAAATTTCAAAACCGAAAAAACGAAACCTATCCCTGCTGCCGATATAGCACAAGGCTACTTTGCGCGGTACGTTCAGTTCAATACCCTGCCATCAACAGAGCAGCGTAATGCATTGGAATCGAAAGGTGTTACATGGAATGGATACGTCAATTATGGTACATATTTGATGCTTTTCCCTGAAAAATTTGATATTTCAACCTTGGATGCACTGGATGCGCGCAGTATTGTTGCACCTCAACCACGTTGGAAAATGCACCGAAATTTGGTAGAACGCCCTTTTGGAAAATGGGCACGCCATGGCGATTTTATTGATATTTGTATTCAATTATACCCACAAACCTCTATTGAGCAAGGTGCTACCTATTTTGAACAAAAGAAAATTCAAATCCTCCAAAAAGGGAATCAAAACGGCTTTTTATCCATTCGCTTAGAGCAAGATAGAATCGAAGAAATTGCAGCATTGCCTTTGGTAAAATGGATGGAACTAACACCCGAACCCGCCGTTAAAGACGATATTAATGGCCGTTCGCTGCACCGTGCCAACTTATTGGACAGCGATCACCCTTTGGGTAAAAAATACAATGGTACAGGTGTCAATGTATTAGTGCGCGATGATGGTGCGGTAGGCCCTCATATCGACTTTCAAGGTCGTTTGCTCAACCAAGATGGCGTGGCACCTCAATTAGCAGGTACGCACGGTGATGGTGTAGCAGGCGTTATTGGGGCTGCCGGAAATCTTGACCCCACCAAAAAAGGTATGGCTGCTGGCGCAGATATTTATGTGGTCGATTATATTGATAATTTCCAAGACGCTACTTTACCGCTGCATTTGGATAAAAATGTTACGATTACCAATTCTTCTTACTCCAATGGCTGTAATGCAGGTTATACATTAGCCACGCAAACTGTGGACGAGCAAATTTACCAACACCCATACTTGATGCACGTATTCTCGGCAGGCAACTCTAATGGTTCCGATTGTGATTATGGTGCAGGTAACCAATGGGGTAATATTACGGGTGGTCATAAAATGGCAAAAAATGCCATTGCAACAGCAAATTTAAGGGTAGATGGTACTATTGAAACGTCGTCCAGTCGTGGACCAGCGCATGATGGCCGTTTGAAACCAGATATTTCAGCACATGGTACCGACCAAAACTCTACTGACCCTAATAATGATTACCAAGTTTTTGGCGGCACTTCAGCAGCGGCACCTGGTATTGCAGGCTGCTTAGCGCAGTTGACACAAGCATACCGTACCCTAAAAAACACCCCTGATGCGCCTGCTGCTTTATTAAAATTGGCACTTATGACCACAGCCAATGAAATGGGTAATGTAGGCCCCGATTATATTTTTGGATGGGGACATGTCAATAATTTCAGGGCACTAAACTTACTGGAGTCCGACCGTTATACGACAGGTTCTGTGGAAAATGGTGCTATATCAAACCATACGGTTGCCATTCCATCACAAACCAAACAGGCCAAACTGATGGTGTACTGGGTAGATCGCCCATCGGACGAAAATACAGCACGTGCCTTGATCAACGACCTAGATATAACAGTTACGGCACCGAATGGCACTATTTATCGCCCATGGTTACTGGATCCAACCCCCAATGCCACCAACCTCAATACGCCCGCAACTACTGGCCGCGACTCTTTGAATAATATGGAGCAAGTAGCCATAGAAAACCCAGTAGCAGGCAACTATACCGTAAATGTAAAGGGTTTTGAGGTGCCATTTGGCCCACAGCCGTATTACCTCGCTTGGGAGTTTTTGAACGACCGCGTCCAACTCACCTATCCTGCTGGTGGTGAAGGATTTATTCCCGGCACCAAAGAATGGTTGCGCTGGGATGCATATGGCAATACAGAGACTTTTACTTTAAGATACTCTTTGGACGGCGGAAATACCTTTAGCCCAATCATCGGAAACATCAATAATGCACAGCGGATGTACGAGTGGACAGTACCCAATACAACCAGCGGCAACGTAAAATTGATGTTGATCCGTGGAGCACGTCGCGATACCACCGATTTCCCACTTACGATTGCTCCAATACCCACTAATTTGGCGGTCACCAAAGTATGTCCCGATTCCATTACCTTGGGTTGGACTAAAATAGCCAATGATACCCTAGCGTATGATATATATGCACTAGGAGGGAAATATATGGAACTCAAAGGCACCACACCGCTTGCAGCACAACAATATGCTATACCAATTACCGATGCTGCGCAGGAGGCTTGGTATAGCATCAGGACCAGTAAAGCAACGGCTGGTTTAGGAGGCCGCCGAACATTGGCCATCAATTGGCCAGGCGGCTTATTATCCTGCCCCCAGCAGTTCGATGCTGCCGTACTCAAGGTTATTTCGCCTGCTGGCGATGCTATTGTGAGTTGTGGCGCAAGTAACAAACCCGTCACGGTAGAAGTGGCAAACCAAGGTATTAATGCAATATCAGGCGCAACTATCTCTTATAGTATTGATGGACAAACACCTGTTACTGAAAATTTGCCCAATATTGCACCAAACGATACGTTGACCTTTACTTTTGCTACACCTATTTCGTTTACTACCAATGGCCAGTTAAGCCTTAACGTAAGTGTAAATCTTATCGGTGATAATTTTACGAGCAATAATAGTAAAACGCGTGCTTATGCCGTAGTAGCGGAATCAACCAATATTGCATTTTCAACTGGATTCGATGGAACTCCAGTTTTGCCCAATGGCTGGAATATTATCAATGAAGACAACCTAGTAGGTTGGGCAGTTACACCTAATAATATTATTGGTAGTGATAATATTACCACAAAAGCCCTGTTCCTAAACCACTTTTCTTATAATCCTTCGGAGCAACAAGAAGATTATTTATACATGATACCGCTGGATCTAAGTAATTTGCAATACCCAACTTTAGTATTCGACTATGCGCACACGCAATACGATAATACCTATAATGATGGATTAAAGATAGAAGCATATCCAAGTTGCAATTTGGGAGGAACTCCTGTGGTGATTTGGGAAAAAACCGATCCAGAATTAGCGACAGCTCCAGCGCTAACAACATCGTTTTTCCCAACAACCAGCAACCAATGGAGCAAGCAAGCCGTTTCATTGAGTCAATTTATTGGACAAAGTGTAGTGCTTAGGTTTACCTCGATCAATGGATTTGGGAACAATACTTTTTTGGATAATGTTGGTTTAAAAAACATTGTCCCTACTTTCCCTATTGCACAGTTCAGCGCACCAGATACCATTTGCAGGGCCGATACCATTTCAATTGTTGCAGCACCCAGCCCCGGTTCGGATGATGTTTATACTTGGAATTTTGGTTCTACTGCGCAGCCAACTACTGCTTCTGGCCCTGGCCCGCACACTGTAATTTATCCATTACCCGGCAATCGTACCATCCGACTCATTGTGAGCAATGGTTTTGGGATAGATACTTTAAGTGAAACAATAGTGGTACGTGGCTACCCTACTGCCGTTTTCTCTCAAGTATTGAACGGTCTTACCGTTAATTTTACCAATACTAGTGCCAACGCAGATGCGTATCTTTGGGAATTTGGCGACGGTAATACCAGTACGGAAAAAAACCCATCGCATACTTACGCTGTCACCGGAACTTATACGGTAAAACTTACTTCTATTAATGATTGTAGGGAGACGGTTAAAACCGGAACCGTTACATTAACTAGTGGAACCGTGGAACAAACTGGACTAAATAAGGTGCAAATTTTGCCCAATCCTAATAACGGACAATTTCAGGTAGCCATCACCAATACCAACGATCCTTTGGACATCCGTTTACAGTTGTTCGATGCCACAGGTCGATTGGTAACAGAGAAAATACCAGGTTTAATTGGTCAAGAGACTCGAATTATTGCATTTGATGATCTCCGCTTACCAGCAGGTAATTACCAATTGAGTATTCAAACGGCAAAAGGTAGTGTTGCTTTTGTGGTAGTGGTGCAATAAATTTAAGTATTCAGACAGATATTTTTTGGGTTTGTAATTTTTCTGATTTATCTTGAAATATTGGATAAAAAAGAAAAATTACAAACCCAAATTTTTTAAAGATTAATAGACATTTGACTACCAAGCAGCAGGCAGATGAATACTCAAACTTTTTTATCTATTTTCCTTAGAAAAGGAAAGACGACGTCAAAAACATTTGTATTGGACGATTCCAATAGAGATATTTATATCCATAGAGCAAAAAACGGAGGGCATATTATTGAGCCATTAATAGTTAGCCTTATAAATGATACGACACTTCTTATGCTTACTAATATTGGTATCTATTATGAAAAAGACATGACAAATGTTTTTGTTTTATACCAAGATATTGATTCAGTATCTAATATGCCATTACCATTTACGAAATTTTCTATTAAAATAGAGAATTTCCCAAATGAGTTATACGTAACTTGCAAGAATGGGGAAAAATATTGTTTTGAATGCGAACCAAGAATGCCCTGTATGGGATTACTCAATTCCATTCAATTTGCAGTTTCAAAATCAAAACAACTACCTTAATTATGGTATAGCCTCATATCGAACAATAAACGGTCTAATTTTTTACAAACCGTCCACTTTTAAACACGCCTACCCCATTTTGCAGCAAAACCGTATAAGTTCCCGTCGGTAAATGCCCTACTGTGATTTGTTGCCCCGCACCATAATTGAGTACGGTTTGCACCTGTTTGCCCTGCGCATCAAAGATATGGACGCTGGCAATAGTAAGCAATGGCGTATCAAATGTGATGCTAAATGCATTGGTTACAGGGTTTGGGGTAATTTTTAGCAATTTATCAGCAGCGGTTTCTAGTTCAGTAACACTACTTGTTCCGCAAGTAATCGACTCAAATTTTGCCAGTGATTTATTGAAAAAATTATTAACTTGTCCAGCGTATTGCGCAGCAGTGTACATACTTACATGATCGCCACCTACCACAATTTCCAAATAACTATCCACATTTTGGTCTAAGGCATAAGGATGCAAAATACCTGTTCCTTCCAAATACGCAATACCCGCAGCAAGACCGCTTTCATAAAATACCGTATTATCGGCAGTACCGTGTATGCTCACCATCGGCACTTCGCCCTCATCAATCCAACTGCGTCGGTATAGCCCACCGGAACGGTTATAAATACCCTTTACAGCCGCAGAATAGGATTGATTAGCCGCAGATCCGGTATTGCCGTTAATACCTCCATTGATATCAAAAGCCGTTTGTACAAATGGTGTAAAGTCGTCGGTTTCATCTACATAGCCTACGTGCAAAGCCGTAACAGCACCTGCGGAGTAGCCACCTACAAAAATATGTGCAGTATCTGCTTTAAATAGATTGACCGTTGCAGCGTCTTTGCGAAAATAACGCACTGCCGCCTTCATATCACCGATGGCTTTGGCTACTGCGCCAATGATGTCAGTGGAATCAGGAAAGCCCAATGTAAGAAATGGATAAAGGCGGTACTGGATCGAAACAGCCACATAACCGGCTTTGGCAAAACGCTCACAATCCGTTTTCATGTCATTTTTATCTCCGGAAATAAAACTACCACCATGCGCGAGAATCACCACTGGGCGCGCCACTGCATTATCACCTACTGGTTCATAAACATCCATTTTCAAATCAACGGTATCAGGAAGTGATGGTGGCAATTCCGTATAGGTAAAAGCCGTAGCATACACCAATGTTGTTTTTTTAACGGTGGTAAAAGTGGGCTGCTTAAAACGGCTGCCATCGCATGCTGCGTTTTGGGCATTTAGGACATTAAAAAATAGGATTGCACAAACGGCAAATATGATTTTTTTTTCCATAATTTGTTGAATTTAATGGTGATTTTGCGTGCGTGATTCCCCGTTGTGATGGGCGTGATTGCCCATTGTGATGGGCGTGATTGCCCATTGTGATGGGCGTGATTGCCCATTGTGATGGGCGTGATTGCCCGTTGTGATGGGCGTGATTGCCCGTTGTGATGTAGAGACGTTGCATTGCAACGTCTCTACGCAACGACGAACGCAACGACGAACGCAACAACGGGTATCACACACGCATATTACGCACGGTGCAAAACCCCAAAATATTTAATCCGCCCCATGCATCATTTTCCGCAATGGGAACGACAAACCAATCAATATTAATCCGGCGATACCGGCCATGCCGACAAACACCATAAAAAATTCATACAAATTGGTAATCTTACTGCCTAAAAAACTAGGAAAAACCAACGGAATTTCTTTCTCCTTGGCTACAACAACCTGCTCAGGAGTGGCCTGAATTGTACCTGCAAGGATACCTGTATAAGTCGTGTCATCAAAACCATTTTCGCGGGCCAACTTGTATTCTGCACCAGATGGTGGATACAAACCGCTCAACTGACCAGCGGCTTTATTCGCAACAGAATTGGCCAAAAACCAAAAACCGAACAACAAGGATACAAAACGCAATGGCGATAATTTGGATACCAACGACAAACCAATCGGTGATAAACACAACTCACCAATAGTATGGATCACATAAACAGAAACCAACCAAAGCATACTCACTTTTACGCCCTGACCCAAACCATTTACGCCAATAGCAATAACAGCATAACCAATTGCCAAAATCACTAACCCTAATCCCTGCTTAATC
Source organism: Chitinophagales bacterium (assembly GCA_043764095.1). Lineage (GTDB taxonomy): Bacteria > Bacteroidota > Bacteroidia > Chitinophagales > Saprospiraceae > M3007. Next base: position 9,954 of record JAYUKX010000006.1, read on the forward strand.
AAAGAATTAGGTTCTGATTTGCGTTTTTGCAACGCTACCCAAATAGCGGCTGTAACAGGTGCCAAAAGCACCACTGCTACTGCATTTACAGATTGGAAATAACTGGTTGGGATCGTAAATCCAAGCAAATTTCGATTAGTTTGCTCTTCCGCAAAAAACGTGAGTGAAGCACCTGCCTGCTCAAAAGCCGCCCAGAAAAAGATAACAAAAAAAGCAGAAACACACAATACAATGATACGATCGCGTTCTATTTTACTCAACGACTTATCTGTCAAAATCATAAACAACATCGCAATTGTAGCAGAATAGATCAATGCACCAATAGCATCAAAGTGCAATACTTTCCAAAATACCAAAAAGCAGGCAGCCAATATACCGCCACCAAGTGCTAATTGAGCACCACCTAAACCACCTTCTTGAGATGCGCCACTTGCGGCACTAACCGCTTGATTAGGCAATGCACCAATAGGTTCACCCTCGGGTGTTGTAACATATTTTTCTTTTTGGGTATGGAACAAAACAGTACCCAATATCATACCGATACCTGCCGCCAAGAAGCCCCATTTGAAATCGCCTGGATTACCCGTATCACCCAATGTACCACACACCAAAGGCGCAATAAAAGCACCTAAATTGATACCCATATAGAAAATGGTATATGCAGCATCGCGGCGTTTGTCTTCTGTGGTGTACAATTGGCCAATCATGGAAGATATATTAGGTTTAAAAAAACCATTACCCAACATCAGGAAGCACAAACCAGCCCACATCAACGGCACCGCTGCACCTACATTTTGGTACATAGAGGCACTGCCAAATAGTAAAAACTGCCCTAATGCCATCATTGCACCACCAAATGTAATACTTTTGCGGTTACCCCAATAACGATCGGCTACATAACCACCGATCAAAGGCGTAAGATAAACCAAACCTGTATAACTACCGTAAATCTCGGAAGCCTTCCCTTTAGAGAGCATAAGTGCCTGCACCATGTACAAGGTAAAAATAGCCCTCATGCCATAATAACTGAAACGCTCCCACATTTCAGTAAAAAATAGCAACGCTAACCCGCGGGGATGACCCCAAATTTCTGTATTGTTCTTTTGCATACGTAAGATATTAACTTAAGTTGGATAAATATTTTGAAGTGCAAAAGAACTAAATTTATCGGGTATTGTAGTATTTTAATACAACTTTATCATTTTCTAGGCATAATGCGATTCGTCGCCCCTTAAATTTGGTACAATCCAACTCGTAATTTTCTCCGCCAGCCAAAGCGTTGGAAACCAAATTACAACCAACAACCATATTGGCAAATCAAGATAAATCAACCACATAAAGATATCAATCAAAAAGAATATTGCAATAAACCACGTAATAATCAATAACAAACCGGAAGCATTTTGGTGCGCTCCGATGATCCAACGCCCTGTAATTACCCGACCTTTAGGCGATATTTTACTTTCAGCAGCTGCTGTTTTGGCAACATACCGACATAATCCGGCAAAGCACACCAATAACACAATCAAACTATTGAATGTCCACATCACAAATTCCCAAATAGGCTGCGCACTCTGCCACAACTTGGCTTTCCAGCCGGTCATAGTTACCTTTGCTCCATCCAAACTTTGTGCTAAAGTAGAAGAATCCGGCAAGGAAATACTGGTACCACCAGGACGAGCATTACTATGCGATTGTTGTTGATCGGGAAACAACGCACGCGGGCGCACAGGATCGGAAGAAGGCTGCTCTGTTTGAACCGCTGTTTGCGGCTCTACAGGTGATTCATTCACGATTTGTGCCGGCACAGCACGACCCACACCGCGCCTACGCCTGCTGGGTTGTACCAGTTCGGGTGGAGCAACTGCTATAGGTTCTACTGGTGGCTGCACACGTATGCGACCCTTATTTTTACTTTTTGGTTCGGCATAAATAGTGGCTTCCTCCCCTTTATAAATTACTTGAACAGCCAGTAAATTACCTGCATTATCGTTATTAGTGAATCCGCGTTGAGTGGTTAATAATTGTTTATAGGTTTTGCTGCCGTTGCCTTCGCGGGTAAGTACAGCACGTTGGAAGATAAACTTTACAGAACCGATTGGTTTGTCATGTTCAAACCGAAAACTACCCAAATGCGCTTCAACACGCTCCGTTTTGGTTTGAGCAAACAAAGAGAAAGGTCCGCACAACAGCATGGCTGTGCAGAGAAGTAGAGGGAACCATTTCATATATATTAACGTAGTCCTTTTTGAGGAACTATTTATTTTTTATTACGCTTATCATTTACGAAACCACGAAGGTTTCGTGAATGATAAGCGTCTAACACAAATTTAATGTACAAAATTCTGAATTATCCGTCCTTTTTTGGCTTCTAAGGCCAAATACATCTCCCAAATTGTGATCGCACCATCGCAAGCACCATTCTTCCTGAAAATTTGCCGCCGCCCATCTTGACTATCCACTGTGTACCAACCATCTAAACCCTTATTCAAATAATAACTTGGATTTTGATAACCTTTATAAACCACTTTATCGTGCGGAGCACCTATAAATGCTGGTGCGAACAACGCTAAATAAAGATCTACGGTGTTGTACAAGGGCTTTTCACCCGCTCTTTTGTATTTGTCCACCAGATAAATTTCGCTCAAATCCATCATCAAATTGATATTCCTATTCCGGCAAGCGTACAAAACTTGGTCATAATTCACCGATTTCCCTTGATAGGTCAACCCTAATAGTCCAACTTTAGTAAATTGTATCCATCCTGCCGCCACCAAATCTTTCCTAATCGTAAAAGGATTTAAAGCACATTCCAAATACGCACATTCATATATACATAAAGGCGTAGTTTGAATCTTTGCTGCCATTTCACGCGTCCTTTTTTTAACCACCTCTAACTCGTAAGGATCTACATTTTTGGCCAAGGCCGCTTCGTAAATCGCTGTTAAATGCTCCTCGTTATAATTACTCGTTTTACCAATCCAAACAGGCGTTAAATACCGCTGCTCCAACTCTTGAATCATATCGGCCAATCTATCGCTCATACCCCATACCATCGTACTTATGACAGCAACGACCAACAAATTGCGCAATCGAAGCCGAACGAATACGGGTTTAACGGATTTGATCGACCACCAAATAATCCGAATCCCTGCCTTGAATACTTTAAAGCCCTGCCACAGTGCAAGAACGAACAGAAAACAGAACAACCAACGCGTGCCAGCATCCTGCCGAAGCATAAATTGTACCGCGTCCGAAGCGTTTTTACCACCACTATTACTACACCCCGACAAAAACGGGTGCAAAGATACCGCAATTATAGTAGTCCTGTATTTCATTTTTTGTTAAAACTATAAACCGATGATACGTTTTATCAACTCTTCATCTACACCCGACCCAGCAAAATCATCAAAAGCACGTTCTGTCACTTTGATAATATGGTCTTGAATAAACGGCGCACCTTCTTGCGCACCCTGACCAGCATCCTTGATGCAACATTCCCACTCTAACACTGCCCATCCTTTATAATTATATTGTGCTAATTTCGAAAATATAGACTGAAAATCTACCTGCCCGTCACCTAGGGAACGGAATCTCCCCGGCCTTTCTGCCCATCCTTGAAACCCGCCATACACACCGCTTTTACCCGTTGGGTTAAATTCAGCATCTTTTACATGGAACATTTTGATATGTTCGTGGTAAAAATCAATGTATTGTAAATAATCCAATTGCTGTAATACAAAGTGGGATGGGTCGTACAGGATATGGCAACGTTTATGATTACCCGTTGCTTCTAAAAAACGCTCAAAGGTGATACCATCATGCAAATCCTCGCCAGGATGTATCTCATAACAAAGGTCAACCCCACATTCGTCAAATACGTTTAGAATCGGGGTCCAGCGATTAGCCAATTCCTTAAATCCAGCCTCCACCAAACCCGCTGGTCGCTGCGGCCAAGGATACATTGTATGCCATATCAAAGCACCTGAAAACGTAGCATGCGCGTTCAATCCAAGATTTTGGCTTGCTTTTGCAGCATATTTCAACGTTTGTATCGCCCATTCGGTACGTGCCTTAGGGTTTCCGCGCAGATGCTCCGGCGCAAAACCATCAAACATAAGATCATAAGCAGGATTTACTGCCACCAATTGCCCCTGCAAATGCGTGGACAATTCTGTGATTTGCAATCCGCACTCGGCTACCCTACCCTTGAGATCATCGCAATAGGTTTTGGAACTAGCGGCTTTTTCCAAATCAATCAATCTGCTATCCCAAGTAGGAATTTGCACACCGACATAACCAAGATCGGCAGCCCATTTGCAGATGGACGTTAAGGAATTAAACGGAGCGGTATCGCCCATAAATTGAGCGAGAAAAATGGCTGGGCCCTGGATATTTGTCATAATGCTTTAATTTATGATATAAATGTTTTTTTTATTAACCTAATTGTAACTGTTGAGCAGAAGGAACAAAATAGCACACGAATTTTAAAAATTTACAATAGACATTATATAGAATTAGGGTCGTAATGCTGAAATGAGGAATTTTTTGTCAAATTAAGGCAAATTTTGCAGTCGAAATGGGGTATTTTCGGCGAAAAATTTAACGAAAATTTGGCGAAAATTAACCATTCTCAGCATACGAAACTAATTCTGTATAATGTCTATTGTTGATTTTCAAATTTTTGTACTATTGGTGTATACTTCATGTTCTATAACAATACCTTGGCCCAATCTTATAAAACCCTTCCCGCTCGTAAAAATGTAATGTTTTTGAAAATTCGTCTCCCGGTGTAGTCACTTCGAGTCGTTTCCAATTGCGATGAATGGCCAGTTCTTTTGCCTCGTCCACAAGCATTCGCCCAACGCCTTCCGAACGATATTCCGGCACCACGTAGAGTTCGTTGAGTACGCCATATTTACCACCCGCTGAAATGGAAAGGCATTCAATAATCGTTAAAATACCTACAATATCCTCGTCCTCATTTAATGCAAGTAAGGTAGAATGACTGTCATCCTCGTCTATTTCGGCAAATATTTCGGCAATTTCATCAGCATCGGGGGAATGCTCTACTTCTTCAAAAAGAGCAGCCAGCAAGATGGAAACAGCGGCGGTATCTGAGGCATTTGCAATACGAAATTCAATCATAATTGGGTGATAAGTTTTTGCAAACATACGACCTATTTTTATTTTTTAGACTGTTTTGCCATTAATCGGCTTGTGATACTTGTCGCAAATAGATTGTATTTTTGTTGATGACGTATAGCAGTTTTAAAGATAGTTTTACACCCGAACAAATAGACCACATGTATTGGTTCACTCAAAAATATAGCAACTATTTATTGGTGAAAAAGTAATCCATATATTCCAAAACTAAAAAAACGCCAACACAGGAGATCACTACCCATGTTGACGTTTTTTAGATGCGTTATAAAATAACTAAAGCATACGCATTAATTATTCAAAAGTGTAGCGAATACCCAATTGCAAATTCCACACATCGCTCAATGCCGCACTATAGTCGATAGTTTTACGACTTGATCTATTGAGCAAGTTGCTGGCTACTTGGTATCTAGGTACGCCATTGGCATCTACACCGCGTGCTTGTAGTGGAGAAGTAGTAACAAAACGACGGCCTATGCCCCAATCTGAATTGATCAAATTGCCGATATTAAAGATATCCACGCGGAACTGTACAGCGTTAGATTTTTTGTTTTTACCAGTTTTGAACCAGAAATCGCGGGCAACAGCCAAGTCGAAGCGGTGCAACCAAGGAAGGATAGCGCCATTGCGCTCCGTATATTTACCACGAAGACCAGAAAGGTATGCGTCTTGCTTAATATACTCTTCATACAATTCTGCTTGCTTTGCTCCAGAAGTTGTTACGACACCAGCTGCATCTTTAATATCTTCAAAAACTAAATCAGTTGCGTTATTAGGTACAAATAATAGATCATTACCAGTTACACCGTCGCCGTTGAGGTCACGTGCATAAGTATAGGAGTAACGACCGCTTTGAAGACCTTCGTAACCAAGCGTAAATTGTGTTTTTCCACCAGTTTTCTCGCCAAAATTAGTAGCATAGCTCAACAAGCCAATGATACGATGTGGGATATCCTGATTAGAATAAGTAAGATCAAGTGCATTATTGCCATTGATAGAACGTGCACCAGTGAAAGAACCAGATGCAATAGAACCAGCATCCATTAAGTCTTTGGCTGTACTGAAGGTATAAGCCGCCATACCGTAAAGACCTTTTCTCTCTGGGTATTCCAACTTCACGGTTGTACCGAGGTACGAACCTTGGTTGGTCGTGGTCATTACTACGGCATTAGATACATTACTTACTTGGCGTGTTGGTGTACTAAAACCAGTGTTAGAACCAATAGCACCCGGGAAACGTGGGCGTGTATCAGGACCTGTAAAATTGCCTACTGATGCTTTTTGGTTGGCATTGTAGTACAAAATGGCATTGAGGTTGCGGTTGTACAATACTTCTACTGTACCAATAAAACCGAAAGGTAATTTTTGGTCAACTGCCAAATTTGTCTTCAATACCTGTGGGTAACGGTAATCTTCCGAAGTTACCGTGATCTCAAATGTAGAAGGCAATGTAGGTTCAGCCGGTGTAAATACCGTTGCATCTTGTACCAATGGGTATTTGTCGGTATTTAAATTAGCCGCACCACTAGGGTTGATAAAACCAGTAAGTACACCATTATTACCAATTTGGTTAGACAACCATACAAAAGGAGGGCGACCAGTGAAAATACCTGCACCACCACGTATTTGAGTCATCTTTTTACCCGCTACATCGTAGTTAAAACCAAGGCGTGGCTCAAATAGAATTTGTGGCTTTGGAATTGTGCTTGTATTGATTTTAAGTGGATTACCATCTATATCGCGGAAAGTAGAATCGGCCAATACTTTGTTTTCTAAAGATTCAGTAGCGCCGAGGTCAATCATACTCACGCGAATACCAGCTGTTACAGTAAAGTTTTTGTTCACTTTGAACTCATCCTGGCCATAAACATCATATTTAGCAACTTTCAAAATCTGCAATGGATCAGCAGCACCAGGTAGTGCCGAGTAGCGGTATTGGAAATTGGCTAAACCTACGGAATCGCCGTTCATAGCACCAAAGAAATCGCTCAAAGAATTGAATACATAAACGCCATTTGAGGCAGGGAAAAACAAGTTTTCTGATGTGAATTGCTCGAAATTAACACCTGCTGTGATCGTATGTTTGCCAGCGTAATAAGTAATGTTGTTCGTCGCGTGGAAAGTACCATAGCTCAACTTATTCTTTGGCGTAAATGGATCAAAGCCTGTAGAAATATAAGTAGTACCGCTGTTTAAGATATCAATGGTTGGCGCTAATTGTCCCTTGTATTTACGGTTTTCATCCTGAAAATCATAACCTACGCTAAAGGTATTAGACAATTTATCACCAAATCTTGAGTTCAATTCTACTACACCCGAACGGGTATTGTCGCCAAGAATATAACCTGCATTTTGGTATGACATTGCCTCGAAACGCGTTGTACGGTTACCAGCACCTGCTGAGTTACTATTGCTAATATTAAAATCACCCTCAGAATCGTGGTGGGTATAACGCACCATCAATTTGTTTCTATCATTGATGTTGAAATCCAAACGCGCAAGGAATTTGTTCGATTCAACATTGTTGTTGTATGCCTCATAAGGGCCAGTTACATAACCCCATTTGCGGTTCAAAACATTACTTACTGAATCCAAGTCGGACTTAAGTACACGTGTTACCTGACCAGGATTAGTACTTCCTGATGCTACCCAAGGTGTTGCAGGAGAAGCATTGCGCACAAATTCAGCATTTACAAAGAAAAAAGCCCTGTTTTTGAGGATTGGACCACCCAAACGAGCACCCACAATGTTTTCGTTGAATTGGGTTGCTGCAACACTTACGTCGCGCGCTTTGTTACCATACATATTGGCCGAGCGCGTGTTGAAATAAACTGAACCTTCAAAGTTGTTGTCGCCAGAACGCGTTACGGCATTGATACCCGCACCAGTAAAACCGGTTTGGCGCACGTCGTAAGGCGCTACATTGACTTGTATTTCTTCAATCGCATCCAAAGAAACAGCAGTAGAACCCGTACGGCCACCTGCTTGTGCCTCTGAACCAAGACCAAAACCATTATTAAAAGAAGAACCATCAATAGTAAAGTTGTTCAAACGGCTATCTTGTGCGCCAAAAGAACGACCGTTACCGTTCGGGTTGTACTTCGTAACCGAAGCAATAGAGCGGCTACCAATAGCAGGTACAGAAGTAACCCGCTTTACGTCAAAGGTAGAAGACGCACCTGTACGTTGTGAAGAAAACAGGTCATTGCGGTTCACCACAATGTCCACACCTTCGAGGTTTACACCCGTTTCTGCTAAGTCGAAATTGACATTGGTGGTAGAGCCAAGGCTGGTCATTACACCTTCAATGCTTTTGGGTTCGTAACCTGTGTAAGAAACAGTTACTGTAAAAGGCCCACCAACACGTACAGACGGGATGGTATAGTTACCCTTTACGTTGGTAGATGCACCGTAACGTGTACCGGAGTTTACGTGGATTGCTACCACAGTTGCACCGATCAAGCCTTCGCCATTTTTGTCGGCTACGTTACCTGCAATTGTGGAGGTGGTTACCTGTGCAAAAGCGACCAAACCGGTCATTAAAAATGCTAGTGTGTAAATGAATTTTTGAGCAAACGAAATGCTCTGCTTGAAAAGTTGTACTTTTCTCATACAATAAAATTTAGTTTGGTAAAGATCTAAAACAAGTACCTGAAGTGTACAGGCACTCCATTGTTAGAAGTGAAATCCAAGACAAAGGTATTACTCAAATATAAACTAGAGGTTAATTTTACCCTTTTTAATTTCTTTTGTTATAGATATTTATTATTGTTTTTTTTGATAAAACATTGCAAATATTCTATTATAGTTAAATTTTATTTAAGAAAAGCGAATAAAATTCTTTTTTGTGTCATTTGCTAAATTGGCTTGCTAGCACTTGCCAATTCATTCCAAATTGTATTCTTTTTTGGACAGCCGCCAAATTTTTCGTTATTTTGCACTTCCTTTCAACAAAGTCTTCGATCAATACGCAGACATCAATTTACAAACAAAATATTACTATGAAAAAGATCCTTTTTTCATGCATCTTATGCTTTATGTTCCTGCTTAGTGCCCAAGCGCAGGTTGTCATTACTGAAATAATGTACAATCCACCAGAAGGTGGAACAGATAGCTTGGAGTTCATCGAAATTTTGAACAATACCAACGCTACAGTAAATATGGCTGGTTGGAGTTTAGAATTTGGTGCTGGGCCAACAATATTCCCCATACCCGATCAAAACCTTGGTGCTGGTCAATACCTTTTGTTTAGTGTCAATGCGGGTGCTATACAGCGCAACTTTGGCAAAGCATCGGTGCAATGGACAGCAAGCGGCCTAAACAATAACGGTGCTCCTATCCGTATCAAAAACGGTGCAGCAGCTATCGTGGACGAAGTGGTGTATGATGATGTGGCTCCTTGGCCTACAACACCTGATGGCGGTGGTAGTTCATTGGTGCTTTGTGATCCTAATTCAGATAATTCAGTGGCTACTAATTGGGTATCTGCTCCTACAGATGCTGGTTTCTCTATCGCTAATATACCAGTTTTTGCCAATCCTGGCGCAGCATCTGGTTGTTTAACAGGTCTTGTCGCGCTTCCAGATGTGGCATTTGTGGTACCTGACAAACCTATTAATATTGATGTAGTAAACAATGACAATGTACCTGGTGGCGCGGCTACTACATTAACCGTGGTAACTGCCCCTACTCATGGTACGGCTACTGTATCAAGCGATACCAGTATTTTGTACCTTCCTTCTCCGGGCTATTGCGGCCCCGATGTACTCACTTATAGGGTATGCACATCAGCCACTACTTGCGCTACTGCAACAGTAACCATCACGGTTAAATGTTATCCAGCCCGCACGATTGAACAAATGAACAATGTAAACCCAGGCGGCGTAGCCGATTCAGTAAACGTTTCTTGCGAATTAACGGGTATTGTTTATGGTGTCAACCTTCGCGCAAGTGTCAATGGACTACAGTTTGCATTGGTCAATGCTGCTGGTACGGAGGGTATTTCTACTTTCCGTGGCTTGGGTAATTTTGGTTATAATATGCAAGAAGGCGATAAAATAACAGTTCGTGGTACTATTGCTCAATTCAGTGGTCTTACACAGATCAATATGGATACCATTATCAAAGTAAATAGTGGAAATGCCTTGGTGACTCCTCCTGTGGTATTGAAAGTGGACGAAAGCACCGAAAGCCGTTTGGTACAAATCAAAAACTTGCGTTATGTGGATATTACACAGTGGACACCAGGTGTAGGTGCAGGATTTACGGTGCGTTTATACTCTACCGCTAATCCAACCGATACTATTGCGATGCGTATTGATAATGACGTGGATCTGTACAACCAACCCACGCCGCCATCAGAGCCGTTTCATGTGACGGGCATTGGTGGCCAGTTTGATGGTTCTAGTCCCTTTACTACTGGTTACCAGTTAACGCCACGTTATACACCAGATATTAATACGATGGTGGGTACTACGGTGGTGGATTATAGTGCGTCGGTAACATTGTCGCCTAATCCAGTAAAGGAAATAATGACGATTCAAACGACGGTGGCATTTGATCGGATCAGTGTTTTTGGTACAGATAGTAAATTGATGCGTACGATCCAAAATCCGAATCTCACGGAACAAATCGACCTTGCGGGTATGCCAGCGGGTGTGTATGCGGTTCGTTTTGAAAAATTGGATACCATTTGGACAAAGGCGGTGATTAAAAATTAAAAATTAAAAATTTTGTGTTTTTTGTGCGTTGTGCGTTGTGCGTAGAGACGTTGCATTGCAACGTCTCTACATCGCAACGTGAAAAAAAAACGCAACGCAAAAAATATTGCGACGTGAAAAAATCGCGACGTGAAAAAATCGCAACGTGAAAAAATCGCAACGTGAAAAATATCGCAACGTGAAAAAATATCGCAACGTGAAAATTAATCCTAACGAATTCCTTTTTCAATTATTGAGACGTTGCAGTGCAACGTCTCTACACCGATCCCGATAAATATCATGGAATTTGGCATATTAATTACTTTCGTTCTTGGTTACCTCGCCATTACACTGGAACACAAAATACGTGTGGACAAAGCGGCCTCTGCTTTGGTCAGTGGCGTGTTGTGTTGGGTAATTTATATTACCAATCAACCCGATAAACACGCAGTTACGCACCAATTAATGGAGCATTTGGGTGACATAGCGGGTATCCTGTTTTTTCTGCTCAGTGCCATGACTATTGTGGAACTGATCGACGCACATGATGGATTTCAGATCATTACGGAACGAATTAGTACGCAAAATGCCGTAAAACTGCTTTGGATAGTTGGTATTTTAACCTTCTTCCTATCAGCAGTATTGGACAATCTTACGACAACAATTGTTATTGTATCTCTCCTGCGCAAGATCATAGCCGACCGCGAACAACGTTTGTTTTTTGCAGGTATCACAGTAATTGCTGCGAATGCAGGTGGTGCATGGTCGCCGCTCGGCGATGTCACGACCACCATGCTTTGGATTGGTGGGCAAATAACCCCAATCAATATCATTACAAAACTGTTTTTTCCGAGTTTAATTTGCCTATTGGTACCGCTTATTTTTGTGTCAAGGCAATTAAAAGGTAATATCCTTCCGCCGGTTCAGGCCGCAGCTACGCTTACATCTACTTCATTCAATCGTAAACTGGTATTCTTTTTGGGATTAGGCGTTTTGTTATTTGTTCCAGTTTTTAAAACATTGACCCATTTGCCGCCTTTTATGGCAATTTTGCTTGGATTAGGTGTTATTTGGATCATTACCGAAATGGTACACAGCGAAAAAGATAAAGAAGACAAAGACTTTCTAACTGTAGTGTATGCGTTACGCAAGATTGATACCCCTAGTATTTTATTCTTTTTGGGGATATTGATCAGTATTTCTGCATTAGAATCGACTGGCTTGCTCAAATCAGCGGCAGTATGGCTCACTCAAAATATCGGCAATGAAAGTATTATTGTACTCTCGATCGGTTTGCTTTCTGCGGTGGTGGACAATGTACCTTTAGTGGCAGCGTCGCAAGGGATGTACGACTTGACGCAATACCCACCAGATCACTTTTTTTGGGAGTTTATTGCTTATTGTACAGGAACAGGCGGCAGTATTTTAATCATAGGTTCAGCGGCTGGTGTGGCGGCTATGGGCATGGAGCGCATTGATTTTTTCTGGTACCTCAAACGTATCTCTTTGTTGGCATTATTGGGGTATTTTGCAGGTGCGATGGTGTATATTTTGTTCTAGATGAGAGGCTGCCTCATCAATGCATTAACATTGAAAATTGAACGTTTAAAATTTAAAATTTATAAATTAAACAACTTACAGCCGTATACTTTTTCTTTTGAGAAAGAATAATGCAAATTTGCAGATCTCAAAAATATAAAAATTAGTGCAATAAAACCCACTTCCTACTTTTTTTCGCCAAAAAAAGGTATGCGGTCAAAAAGTGAGGGTATATTAGTTTCTTTTAGCAATGATTGAGGCCAAAGAATCCATTTG
>JAYUKX010000007.1:0-78385 GCA_043764095.1 Chitinophagales bacterium
TTGCGCGAATAGCCTACCTATTTAAGTAGAAAAAGAGGAAATATGAGGGCAAAAGATGTGCATCAATCTGTACCTTTATTTCGACACCATTCCTAAGTATTAGACGCTGTGTCACGTTATTTTTCCAACAAATCACTTTAGAAAATACTCATATTCCTCTTCTTTAAATACCTTTTCCATTTGCGCTCGGTCAAAGTCATTTTCACTATTGGCAATAAAAATCGTCGCTACGGCATTGCCAATAATATTCGTAATAGCACGCGCTTCGGACATGAACCGATCCACACCAATCAATAAGGCAAGTCCTTCAATAGGCACTACAGGTACCGCAGAAAGCGTAGAAGCCAATACCACAAACCCGCTACCAGTAACACCCGCCGCTCCTTTTGAAGTCACCATCAGTACGCCAATAATGGTCAGCAATTGGTGTATATTTAATTGAATACCATATACTTGTGTTAAAAAAATGATAGCCATAGAAAGATAAATAGTAGTACCATCTAAATTAAAGGAGTAACCCGCCGGAATAACCAATCCCACAACAGGTTTCGAACAGCCCATTTTTTCTAATTTTTCCATAATGCCCGGCAATGCGGCTTCGCTCGAAGAAGTGCCTAAAACAATTAATAGTTCTTCCTTAATATAATTGAGTAAACCCCGTAGCGGCACTTTATAATACCTCAAAATGAACCAAAGAACACCAAAAATGAACAAAGCCATAGTTGCATACACCGTCACCATCAATTTTGCCAAAGGCACCAATGCTTTTAAACCATATTTGCCAATCGTAAACGCCATTCCACCAAAAGCACCAATTGGCGCAAATAACATCACAAAATGAAGGGCTTTGAAAACGTATTTTGAGGCAAAAGTAAGATAGTCTGTGAGGCGTTGCTTTTGGGGCAACCGCCCTGCTAATGTTCCCAAAAAAACAGAGAACACCAAAACCTGCAACGTGGTGTTATTCGTCAAAAAGGTTACCCAATTGAACTGTGCTGCACTTTGTTGAATTTTTGAAACATCGGAGTTGGGTGCTATGGCCATTACACCCGCTCCCGGTTGAATAACCCAAGAAGTGACAATACCAATCAACAATGCAAAAGTGGTAACAAATTCGAAATAAATCAATGCTTTTGCACCAACACGGCCTACTTTCCTAAGATCACCTACACCCGAAATACCCAAAGTAATGGTTAGAAAGATGAGGGGAAGGATAAATAATTTGACTACAGCAATAAAACTATCTCCTAAAACCTTACAACTCACGCCCTTTTCAGGCCAAAAATGCCCCAAAATTGCACCAAATAAAATGGATAACAATACCCAAGTAGTTAAATTTGCAACTAATTTCTTCAAAATAAGGTTCGTGAAAAAAAAACATGAGTCACTTCATCTGTTCGACGAAAGTGACTCATGTAAGGGAGGTGAATCAAGTAGCGGTTTAGCGGCGTGAAATAGCACCCCAAGCACCCGCAACATAAGGTAAAACTCGAACGAGTACCATAGCAGCAATAGCAATAGATAAAATTAACATTAGAATGGTATTTGAATTGTTAAACAAGAGAACCGGATTAAATTTAAAAATGCTTCAGAACATTGGGCGAAGTTCCAACATCTGCCCGAAACTTTCAAATATTTCATCTTTAATTTTCAAATAATTTTCCTTTTTTTCTAAATCCGCTAAGTTTCTAACGAGTTGTGTTACCTTTGCGATAGTATTTTCACTAAAAACACATCGTGTATGGTCTATAACAGCATTTTAGAAACCATTGGTAAAACTCCGCTCGTACGGCTCAATAAAATCGTAGCGCATATTCCGGCCACTATTTATGCAAAAATTGAGGGCTTCAACCCCGGTTTGAGTGCAAAAGATCGTATTGCACTCCACATGATTGAACACGCCGAACGCATGGGGTACTTACAACCCGGTGGCACCGTGGTGGACGCCACTAGTGGTAATACAGGCTTTAGCCTCGCAATGGTAAGCGCTATTAAAGGTTATAAATGTGTGCTCACGGTAACCACTAAAATTTCGGAAGACAAACTCAATAACCTTCGCGCCATGGGTGCAGAGGTGATCCTTTGTCCAAAAGATGCCAAACCAAGCGACCCAGAATCGTATTACCGAAAAGCAGAAAGCCTCGCTAAAGAAATCCCTGGCGCATACTATATTAACCAAAATTTTAATATGGATAATAGTGCAGCGCATTACCTCAGTACAGGGCCAGAAATTTGGGAGCAAACAGAAGGCAAAATAACCCACCTGATTGGCTCTGCCAGTACTGGCGGTACGCTTTGCGGATCAGGCAAATACATCAAAGAGCAAAACCCTAACCTTCAGGTCATCGCAACCGACGCTTATGGTTCTGTTTTGAAAAAATACCACGAAACGGGTGTTTATGACCCCAAAGAAATTGGATCTTACCAAATGGAAGGTGTAGGGAAAAATATCATTCCAGGTAATTTCGATTTTGATCTTATCAATGAATTTGTCAAAGTAACCGATAAGGATAGTGCCTTAAAAGCACGTGAATTGGCACTTACTGATGGCATTTTGGCGGGATATTCAAGTGGTGCTGCACTTCAATGCCTCGAAATAATAAAAGATCGCCTCACAAAAGATGATATTGTGGTGCTTATCTTCGCCAGTCACGGCACTAAATACGTTACCAAGATATTTAGCGATAAATGGATGGTACAACAAGGGTTCATCAATCAAGATGAATTGGTTAGTCTAGGATAACTCTAAAGATCGGGAGTATTTGCTATTTCGATCATCATAATTACAATAAAAGTAACAATACAAAAATATATACATGGATTTATTTGATCGCATTTTGAAGCAGGCTGGCCCATTGGGTAAATATGCTGAAGTTGCAGAAGGATACTATATGTTTCCACAATTGGAAGGTGAATTGGGCAACCGCATGAAATTTCAAGGGAAAGAAGTGGTTTGCTGGAGTATCAATAATTATCTTGGATTGGCCAATCACCCAGAAGTAAGAAAAGAAGATGCCGAAAGTGCCGCGCGTTGGGGTTTTGCATACCCAATGGGTGCGCGTATGATGAGTGGTGAAACCAGCCAGCACATCGCACTAGAAACAGATTTGGCACATTATGTAGGAAAAGAAGAAGGTTATTTGCTCAACTACGGTTATCAAGGTATCCTTTCCGTTATTGACGCACTACTTACCCGCCACGATGCTGTGGTGTATGATGCCGAAAGCCATGCTTGTATCGTTGACGCATTGCGTATGCACCTCGGCAAACGTTTTGCATTTACACACAATGATATGGACAGTCTAGTTAAAAACCTAGACAGGGCAAAAAGACTGACTACTGAAACTGGTGGTGGTATTCTTGTGATTACCGAAGGCGTTTTTGGTATGCGTGGTGATCAAGGTAAACTCCGCGAAATTGCCGCACTTAAAGAAAAATATGGTTTCCGTTTATTGATTGATGATGCCCACGGTTTTGGCATGTTGGGCGAAACGGGCGCAGGTACCGCTGAACACCAAGGCGTTACCGACGATGTGGACGTGTATTTCAGCACATTTGCTAAAAGTATGGCTTTGATTGGCGGCTTTGTCGCTGGGCCAAAAGAAATTATCCGCTACTTGCGTTATAATATGCGTTCGCAAATTTTCGCAAAATCGCTGCCTATGCCCTTGGTAGAAGGCTTAATCAAGCGTTTTGAATTGTTGCGCACACAACCGCAATTGCGCGAAAAACTATGGTCGAATGTACGTAAATTACAAAGCGGCCTACAGGAACGCGGCTTCGATATTGGCGATACCAATACCTGCGTAACACCGGTATATATGCACGGTGAAGTAGAGGAAGCAATGGCAATGGTAAAAGATATGCGCGATAATTTCGGGATATTCTGCTCTATTGTGGTGTATCCTGTTATCCCTAAAGGTATGATTATCTTGCGTTTGATCCCAACCGCTGCCCATACAGATGAAGATATTGACCAAACACTTGCTGCATTTGTGGCAGTGGGCGAAAGACTCAAATCTGGGGTGTATAAGGCATTTATTCCAGAAGTGATACATGGTTAAGCATTGATAAAATTATTTAAAAAGGGTTTAGCGCAAACGTGCTAAACCCTTTTTTTATGCCCTAAGCAGGATCCACATCCACCGCCACCCTAACTTGCGACCACCCTTGCTTCCCAACTAACAATTCTGTACAGTATTTGATTAATTGTTTGGTACGCGGCACCAAATCGCCCGATTTCTCCAATTTTAGCATAATATTTTGGTGGTAATAGTTCCGAATGCGCCCAACAGGCGGAATAACAGGGCCTAGAACGCGTTGCGGCCCCAATTTATCGCGTAGTACTGCCGTTAAATAAGCGGCAGCGGCGGCGGTCACTTTATCGTCTTTATGCTGGATATTTAAGTGGATCAGGCGGATAAACGGCGGATACCGAAAAGCCTCCCTTTCTGCCAGTTCTCTTTCTATAAATCGTTGATAATTATTATCGAGTACATCCAACACAACAGGGTGTGTAGTGGCATACGCCTGAATCAATACCTTACCTCTTTTTTTCTTGCGCCCTGCCCTACCCGATACTTGAGTAATCAACTGAAAAGCCCTTTCTCCAGATCTAAAATCGGGAAAACGGACAATTTGATCGGCAGAGAGCACCCCTACTAAAGCCACATTTTCAAAATCTAACCCCTTAGAAACCATTTGAGTACCCACCAAAATATCCAATTCCCGATCTTCAAATTCATTGAGCAATGCCGTCATATTATTTTTGGTACCCGCAGTATCCAAATCCATTCGGGCAATTCGTGCGGTAGGTAGGAAAATCTTCAAATCATCTTCAATTTTTTCAGTGCCCGAACCGAGCATCACCAGCCTGCCCGAGCCGCAAGCAGGGCAAGTTTCTGGTACATCTGCCTTGAAATTACAATAATGACAACGCAAAGTGTGCTGAAACTTATGGTAAGTAAGACTCACATCACAATTTTGACAAGTACTTCCCCAACCACAGGTTTCGCATTCCAAAATAGGCGCGTATCCACGGCGGTTTTGGAATAAAATAGCCTGTTCGCCATTGGCGATGGTTTCCTTCAATGCCTCTATCAAGGTATTACTAAAAATACCGTGCATCAATTTCTTTTTTTGCTGGTCTTTTAAGTCAACTATTTGAATTTCAGGCATTTCTACGCCTCCAAAGCGTTGTTTCATTTCCACAAAACCATATTTACCAGTCATGGCATTGTGGTACGATTCTACGGCAGGCGTTGCAGAACCCAGCAAGACATTGGCCTTGCCAGTACTGCCCATATAGATCGCCGCATCGCGTGCATGGTAGCGAGGAGCGGGATCGTATTGCTTAAATGAAGCGTCGTGTTCTTCATCTACAATAATCAATTGAAGGTTCTGGAATGGTAAAAACAGCCCCGATCTAGCAGCCAAAATAACTGGTTTCCCGGTTGCTGCACTATTCCATGCCTCTACCCTTTCGTTGGCATTTATTTTGGAGTGATAAATCCCAATATCCCCACCAAATACCTTTTGCAAACGCCCCACAATTTGGGTTGTCAAGGCTATTTCAGGCAAGAGGTACAACGCCTGTCCACCTTGCAAAATGGTTTCGCGAATTAATTCAATGTAAACCTGTGTTTTGCCAGAACCCGTTACGCCTTGCAATAAAACTACTTTTTTGCCCGCAATAAAATGTTGATTAATTTCGCTCAGTGCTTTACTTTGGTGTTCCGATAAAGCCCCAATACCCATCAGTTCTTCGCGGTAATCACCCACACGGCTCACCTCTCGCTCGTACATATCGAGGATACCTAATTTCACCAAACTTTTGAGCGGCGCATCTGATGTACCGGCAGCGTTGAGCAATTCTTTTTTCTTTATAAATGGCTGATTGCGAACTATTTGCACAAATGCCATCAAAACATTGACCTGCTGTTCCGTTTTTGCAAGATCAAAAGCATTTTTTATCGTATCGGGGTTCGATTTGTAGGGCTCACACCAACGTATGGCCACTACCTTGCGGGGTTTGTACTTTTCTTGTAATTCTTCCCTTAAAAACAATACCCCACGGTGCAAAAGTTTTTGAATAATGGGCAATACCGTTTTACGGTTCAATATTTTACGGACATCCTCAATCGTAATTTCCGGTTGCAATTGTAAGGCTTCCGCTACCAAGTATTCATCCGCGCTGAGTTCTAGTAAATCATCGGTATAATCCGTATTAAATGTAATCCTAGTTTCGCTCGAAAGTTTCATATTGCCCGGCAGAGCGGCCAACATTACCTCTCCCAAAGTGGCGCAATAATAAGAGGCGATCCAGTCCCAAAGCCGAATTTGTTCCGACGAAATCACAGGCAATTCGTCCAAAACACTAATAATTTCTTTTACTTTATAGGAAGGTACTTCATCATGTACGCGCTCTACAATACCGCTATACAATTTACTTTTGCCAAAAGGCACTTCTACGCGTTGACCAACATGTATATAGGACTCCAAATCGGTACTTACAGAGAAAGTATAAGTCCGTTTAGGCAGTGCCAATGGTAAAATAATATCTGCAAACAACATGTTTTTGCGTTAAATTTCAATGGAAAACACGGTTCCATTGGGTACATTGGGTTTAATTTCTATTTTTCCACCATGCGCTTCAACCACTTGTTTAACGATATATAAACCGAGCCCGGTACCCGTAACTTGGCGGGTTTCTTCATTCCCTAAGCGGTAAAATTTTTCAAAAATGGCTTTATGCTCGTCCATTGGAATACCTTGCCCTACATCAGCAACGGTCAATAAGGTACGCCCAGCGGGTAAAATACTAGCGTTCACCGTAACAGCATGGCCTTTGGGAGAGTATTTAATGGCGTTTTCCAATAAATTCATCAAAACCGAAGTAAAACCTTGTAAATCTGCTTGTAAAACGGGCAAATTATCAGGTATTTGATTGTCAATATTGGACAAAGGAAAACGCAATTGCAACGAACTTTTGCATTCGTCCACCAAGTTTTTTAATACAATAGGCGTATAATGAGGATTCCAACTGTCCTCTAATCGAGCGGCTAACAGCAGGTCTTGCACTAAGTTTTGCAAGCGAGTGGTATCTTTCAAACCACCTGTCGTGAGCAGGTTCATCTGCTCTTTGTTTAAATCTCGTTTGCTAAAGGTCTCCAGCACCAATCGAATAGCAGCAATCGGCGATTTTAATTCATGGGTGATACTCAACAAAAAATTTCTCCTTTGTCGAGCCAATTGCACTTCTTTTTGTGCACTTCGGCGGATCCATAACAAACCAATAATAAGGCATACGGTAAAAAAAATGCCTTCTCCGATCACCATCCAGGCATAACGCTGGTGTTTTTCGAATAATTCTTGGTATTCCGAAGTGTGCAGGACGGCCTCCTTGGAAATGGCTAATTTGTACGCAATTGCATCTGTTTGAAGGGCTAATTTTTCTTCATTACTCCGCCAAAGCAAGATTGCCCACCAACCAAATGCAAAGATCATATAACCGATCAGGATACTGGAAGAAAATTTTGATTTCATACCCCCCTCCCCCTACTCGAACGCGAAAAAGTACCGCGTAAGTTAGAATAAGTTATAACGACAACTATCCCTAGCCAAATATACATCCAAATTTGCGCTGGAAACAGGCCAATATGATCTTCGTAAGCACGTAAATCGCTACTTGGTCCTACTTGAAAATCCTGAATAACGTATAAAACCGAGGCCATACCAAAAAACATAGCTACGTTCTGATCCCAATTGGTTTTGAGCGCAATAAAGAACAGACAAGCAGCATAAGCCAGCAACAAACCACCGCTCATCATTGTTGAAGGCCATTTTAAAAAAGAAAACACCATCAAACCGGCTAAAACCAGTAACGCAGATTGAGCCAATCTTCTTTTTTTAAAACCAATATAAAACAATATATTACCCAGTACGGCGCTGCCGATATACCCTCCCATCAAAATTATTGCGATACTACCGCCTTGTGTGGTCGTTAATCCGCTTCCATTGGGGTTAATTTGTAGAGAAATTACATTACCGCCGGTAACTAAAGCACCAAGTGCGTGGCCTGTTTCGTGCAAAAAGGCGACCAACCAAATCACAGGGAATAATAATTGACGCGCTGCTCCACCAAAATAGTAAAGCACCAAATAAATTATGAGCATAGCTAATGCTCTTGTAAGTGGAGTATTTTGTTGTTGAACAGCCATTTATGTAAATTTGGTGTGTGTTTTTGGTAATGGTTGCGAACGTTTTACGAAACCGTTCAGGTTTAAAAGTGTAGCCAAAAGTTTTAGCCTTTTGTGCAGCCGAAAATTTCGATCGCACTTCAAAACGTGGATATTTCCTATTTTGTGACTCGGGTGACGTTTACGAAACCTTGGAGGTTTCGTAAACGTAATGCCTTGTATTATAATTTACCCTATTGTGCGCCTTTATTTATTAGTCGTAATTTCCAACAATTCTACTTCAAAGATCAAAGTAGAGAAAGGTTTAATCTTAGCACTTGGGCTACGCTCGCCATAAGCCAAGTTTTGAGGAATAACGAACTTATATTTATCACCTACATTCATATACTGCAACCCTTCGGTCCAACCTTTGATAACACCATTCAAAGGAAACTCCGCAGGTTGGCCACGACGAACGCTACTATCAAACTCTTGACCATCTACAGTAGTGCCTACATAGTGTACTTTTACTTTATCGGTAGCCACTGGTTTTGAGCCAGGATTATCCGCCTTTTTCATTACTTCGTACTGAAGGCCGCTCGTTGTAGTCGTTACTTCTTTGCGTTTTTTATTGGTCACCAAAAAGTCTTCGCTCATTTTTACATTGGCTTCATTGGCTTTCATAGATGCCGCTTTTTGGTAGTTATTGAAAATTTTGCTAGCATTTTCTGCTGTGAACGACAAAGAATCTTCTTTAAGTGTTGCCATAATGGCATCAATGACCAAGTTACGGTCTAAATCGGTGTTACCAATCTGACGTTTCATACTTGTTCCAAGTACAATACCCTGAGCATAAGAAGCACTATCCTTAGCATTTTTCAAAACTGGAGGCATTGGCTTTACTACTGGCGCACCTAATGTAATAGCAGTACCCGCAGGAGCGGCAGCCTTGGCTGGTTTACTTTTTTTTGTACCACTTTGTGCTTGAAGGCCGACTGAAAGTGCGGCAGAAATCAAAATTAAAATTACTTTTTTCATAAAAAATGATTCTATAATTCGAGATTAGATGGACTCGAAAAATGGACTAATGACTAATATTTGTTTAAATGTTTAATACCTAATATTATTACTATTTTTTCATAGCAGCATAATACTGATAGAAATAAGGAATGGTCTCAATGCCTTTATAAAAATTGAAAAGGCCATAATGCTCGTTAGGCGAATGGATATCATCGGAATCCAATCCAAAGCCCATTAGGATCGATTTTGCATTAAATACTTGGTCAAACATAGCAACAATAGGAATACTGCCACCGCCACGTTGTGGCAACGGTTTTTTCCCAAATGCTTGTTCCATCGCTTTTTCGGCCGCTTTATACTCGACAGAATTAGTGGGCACAACTACAGGATAGCCTCCGTGGTGGGCTGTTACTTTTACTTGTACCGAAGCAGGTGCTAGTTTTTCAAAGTGCTTTTGAAACAATTTTTCAATTTTATTAGGGTCTTGATCCGGTACTAAGCGCATTGATATTTTTGCAAAAGCCTTCGATGGTAGTACTGTTTTTGCGCCTTCCCCAATATAACCGCCCCACATACCATTCACGTCCAGTGTAGGCCGAATACCCGTCCTCTCGATGGTGGTATATCCTACTTCGCCCAATACATCACCAATTTTAAGGTCTTTTTTATAGTTTTTCTCATCAAACGGTGCTTGATTCATCATTTTCCGTTCTTTGGCTGGCACTTTTTGAACATCCTCGTAGAAACCTGCAACGGTGATGCGTCGTTTTTTATCGTGTAACGAAGCGATCATTGTACATAGTATATTAACCGGATTTGCTACTGCCCCACCGTAAACACCTGAATGCAGATCGCGATTAGGGCCAGTCACTTCAACTTCCATATAACAGAGGCCACGCAAACCTACAGTAAGACTGGGTGTTTGGTTGTCAATAATACTGGTATCAGAAATCAGAACGACATCACAAGCGAGTTTTTTCTTGTTGGCTTTACAAAATTTTTCTAAGTTTTTTGAACCGACTTCCTCTTCGCCTTCAATCATGAACTTAACATTACAAGGCAGTTTATCAAATTTCAACATGGCCTCAAATGCTTTTACGTGCATAAAGAACTGCCCTTTATCATCACATGCACCACGAGCAAAAATGGCTCCGTCTGGATGATTTTTGGTTTTCTTTACTACTGGTTCAAACGCTGGACTTTCCCAAAGTTCGAGTGGGTCAGCAGGTTGTACATCATAATGACCATAAACCAATACAGTAGGTGCTTTCGCATCCACCATTTTTTCGCCATATACAATAGGATGACCTTCTGTTTCAAATACCTCTACCGAGTCGGCGCCTACTTTACGCAAATGGTCGGCTGTTGCTGTTGCCATGCGCCGTACATCATCCTTAAATTTGGGATCAGCACTGACGGAAGGGATGCGTAGTAGATCCATCAGTTCATCTAGGTAGCGTGTTTTATTTTCTTGTAAATATGCTTTTAGTTCTTTCATGCCGTGGCCGGTTTTAACTATAATTTATTAAGGCACAAATTTCATGCTTTTTTTCAAACTTTTCATTTAAAATAAAGACTTTAATACACGCCAAAAGTATTATTTTTTGCATCTTACCTGAAATTTTGCCTTCAAAATGAATTTCACTACTATATTTGCCACTCGTGCTTACTGAAGAAAAATTAATAGAGCAACTCGTCCAACAAGACCGTAGTGCACAGAAACAACTGTACGAACGCTATTCACCACTGATGTTTAGTGTTTGCAGGCGTTATTTGCGTTCCCGCGAGGACGCAGAGGAGGCATTGGTGAGTGGTTTTTATAAAGTATTTTCACAGATTGGGTCTTACTCGGGCATAGGTAGTTTTGAGGGTTGGATACGTAGAATCATGGTCAATGAAGCCTTAATGAAACTCCGAAAGTCACAACCCCTTGTATTTCCTGGCGATAGTTTTACCCCTGTTGACACCGAAGATAGTTTCAATATTGAAGCAGATATATCAGCAAGGGAAATTATGGCATTGTTAGAAGAATTACCGCCAGGTTACCGTACTATTTTTAACCTGTTCGTTTTAGAAGGTTTTAAGCACCACGAAATTGCAGAAACTTTAAACATCAGTATTAATACCAGTAAATCGCAATTGATTTTGGCAAAAGAAAAAATGCGCAAACTCCTCCAAGCCAAAGGTTACCTTTAGTACATTACACCATGTCAGATTTATTTGATTTTTTCAAAGATAACGAATCCAAATTGCACGAAGCGCCGTCTGCCCAGGCGTGGAATAAGTTGGAAGCCAAACTCGAAAAGCGAAAACGCCGGGCGAGAAGGGGTATTCAGTTCCTACAACTTGGTTATGTGATCGCGGCTGTATTATTTTTACTCATCATCGCTTATTTAGTGTGGATCAGGTTCAATGCTGCTGCCCAGTAAGAAAAGTTGTTGCAATAACCCAAAAGAGCGGCTAAACAAAAAGCAGCGCACCACGTTAATGCGGCACGCTGCTTTTTTATATACTATAAATAACTAAAGTCTCCTTTAGTTTTCTACTTCACCTAAATCACTTACTTCCTTGCCTTTCTTTTTCTTGCCTGTTGCGGCGGCTGTAACAGCAGCAGTAATGACAATACCATCTTTAGCCTCATTCATTGCAGCATCCAATTCGGCACCTTCACCCGGTGATTCATTTAGGATATACTCAGCGAGCGGATCTTCAATGAATTTTTGTATGGCGCGGTGCAATGGGCGTGCGCCAAACTGTGGATCATAGCCCTTTTCGCTGACAAATTCCTTAGCCTCTGCTGTAAGCGAAAGTTTAATTTTCATCGTATCCAAACGCTTGGTCAAGCCTTCCAATGCATTGTCAATGATTTTGAAAATTTCGGCCTTGCCCAATGGATTGAACACGACCACATCATCGATACGGTTAAGGAATTCTGGAGAGAACGTCCGTTTCAATGCGGCTTGGATTACTGTTTTGGTATTATCTTCAGCAGCGTCTTCGCGGGCTTTCGTGGCAAAACCTACACCCTGACCAAAATCTTTCAACTGGCGCGCACCAATATTGGAAGTCATAATGATCAATGTATTTTTGAAATCCACTTTACGACCCAAACCATCCGTCAACTGGCCATCGTCCAATACTTGCAACAAAATATTAAATACATCTGGATGTGCTTTTTCTATTTCATCGAGCAGGATAACAGAGTATGGTTTGCGACGTACTTTTTCGGTCAATTGTCCACCTTCTTCGTATCCAACATAGCCCGGAGGCGCACCAATTAAGCGGCTCACGGAGAATTTCTCCATGTATTCGCTCATATCTATACGGATCAGCGCATCAGTATTATCGAATAAATAGCGCGCTAAAGATCGTGCTAATTCCGTTTTACCCACACCTGTTGGACCCAAGAAAATAAAGGAACCCACTGGTTTTTTAGGATCTTTCAAGCCCACGCGATTACGCTGAATGGCTTTGGATACCTTAATCACTGCTTCGTCCTGGCCAATGACCATTTTCTTTACATCCTCGCTCATTAGAACGAGTTTTTTGCTCTCGCTTTCGCCCACTTTAAGGATTGGAATACCCGTCATCATGGCTACTACTTCAGCAATATCGTCTTCATTAACTGGGTAGCGTTTTGTTTTGGACTCCTCTTCCCAATTGGCTTTAGCATATTCTAAAGCGCGCGACGATTTACTTTCCTGATCCCTCAATGCAGCGGCATCTTCGTATTTTTGATCGCGCACAGCCTTATTTTTCGCCTCTTTGAGTTCTTCGATATCCTTTTCCATCTGCTCAATTTCCTTCGGCACCACAATATTTTTGAGGTGGACACGCGCACCTACTTCATCCAAAACATCAATGGCTTTATCTGGAAGGAAACGATCGGTGATATAACGATCGCTCAAGCGCACGCAAGCCTTAATTGCTTCGGGAGAATAAACGACATTATGGAACTCCTCGTATTTATTTTGGATATTTTGGAGGATATTGATGGTATCTTCCTGGCTTGGTGGTTCTACCAATACTTTTTGGAAACGACGGTCAAGTGCACCATCTTTCTCGATGTACTGGCGGTATTCATCCAATGTAGAAGCACCGATGCATTGTAATTCACCACGCGCCAAGGCTGGTTTAAAGATGTTGGAAGCATCGAGCGAGCCCGTTGCGCCACCAGCACCAACCATCGTATGGATTTCGTCGATAAACAAAATCACATCGCGGTTTTTCTCCAATTCCATCATAATCGCTTTGATACGTTCTTCGAACTGACCGCGATATTTAGTACCAGCCACCAAAGCGGCTAGGTCGAGCATAACGAGGCGTTTATTGAACAGTGTGCGACTTACCTTCTTTTGGAGAATACGAAGTGCAAGTCCTTCTACGATCGCTGTTTTGCCCACACCGGGTTCACCGATCAAGATAGGATTATTTTTTTTCCGACGACCAAGAATTTGGCTGACGCGTTCTATTTCACTTTCGCGGCCAATAATTGGATCGAGTTTGCCTTCTTCGGCTAAGCGAGAAATATCGCGGCCAAAGTTGTCGAGTACTGGAGTACGACTTTTGGGCTGGCCTTTCTGAGCACCTGTCCGGTTAAACCGTTCATCGTCCTCTTCATAGTTGCCGCCCTCGCTTGGAGCTTGATTAACCAAGCCTGGATGATTAAGATCTTGTTCTGAACGCACGTATTCGAGTTCTTTTTTAAATGATTCATAATCAACGAAATACTCGTTGAGCAATTGTGTTGCATGGGTATCGCCATGTTTCAATAAGGAGAGCATCAGATGCTCTGGGAATATTTCCTCGCTCCTCAAATTCTTGGCTTCTATGAACGTGACTTTCAGCACGCGTTCCACTTGCGTGGTAACGGGCACTTTATCTACAAACAAGTTCTCTGCTGGAGGATAGTTGGAATAGCGCGGTATAGCGCGTTCCAAACGCTTGCGAAGATCATTCACATCTACGGATAAAGAATCGAGCACACGAACGGCCAATGAATCCCGCTCGCCGATAATTCCCAATAATAAGTGTTCGGTGCCCACATAATCATGCCCCAAACGCCGCGCTTCTGAACCGCTTTGGTGTATAATTTGCTTGACGACCGGAGAGAATTTTTTATTCATGATTCTATGATATTAACTACCTGATGAATGTCAGGTTTAAAAACGCGACAATGTTAAGTATTTTGAAAGATATGCAAGTACTAATTTGTACAGATTTCGAAAATTTAACAAAAAGTAACGTCTTTTAGTTCATTCTTTTCAAAATTTGTATTCAGCAAGTACAGGATTAATTACTAACTATAAAAATCAGGCCAAAATTGCTTTCTGACTTTCTGTCACCCTACCACCCGATGCCTTACCTGATTTTTTTTCTTGTTTGTTCTTCAAATGTTCTATATTTGCCCTGCTTTAAACGAAGTAAAGGCACTTAATTTAATACAATAAATTGAAAATCAATAATTTATGAAATACAGATTAGACAAACAAGAGCGTTTTGCGGTATTGACATTGGATGAAGATAATCTGAATTCTAGCATCGCCCCCCAATTTAAAAGCGATTTAATCATTTTGAGCAACGAAGGTATTCCTAGTTTAATCCTAGATTTGACGAATGTCAAATTTGTAGATTCTAGTGGATTAAGTGCCATTCTGACAGGACACCGCCTTTGGAAAGACAATGGTGGATTTATTGTAGCCGGAGAATTACATCCGATGGTTAAAAAATTAATTGAAATTAGTCGCCTTGATGACATCTTTAGGCTTGCTCCATCCGTTAACCAAGCCATTGAAATGCTAAATACAAAAGCGGCAAATTAAATTATGTCGCCAACGCGAGAAAAGAAAATGCGCGAGGCCGCACTTCAAACTCAATTAGATTTGACGGTGGTGTTGGAGAATATTTACGACCCTCTCAATATAAGTGCTATAATGCGGTCTTGTGATGCGGTTGGAATTCGCGAAATTTTCGTTATTTATACCCAGCAATATTTAGACAAACGAGGATTGGTGTTGGGAAAACGTACTTCGGCAGGTACTTTCAAATGGATGGATGTTTATCTATTCGACAATTTGGAGGAGTGTTTTAGAAGGGTACGAACAAAATACAAAAGGGTGTTGGCCACTTTACCAAGTGAAGGTAGTCACTCCCTTTTTAATTTAGACCTAACAATACCTACCGCAATTATTTTTGGCAACGAAGATGATGGCTTAAGTACCGAAGCAATAGCACTTTGTGATGGTTTTTTTACAATTCCACAAGCGGGTTTTGCTGAAAGTTTAAATATTTCGGTGGCTTGCGCCGTTAGTTTATATGAGGCGTATCGGCAAAGAGATGCCAAAGGATTTTATAGCACCCATCCTCAATTGGATACTTTTGAACAAGAGGCGCTTTTTGAACGTTGGGCAAAAAAAGTAAAAACTGATAAATATCATAACAGGGGTATTGCTATCGACGAACAATCTCCGGATATCATACCTGTATTTGCTGCTCGGCCTTCCTTAACTTGATTTTTAACTACATGCTACAAGTTTCATTAGTCATACCTTTAAAAAATGAAGAAGAAAGTTTGCCCGAACTCGAGGCTTGGATTCGACGCGTATGCGAAACGGAACAACTTTCTTATGAAATCATTTTTATTGATGATGGTAGCACGGATCGCTCTTGGGATGTAATTCTACAGTTAAAAGCGCAAAATCCGAATATCAAGGCAATTAAATTTAGGCGAAACTATGGCAAATCTGCAGCATTACATACCGGTTTTGGCATAGTAAACGGTGAAGTCGTGATTACAATGGATGCCGATTTACAAGATAGCCCCGATGAAATACCTGCATTGCGTAATATGATTCTGCAAGAGGGACTGGATTTGGTCAGCGGTTGGAAAAAGCGCAGACACGATCCTTTGAGCAAAACGATACCAAGTAAATTATTCAATGCTGTAGCGCGTAGTATTAGTGGCATTCAGTTACATGATTTTAATTGTGGTTTGAAAGCCTACCGCTATTCTGTGGCAAAATCCATAGAAGTATATGGCGATATGCACCGTTGGATGCCTGTATTAGCAAAATGGGCAGGATTTACAAAAATCGGCGAGAAAGTGGTGGAACACCGGGCGCGTAAATATGGCTATTCTAAATTTGGATGGGAACGCATCATTACTGGTTTTTTAGACCTGCTTTCCGTTTATTTTGTGGGTAAATTTGGCAAAAAACCGATGCACTTTTTTGGAACGCTTGGAACTTTGTCGTTTATACTGGGGTTTGCTGTATTGGCTTGGTTGAGTTATTCAAAATTAGTCAATAGCGAATATGGGATTGCAGAACGGCCTGCGTTTTTCTTCGGCATTGTAGCATTACTCATAGGAACACAATTGTTTTTAGTAGGTTTTTTAGCAGAATTAAACAATAGAAATGCAGTAAACAAGGATCAATATTTGATTGAATCTGAAATATAAAGACATCATTTTTTCAACATGGAATTAGTAAACGGCAAGTATGAATTCACGGGTGGCGTGAATCCGCTCGATCTTTGCAAAGAGTACGGCACACCATTATATGTATATGATGCGGCTGTGATGGCGCGCCAGTATCGTCGCATTACGGCGGCATTTCCTTACCCAAATTTGAAAATCCATTACGCCTGTAAAGCGCTGACAAATATCCATGTTTTGCAATTTTTCAGGGGATTAGGTTCTAGTCTCGATTGTGTGTCGATACAGGAGATTCAAATGGGGATCATGGCTGGTTATGAGCCAAAAGACATTTTATACACGCCTAATTTTGCAGGTGTGGATGAATTTGAAGAAGCGGTTGAATTAGGTGTAAAAATCAATATTGACGCGATTCCTATGCTCGAAAACTGGGGACTAAACCATCCAAATGTGCCTGTATGTATTCGGATCAATCCGCACTTGATGGGCGGCGGGAACGACAAAATTAGCGTAGGCCATATTGATTCTAAATTTGGCATTTCGATCCACCAATTGCCACATGTATTGCGTATTGTTGAAAGCCAAAAACTAAAAATAAATGGCTTGCATATGCACACCGGCTCGGATATACTGGATGTAGAAATTTTTCTTCGCGGTGCTGATATTCTATTGGAAGCGGCCAAAAAATTCCCCGATTTAGAATATATTGATTTAGGAAGTGGCTTTAAAGTACCTTATAAGCCAGAAGATATAGAAACCGATATTGAAGAATTGGGTGAAAAACTCAGTGCTCGTTTTACTGATTTCTGCAAAGAGTATGGCAGGGATCTTGTGTTAATGTTTGAACCGGGTAAATTCCTGGTGAGTGAAGCAGGTTATTTATTGGCAAAATGTACTTTGGTCAAACAAACCACTTCTACTTCATTTGTCGGCTTAAATACGGGTTTAAATCACCTGATCCGTCCTATGTTTTATGGTTCTTACCACAAAATAGTAAATATAACGGAACCCACTTTTAAGCCAAGGTTATATACAGTTGTGGGAAATATTTGTGAAACGGACACTTTCGGACACGACCGCCGCATTGCAGAAGTGGTAGAAGGCGACATTATCGCGTTTTACAATGCAGGAGCATACGGCTGGATGATGGCATCTAATTACAATTCACGATTCCGCCCTGCGGAAGTGATGATTATGGATGGCAAAGCAAAACTGATCCGCAGGAGGGAAACCTTGGAGGATTTGTTATCGACGCAAATGGTGTAAAAACCGTTTTTTACACCACAAACAAAAAGTCCACTAAATACTGAGATAATTCATCAACGAATCGTAGCGCTCTCTAACAGATTCAGAGTAAGCGTCTTCCGCAAAGGAACGCTTTACGGTAAACCCGTATCGCTCAAGACCAGCTACAATTCGAGAAACATCATCTCGGTTAATTTTCAGGGTTACTTCTATTAATTCAGAATCCGGTGTAGAGGTTACAATAGAAGTTAAAATCTTGGCAGATTCTTCTTCTACGCAACGTGCAATAGTTGTCAGAGAATAATCTCGACGATTCATTTCCAATATGAGTACGCCTCCTGGCATTGCAAATGCAGTGGTGGTAGCAAAAGTACGCAGCATCATATTTTGAGAAACCATACCCAAATAGTTACCGTCATTGTCCACTACAGGAATAACAGTAAGTCTATTTTCCCCCATAATCCGCATGATTTCGAAAAGATGCTCATCAGCACGAACGCTAAAGGTGCGCAACATCGAAAAATCGTACTCGCTCACCGGGTCGTATAACTTATGATTAAATATGTCCTCTTCAGATAAAATACCCACTAAGCGGGTACCATCTACAACAGGTAAATGCTTCACATGGTGATCGCTCAACAGGTGGTAGGCATCGCGTCCTGTCTGCTCAATTTTGAGTGCAGGGATATCATGTGCGATTAACTCAAGTGCCGTCATAAGTGTATAACGTTTAAAAAGGATTTCTGTTTTTATTTGTGTTTATAAATACTTGGGCAAACATACAATTAAATCCATTACTGCAATAATAATGCCATCACAAAGAGCACTTTTTTTACAACATGTCGCACAAACGTCTCCCGCACCGCTAGGATTGGAGATTGAATCAGCAGAAGGCGTGTATTTATACGACAAAAATGGCAAGTCCTACCTCGATTTTATCGCAGGTATTGGCGTTAGTAGCCTTGGTCACAGGCACCCCGATGTACAGGCCGCAGTAGAGGCGCAAGTGAAAAAATATTGGCATACGCTGGTGTATGGCGAATATGTTTTAAGTCCACAGGTAGAACTGGCTACTTTGCTCGCTCAGTATTTGCCTGGTTTGGATGCTGTGTATTTTACCAATTCAGGTACTGAAGCCACCGAAGGTGCTATGAAACTAGCAAAACGGTACACTGGTCGCTCTAATTTTGTGGCTTGTAGGTACGCTTATCACGGCGGAACTCAAGGGGCTATTAGTTTAATGAATCCTACTTATTTTACGGCACCTTATTACCCATTGCTTCCGGGTATCAGGCATATTGATTTTAACGACGATACTGCTTTTGAGCACATTGACCACACGACGGCTGCGGTTATTATCGAAACGGTTCAGGCCGAATGGGGTATTCGATCTCCCCGACCCGAATGGATCAAGGCTTTGCGCGAGCGTTGCACTGCGACTGGTACTTTGCTTATTTTGGACGAGATACAGGCGGGGTGTGGCCGTACAGGTACATTGTTTGCTTTTGAACAGTACGATATAAAACCAGATATTCTACTGCTCGCTAAAGGATTTGGCGGTGGTATGCCTATTGGAGCGTTTATTGCGCCTCGATCAATTATGGAAGTACTGAGTTATGAACCTGTGTTGGGGCATATTACTACTTTTGGGGGACATCCAGTGTCTGCGGCAGCGGCTTTGGCTACATTGAAGGTGTTAACCACATCTGATTTGATCGCTCAAGTACCCATGAAGAGGGATCTGATTTTGGAACTACTTAAACATCCTGACATTGTGGAGATCAGGCACGCTGGTTTGTGGATGGCTGTCGATTTAGGCTCGGGAGAAAAGGTAAGAAGGGTTATTGCACACTGCCTCGAAAATGGATTGATCACGGATTGGTTTTTGTTTAATGACGCTTCACTGCGTATTGCGCCGCCGCTTACTATTACGGAGGAGGAGATTAGGGTGGCTTGTGGGATTATTTTGAAGGGGTTGGATGCAGTGCCATCTGGTCATTTCGGCTTCGCTCAATGACCAGATGGCACTGCATCCAAAATCCGTTGTATGCCATACTTCTGAATTTGTTATTATTTCCTAACCCAAAGTGAGCATATTCACCTAGATTTCATTGTCCAATACGATTTTTGATTTGTTATTATTTCCTAACTAAAAGTGAGCATATTCACTTATTGGCTTTTCTGCCCCGGTCATTGAGCGTAGTCGAAATGGGTGGGGCAGAAATGCCGTGAATTGAACAAATAGGGCATTTCCCAGCATCATGTCCACGTGCTGGACAATATTCCCTTCCAAAAAATATGATTTGCAAGTGTAATTTATTCCACGTTTCTTTCGGGAACAATGCTTTTAGGTCTTTTTCTGTGGTTTCTACGTTTTTACCATTTGTTAAGCCCCAGCGTGTTGCTAGTCGATGAATATGCGTATCGACTGGGAATGCAGGGTGGCCAAAGCCTTGTGACATAACGACAGAGGCAGTTTTATGGCCTACACCTGGCAATGCTTCCAATGCTGCCCAATCCTCCGGCACCGATCCTCCATGCTGATCGATTAAGATATGCGATAATTCAAAAATAGCCTTGGATTTTTTTGGTGAAAGGCCGCAAGGTTTGATAATTTCCCGTATTTCTTCTACCGATAACTTGACCATATCATAAGGATTATCGGCTTTTTCGAATAAAAATGGCGTTACCTGATTGACCCTTACATCCGTACACTGTGCGGATAATAACACAGCTACCAAGAGCGAATAATGGTCTTTATGGTCGAGAGGAATGGGTACCTCGGGATACAAGGCTTCCAAAATCACCGCGATTGCTGTTGCTTTTTCTTGTAATTTTTTTGCCCCTTTTGCCAAAATGATATAGATCTTTTTGCAACTCGTAAGTTTTGCGAACATACGAGTTGCTATTTATGGATTACGATGTTTGCTCGTTTATTAATGCTTGAAATGCCTAAAACCTGTCATTACCATCGCCATATTAAATTTATCACAAACATCAATTGTATCTTGGTCTTTCACAGAACCTCCTGGTTGGATGACTGCGGTGATGCCCGCCTCGTGTGCGATTTCTACGCAATCGGGGAATGGGAAAAATGCATCGGAGGCCATAACAGCACCGTTAAGATCAAAACCGAATGCTTTGGCTTTCGCGATTGCTTGCCGGAGTGCATCCACGCGAGAAGGTTGGCCACAACCCATACCTATTAATTGGCGCTCTTTAATGAGGGCAATACCATTGGATTTGAGGTGTTTTACGCATTTAACAGCAAAAATCAATTCACCCACTTCTTTGGGTGTAGGCTGGCGTTTGGTTACTGTTCTTAAGTCTGCTTCTGTCTCTGTTTTTAGATCTGCATCTTGTTCTACTACGCCGTTTAATAAAGAGCGGAAATTACGTTTTTTTATTTCAAACGTATTGATTTTCAGCAAAATGCGCTGATCTTTCTTTTTCAACAACTCTAAAGCATCCGGGGCGAAATCGGGTGCGATAAGTACCTCATAAAAAAGTTTATTGATCTGCTGAGCCGTAGCCAAATCCACAGTAGTATTACAGATAAAAATACCGCCAAATGCAGAAGTAGAATCGCAAGCCAATGCTGCTTCCCATGCTTCTAAAAGGGTATGGCGGCGTGCAATACCACAGGCATTGGTATGTTTCAAAATGGCAAAACAGGGTTTGCCCACTTGGAACTCGCGCATCAATTGAACAGCGGCATCGATGTCAACCAAGTTATTATATGAAATGGCTTTTCCGCTTAATTTATCAAAAATTCGCTCAAATTCGCCAAAAAACACCCCTGACTGGTGTGGATTTTCGCCATAACGAAGAATATCAGAGCGATGGATCGAATATTTAAAGGAAATATCGGTGGTGCCTTCGTTGAACCAATTATAGATGGCAATATCGTAATTAGAACTTACCTTAAAAGCACGACGCGCCAATTCACGGCGGTCGTCCATGGTTATTTCAGTGCCTTTTTCCGACAGCAGATCCAAAAATATTTTGTATTCTTCTTTGGAAGCAATGACAGATACATCCTTAAAATTTTTGGCAGCAGCACGAATCAAAGAAACACCTCCAATATCAATTTTTTCGATAATTTCGGTTTCGTCATTTGTGCTCGCTACCGTATCTTCAAAAGGATATAGATCCACAATAACACAATCAATTTCGGGGATATTATATTCGATTAATTGCTCTAAATGACCCGCTTCACGCCTAGCCAATATACCACCAAATACAGCGGGATGTAGGGTTTTTACACGCCCATCCAATATGCTTGGGTAGCCCGTTAAAGATTCTACCGAAGTAACTGGGATACCCAATTTTTCGATATAAGATTGAGTGCCGCCTGTACTATACAATTGTACATTTAACTCGTGTAAGCGGCGGATAATAGGTTCTAGGCCGTCTTTTGAAAAGACGGAAATTAGTGCAGATCGAAGCATCTTTAATGAATAAGTAAAAATTTTCGCAAAGGTAAACAGAATTTCCAATCACTGGCAAGTACAATTAGCATCTGTCAAAGAAATAGTCTGAACCACAAGACTACCTACAGGCGTACCTGGCGGGGCACAAATAGTTATCGGGGCAGCATTGGATGTAAATACCTGTGTAAAAGTTTGCATGACATTATTAGAGGCAGTTACTTTATATTCGAGGGAAAAAGGGGGCACGCCTGTAAAACTGGTATTAAAAATCAAACAATTGCCAGGGCAAAGATCCGTTGTAGATGCTGTAAACGTGACAGATGGTAATGGTTTCAGAGTAACCAATACGTCGTCGGTACTAGAACCACACCCAGCGGTAGTTACTGTTACCGTATAGGTGGTATTCATCATTGTATTCACCGTAGTGGAAGCCGTCGTAGCACCATTACTCCATAAATAAGTACCTCCACCGGTCGCAACAAGCGTAGTGGACAGTCCTGGACAAATAGCAACATCTGGGCCTGCATTGGCTATTGGTGGTGTACCATTTAGGTTAAAAGTTATAGACCAACTAAGTAGTTCACCGATATCTGCGATAACATAATCATTGATATTTAGTATCCAGTTGCCATCTGCAATAGTACCATTGTATGTACTTGCAAAGGTAAATGTACCTAATGGTGGTACATTATTAAAAGCCAAACTCGCATTTCGTCCTTCTGGTCGGAAATCACCTGTGAATGGTGGCGTGCCTGTGGTGATAAAAGCACCAGCATCATCCGAGAAGACCGTATTAGTATAGTTGTTTCCAGCACCGCCATTGCTTGTAGATAGTTCAAGTATTTGCCCACCCGGTCCAATTAAGTGTATAGCAATATCGCCTACCCAAGAATGTAAAAGATTAATCGTCACATTCTCAATCGTAACACACCCGCCAATTAAACCTATTCCACTCACTGAACAGGGTGACTGAGTAACACCAATAGTTTGGGCTGGAGCACCCGGAGGTATAGGCAAATTACCCGTTCCATTAAACGTAATCAATTGGGCGTTTAAACGACCCAAAGAGAGCAAAAAAAGTACAAAAAATAAGTATTTATCATCCATAGCAATAAAATATAATTTTACGTTTTTGAATTAACCTGAATTGTTTATCATTTGTTTAGCCACTATACCAAATTAGTAATGCTTAGTAAAATTTAGGCAAAATTACAGTATTTTGCACCATATTGTAAACTTGTTTTTTAGGCTGGATAAACGGCAGCCGGAAATTGTATAACTAACAGGATCCAGTGTATCAACCGTCAAGTTTGGAGGCAACAACCCTTCTTTTACAGTTAAATTACCGTTAATTACCGCTGTTTATCTACAAATTCACTTGAATTTTAAGAACTTGTATATTTTCGCCCCTGTTTCTTGCGTTATGCAGCGGCTTTCATACAAAGCCACCTTAACAAATAGTACATTCACGTTTCATTTCATATAAAAATCCAACTCAGCATGAACCTTCGGATAGGCATTTCACTATGTTGTTTTTTAGTTGCATCCATCCTGCTCCCCGCCCAGCAAACGACGGTTTTCACAGAGGCGAACCTTTCGTATAAGCGCGGTGTTGATTTCTTTGATCAAGGGCTTTATGGACTCGCCCAAAAGGAATTTCAAGCCGCAATGACCACTTTGCGCCCTGTAAACGAGCCGGAATGGCGCGATTTAAAAACCAATGCGGAACTCTACAACGCCCGTTGTGCAGTACGCCTCAACCAACCAGAAGCAGAAAAAGTCGCCCTTGACTTTTTACGCGATCAGGCTCCCTCACCAGTTGCAAGCCAAGCAGCACTTGAAATGGGCGATTATTACTTTGGCAAAAAGGCTTACGACAAAGCTTTGGTCTATTATGATATGGCACCCGCATCTGGGCCACTGCGCGATGAATTGCGTTTCAAAATGGGCTACAGTTATTTTGTTACCAAGAAATTCGCGCAAGCCAAGTCGATTTTTGCTGGTATTAAGGAAAATACGCGTAGTAAGTTTTATGAAGATGCCAACTACTATTATGGCTGTTGCTCTTTTTATGAAAAACGCTACGATGATGCCCTTAAAGCCTTTCAACGCTGCGAAAACTCACAAAAATATAAAGCGGTTATTCCGTATTATATTTGCCAAATAATGTTTGCAAAAGGCCAATACGATCAACTTATCACGTATGGCGAACCTAAGGCCAAAAACAAAGATGTCCGCAACCAAGCAGAAATTGCCATGTTGGTTGGTCAGGCCTATTTTGAAAAAGGCGATTTTAAAGCCGCTCAAAAATACATGGAATACGCCGCCAATAATGGTGTTAATTTCCGTCCAGCCGATTTTTATCAACTTGGTTATGCCCAATACCAAAATGGTTTTTTCAAAAACGCCATTGATAATTTTGAGCAATTGAATAAACAAGACTCTCTTTTGGGTCAAAATGGCTTGTACCACCTCGGTGATTGCTACCTCCGCCAACGCAATAAAGGCGCGGCCCGAAACGCATTTGGCCAAGCTGCCAGCATGAATTTCGATCCATCCGTTAAGGAAGATGCGTTGATGAACTACGCCAAATTAAGTTGGGAACTCAAGTACGACCGCGATGCGCTTTCCGCTTTGCAACGTTTTCAACCTCAATCACCTTATTATAACGATGCGCAAGCATTAATGGGTGAAATTTTCCTTAACACCCGCGATTACGACCGCGCTGTGGGCACTTTGGAAGGCGTAAAGAACCGTAGCCAACGTTTGAACGAAATTTATCAAAAAGTATGCTATTTACGTGGCCTCCAATTGTATCAAAACAATCAAAAAGACGAGGCACGGCGTTTCTTTAATAAATCGATGGAACAACCCATTGATCGCCGTTTGGTTACGTTATGTTCTTTTTGGAATGGTGTACTTTCCAATGAATCTGGTGATTACAAGGGTAGTATTAACCAAATTAATGCCTTTTTGGGTCAAGCGAAGAACTATTCCGATTTACCCGACGAGAGCAGCATATTTATGGGGCAATATATCCAAGGGTATAATTACTTAAAACAGGATAACCATAAAGACGCTTTGCCATTTTTCAAACAATGCGTAGATGGTATCAAAAAGAACCAAAGCCGTATTAATTCGGAGCAAATAACACAAGGTGTCTTGGGCGATGCTATCCTGCGTGCTGGTGATTGCCATTTCAAACGCAACCAATACGGTGAGGCGCTCGGTTACTACAACGAGGCTGTTGGCCGCAAATACGATGGTTTTGAATACGCCATTTACCAAAAAGCAATGATCAAAGGTTTGCAAAAACAGCCAGAAGATAAAATTGCTGGTATGGAAGATCTAATCAATAAATTCCCTAGTAGCCAATTTGTAGATGATGCCTTGTATCAAATGGGCGTAACTTATATTAGTTTGAATAAGAGTACGCAAGCATTGGCAGCATTTCGCCGAGTGGTAGAAAACTACCGCGGCCGTTCGCCTTTGATTAATCCTTCTTTGCTCAAATTAGGTTTGATTTCGTACAATGATGGTAACAATTCAGCCGCCATCAACTATTACAAGCAAGTATTTGCCAATAATCCTGAAAACGATGAGGCAAAGGAAGCATTATCAGCATTGGAGACGATTTATAAAGAAATGAACCGCCCAGATGAGTATTTTGCTTTCTTGGAAACCGTTCCAGGCTATAAAGTGACTTCTGCTGCGCGTGATAGTGTAACGTACCAAACCGCTGAATACCAATACAATAGAGCACAGTATGCACAAGCCATTGAAGGTTTTACCGCTTATTTGACAAAGTATCCAAACGGTCGTGAAGCATTGGCTGCTACCTACTATCGCGGTGATAGTTATGCAGCAACAGGCCGCTATCCAGAGGCGATGAAGGATTTGAATGCAGTAGTAACCAAAGGCCCAAGTCGCTATTTCTCTAAAGCGGCTGAAAAAGCAGCGGTAATCGCCTATACGACCTTGAAAGATTACGGACAAGCCTTTGAAATGTCGCGTAAATGGGAAGAATCTGCCGCTACTTCGAAAGGTAAATTTGATGCTCAAGTACTCGCGATGGAAAGTGCTTATCGCTCCAATAATTCAGTAGCCACACAAGAGTACGCTAATAAGGTATTGTCTTCGGGTAGTGCATCGGGTGACCAATTAGCGCGTGGCAACTATTATTTGGCCAAAATCGCTTATGATCGCAACGATTATGCGCGAGCGTTCCCTTCTTTGAAAAAAGTAACGGAGAATACGCAATCCGAAATTATGGCCGAGGCTTACCACTATATGTGCCAAATTCTTTACCGCCAAAAACAATATGCACAGGCAGAAGAACTCATTTCGACTGCTAACCAAGCCAGCGCCGGTTATGATGATTGGATCGCACGCAATATCATTTTGTTATCGGATGTATATGCCGACCAAGGAGATAAAAACAGCGCATTAGCAGCATTGGAAGGTGTTTTGGAGAATTATAGCGGTGGCAATCCAGCCATTTTGACGGAAACCCGCCAAAAGTACCAAAAACTGGGCGGTACTCCCCCACCCTCTTCCGATCCAGTACCACAAGGCAAAACAATCAATAAGCCAAAGCAGGTCGATATTCTTGACCTCGATGGCGGTAACTAACTTTATTAAAATTCTTTTATGCAATTACAACATAAAATTTCAATTATAGCCGTTCTTTTTGGCCTTTTGCCTCATTTTGTTGTTGCCCAAACTGGACCAACAGATAAGGTAGATATCATTAAAAACTACGAGGCACAACTCCTCGATGCCAATAAACTCAATGTAACCCCAACGCTACCAGCCTTGGATACATCGACCAAATACCAAGATTATGTAGTGCCGCCACGTCCTCTAAAAGTAACTTACGACGCTCCAAAACTCAAGCCATTGGGCATGAAAGCAGGTGCGAAAGAAGAAATGTACAATGGTTATGTAAAAGCGGGTGGCGGTGTACCTACTTCAATTTATGGCGAATTTGGCTATGGATTTGGAGTAAAAGACAAATTTGATGGCAAAATTTGGGCAAAACACCACCAAGCCAACTTCAAAAATCGCGAAAATCAGCGGTTTTCTAATACCGATGTACAACTCAGTGGTAGTGGAATGGTAGCGAAAACCACCGCATTGGAAGCCAAAGTAGGTTATGCTTACGATCGTGTACACTATTATGGTTACGATGATAGCCTTTTTACTTTTGATGCCACACAAGTACGCCAAAATTTCAAAACATTGGACATTGGTCTGCGTCTGTTTAATGGAGAACGCAACGATGCCGATCTGAACTATTTTGTCGCGCCTAAGATTTATAACCTAAAAGACAACTACTCCAACACAGAAACGGGTATTGACCTTGGGTTTGGGGCTTCTAAATGGTTTGCAGAAAAACACGTGCTACGGATTAACCTCCGCACCGATTTTACAACGTATAAAGATACGGTAAAGCAACAACTGAACAATATCTATATCCAACCTTCATTAACCTTGCATTTTGGGCCAGCACGCCTGAAAATAGGTGGTAATTTTGCGAGCAACCGC
Organism: Chitinophagales bacterium; assembly: GCA_043764095.1. Taxonomy (GTDB): domain Bacteria; phylum Bacteroidota; class Bacteroidia; order Chitinophagales; family Saprospiraceae; genus M3007. The sequence continues at coordinate 27,858 of JAYUKX010000007.1, forward strand.
GATGTATTCCATATCTACCCAGATGCAGAACTGAATGTGCGTGTGTTTGGTGATGGTATTCAATTGTTTGTAGGTGCTAATGGCGATTTGCGCAAAAATACCTACCGCAGTGTCAGCGATTACAATCCGTTTATCCAAATGCGTGGTTCAGAACTACGCAATACAGACTACCGCAGTTATTTTGGTGGTATCAGAGGTAATTTTGGTTGGTTGACTTATACGGTTCAAGGTGGTTACGCCACAGCAGGCGATTTGGCATTGTTCCAAACTAAGTTTGAAGGCGATATTACTCGTTTTCAAGTACAATACGATACAGCCAAAATTACTAATCTTCAAGCTACAGTCACCTTAAAACCCACCAAGGAGATCACTGTAGCGGGAACTTTAAGCCAAAATATCTACAAAATGTCGAATGCCATTACGGCATGGGGTTTACCTGGATTAGAAGGCAATTTTAACGGTGAATATCGGATTATGGAAGGCAAAGCAGCATTCAAAGCCAATTGCTATATTGCGGATAAGATTCGTCGCCGCGACGAGAACGCTATTCCGGGTAAAAGTGGTGCGCTGTTTGATTTTGGCTTAGGTGGTACTTACCAGTTTTCTAAATATTTTGGGGCATTCCTTGATTTGAACAATATCTTGAATAACCGCAGGGAACGTTGGTACAATTACCCGATTTATGGAACCAATGTTTTGGTGGGTATTACGGCTAAGTTTTAGGATCTAATTTAGTGTCGGCGGGGAGTTAGAACCTTGTCGACACTATTCATTTAAAGTACTCCCTCCATGACATTTCAATCAATAGTTATGCCTAAAACACTACCATTTAAGCTATTTATTATTGTCATTTTCCACTACGCAGCAAATGCCCAAGATTGCACTTGCACTCAAAAATTTGACTTTTTCAAGGAAAAAATCAAACTCAATTACTCCGGTTACCGCGATAAAGTGACCACTAGCAACCAGTTGGCTTTTGACCAGCATACCAATATCTTCCAACAGAAAGCCACCAATGCGAATTCCGACACTGCCTGTTTTCGTATCTTATTGGAGTGGAAAAAATGGTTTCGGGATGGACACGTGCAGTTGAGTACAGGTAGTACAGCGGGCAACCCTGCTCAAATCAGGGCTCAATTTGCCAATACAGAGCGCATAAATTTGTCAGAAGCAGAAGCAAAAGCCTATTTTGACCAACCAAATAGATTACCGATAGAAGGAATTTGGCAAAATGAGGAAGGTAATTACAAAGTAGCCATTGTGCAAAAGCCAACTGCTCAGCGTGAATATGCAGCCATTATCCTCAACGCAGATAGTATTTATTGGATGCCGGGGCAAATAAAGTTTGACTTACAAAAAACGGATCAACCCAACATTTTTTCAAGCCAATATTTTATGCGCGACCACTCGCTGAGTCCAGATACAGCGTTTTTGAACTCCGATAAACTTCGTTTGAATAAAATTGGCAATTGGTATATGGTTTATCCGCGTGTGGCCACTAAAACAAAACCAGAAGGTATTTACAAACTTTCGACTTTGGATAGTTCGACACTACTGCTCGTGATCCCCACGATGAACGAAAGTGTACGTAAACAACTGGATCAATTGATCAATGAGCATAAAGCCCTTCTTGCCCGAACACCCAATCTTGTGATTGATTGCCGTGGTAACGGCGGAGGTAGCGATATCACTTACCGCAAAGTAATCCCACTCTTGTACACCAACCGGACAAAAACCTATCGTGCGCAGGTATGGGCGACCAAAGACAATGCTGATAAATACGCCAGTTTGAAAAAAAACAAAGATTATCCTTGGTATATACGTGCTTATGGAGGTTATATGAAGCGTAGGATCAATCGTAACTTGGGTGAGTATATTGGACGAAAAGGAGCCACCAAAAATGGTAGGCATAAAAAACAAAAATACCCTCATCGGGTAGCCATCCTCATTGATGGAGGGTGCGCTAGTTCTTGTGAAAGTTTTGTAGAAGAGGCTAGGCAAAGTCAGAAAGTAACCTTAATTGGTGTCAATACGGCTGGCGTTAGCGATTATGGCAACCTTAATAGTATTGCGTTCCCATGTGGTAATTTTACAATGTCGTATCCTACCACACGCTCTTCCGCTGTAGATGTAGGAAAAGGAATTGATACAGTAGGCTTCCCTCCAGATATACGATTGGAAAAAGAGCAAAGAGATTGGGTAGAGTTTGCTAGGGTACATTTACACAAGAATTAAGTGACGTGAAGTACCTGCGTATTTATCCCTTATCCGAAACAGCCATTGTCTTGGAATGGGAAAATGACATAAACCATGCTATCCATTTGGCGATACAATCGTTTTACAGATGGTTGCTGCAATATCCATTTGAGGGAATGGTAGAAATGGTACCCGCTTACCATACCCTTACTGTTTTTTACCAACCAAGGCCGAATGTTTCCATATTTTCGTTGATGCATGATTGTTGGAAGCAGTATGAATTTGATATTCAACAAACGTCTTTAAAGTCCCCAAATACAGTTTCAATCCCTGTTTGTTACGATGAAGCATTTGGCCCTGATCTTGCAGAAATTGCACAAATCCATGGCATTACTACCGAAAAAGTAATAGAAACACATCAAAACACAGTTTACAATGTGTATATGATGGGTTTTTTGCCCGGTTTTCCTTATATGGGTGCGGTGGACGCTGCGATTGCTACACCTCGAAAATCCTCTCCACGTGCTTTAGTTGAAGCAGGCTCTGTGGGGATTGCAGGTAATCAAACTGGGATTTACCCTTTGGATTCGCCGGGGGGCTGGCAAATTATTGGACGCACGCCTTTACGTTTATTTGACCGCGAAAAAGAATACCCTTTTTTATTTAAAACGGGCGATAACGTGCAATTTTATAGCATTTCAAAAGAGGCATACCTCCAATTATTGCCCCCAAAAAAAGACCCGCTCAACGCGCATACCAAAGCGCAAAAACCAGATATTATGGTTGTTAAACCAGGTGTTTTTTCCACCATACAAGATCAAGGTAGGTTTGGTTTTCTTGCTTATGGCGTACCCAATAGTGGGGCAATGGATTTGCAAGCACACCATTGGGCCAATGCTTTGGTTGGCAATAAGCCCGATGCTGCGACCATAGAATGTACCATGGGTGGCCTTACGCTCCAATTTTTCAAGGATATGGACATTGCAATTACGGGTGCAGGAATGGCGTTGCTACGTAAATCACCGATTTCCTATTTCCACAAAACCAAGGTTTTTGCTGGCGATTTACTCGAAATCAGGTTCAATAATCAAGGTTTGAGGACGTATATTGCTGTTCAAGGAGGTTTCGATGGTGCAATAATAATGGGTAGCCAAAGTATTTGCCATAAAGCAGGAATTGGGCAGCCACTCCTTCCCAATATGCCACTTTACGTCGGTACAAGATCTAGTTCAGCACTAAAAGAGGTAGTAAATCATTGGCCTATTCCGATTTGGAGCAAAAACAAAAAAATCCGAATACTCCAAGGGCCAGAATTTGATTGGATGACAACAGAAAGTCAGCGCACATTTTTTGATCAAAACTATACCCTAAGCAACCGCTGCGACAGAATGGGGCTACATTTACAAGGAGGAGTGCTACATTTGGGCATTCAGGAAGAGTTACGCTCCACGGCGGTGGCTAAAGGGACGATTCAACTTACGCCAAGCGGCCAACTAATTGTACTGATGAGCGATTGCCAAACGACTGGTGGCTACCCGCGAGTTGGTCAGGTGGTGGCGATTGATTTACCCATTTTGGCACAAGCCATTCCAAATGAAAGCATTTATTTTCAATATATTACACATAATGAAGCCCACTCGCTTTATCAATCACAACAAGCCATGATCGATGCTTTATTCCATTGATATCAACAATCTAAAATTGAAAGACATTGCCTGGTCGCTAATTGGCCAAAATAAATTTGAAAATATCAATCGTGAATTAGCGCTTGAGATTGAAGGTACGGTCCAAAAACTTGACTACCTTCCCACACTGCATCATGTGGCGGTAGGCTGCAATTCAAGGTAAAAGCAAGCATCATCAACGTATCTCCCATAGCGCACTAAATCAAAACCCTGAACTTGCGAAGTCTGGGCAGTCAGATCGCTTTTTTCGAGACTCATCGCCCTAAAATGGCTGTTAGGCAAAATTTTCTTCACCATTATTTTGCTATCTTCTATATTTGTGAGCGTAAATATATGTACGCCATTAGTCACTATTTTCAACTTGGCCTTTTTTAGCCACGTGCTTAATTTATTTATCACTAAAGATCAATAACGCAACATTCGATATCATGGTCTTATGACAAAAAAAATCATCTTATGAAAAGATACATATACCTGCTTTATCTTTGTTATATACCTACATGGATACATGCACAATCTGGTATAGAAGATAGTTTGTATCATGTGTGGACTAATATTGGTCTGACAGATACAACAAGGTTATCTGCAATTCATCATTTGGGAGTAGCATATTTGAGAAAAAACCCCGACTCTGCACGCATTTTTGCACACGAAGCCCTACAATTTGCACAAAAAATCCACCACAAGCAATGGGAGGGGAAAGCACGAAATAGTATCGGTCTGACTTGGCGGATGCAAAGTAATTTTGACAAAGCCAAAGAAAATTATGAGCAAAGTATTCGATTGCTTGAAGCATCCGGTGATATCCGTACCTTATCTGAATTATGTATAAATTTGAGTGATGTTTATAGGTTACAAAGTAATTTTCCGAAAGCACTTGAATATGTCAACCAAGCACTAAAGTTAGCAGAGTCTATAAATGATACGAAAAGAGCCGGAGATGCTTATTTGGCACTTTCTACACTTTACTACATGACTACTGATAACCTAGCCAAAACCAAAGAATATATCTTAGAAGCCAAAAATCTCTACGAACTTTGTAAAAATGAAAGTGGGTTATCCTCTGTTTACGGTAATCTTTCTATGATATATTTTGAACAGCAGGAGTATGAAAACATGCTGGAATATGCCGAAAAATCTTTGAAAATACTTAAAAAAATGGGGAATCTGTCTGGCATAGCAACTGCGTTTCACAACCGTGCAATGGCCTACTCACAGCTAGGGCGTTACCACGAGGCCTCGGAAGATTACCAACAAGAATTAGCAATTTTTAAAAAAATAGGGGATCACGAAGGATTGAGTGACGCGTATAGTAGTATGGGCGAACTTTGGATGGATCAGTACAAATATGTGGAAGCAATCCGTGATTGTCAAATATCCCTTCAGTATGCCACCTCCTTAGGCGAAGGGCCTAACCTAAGTGCTCAAAACGCCTGCCAATGCCTATTCAAAGCCTATTCAAAGCAAGGCAATTACAAAAAAGCATTTGAATATTTGGTGCGGTACTCGTTGATTAAAGATAGTTTAAAATTCAATGAAACGGAGCAAAAACTCCAACAAATGGAAATTGAACGCGACAGCCTGAGTCGTGAAAAAGAACAATTTGAACGCGAAAAAAACTATCAACAGACACTACGCCAAAAAGATAAAGTGCTGGGGATTTTTATTGCAGTAGGATTGGGCATTGGTTTTGTGGCATTGGCATTTGGTCTGCGGATGTTGTATTTCAGGCGGCGGTCACTTCGTATGCAGCATCGCTCTGAGGCATTGGAACGGTTACAGCTGCTCCACGAAATTGATCTGTTAAAAACACAGGTCAATCCTCATTTTTTGTTTAATAGCCTGAGTATTCTATCTGCATTAATCCGCGTTAATCCTGATTTATCAGAACAGTTTGTAGAGCAGCTAGCCCGTTCATATCGTTATATTTTGGAGCAAAAAGACCAGCATTTGGTACAATTACGTACAGAAGTGGAGTTTATCCACGCTTATACTTTTTTATTAAAAATTCGATTTGAAAACAAATTTCAGGTTGCTATAACAGTAGAAGACAGTGATTTAGACCAATACAAAATTGCACCACTTACCTTGCAGTTGCTGATCGAAAATGCTGTCAAACACAATCGAATGTCGCTCAAAGAGCCATTGCTCATAACCGTTACCAGAGAAAATGGCTACTTGGAAGTACGCAACAATTTGCAACGCCGCAACGAACGAGATAAGTCAACCGGAACAGGGCTTCAAAACATTGCATCCCGCTATGAATTGCTGAGCGACCTGCCTGTATGGGTGGGTGAACAAGGTGCTTTTTTTGTTGTAAAAATTCCACTTTTAACGGATATACCTGATTATTTAATAGCATAAAACAAACTACAGATATGCGCGTAATTATTATTGAAGATGAACAACTGACAGCACTTCGATTGAAGGGAATGCTGCACAAATATGATGCTACTATTACGGTCTTAGATATACTGCCCTCTGTGGTGGAATCTATTCAGTGGCTTCGGTCAAATGAAGCACCTGACCTCATTTTTATGGATATTCACTTAGAAGATGATCTTTGTTTTAAAATTTTTGAACTCATCACACTCCATGTACCAGTTGTTTTTACGACAGCATACGACGAATATATGGTGAAAGCATTTAAGGTAAATAGTATTGACTATTTGCTAAAGCCGATCAATTATGAAGACTTAGTTGCTGCAATTAACAAATTTAAAGTGTTACAGGCGCAGCAGATCAAACCCGATCTCAATACCCTATTGCAATACATTGGTCAGCGAGAACCACAGTATAAAACTCGCTTTATGTTGACAATTGGTACAAAGATCAAAAGTATTGAAACGAGCGAAATTGCCTATTTTTACTCAGATGAAAAAATTACTTTTTTGGTGCCGCGTGAAGGTCAACACATCCCGATTGAGTTCAGTCTTGACAAATTGAGTTCGCTCCTTGATCCCAAACAATTTTTTCGGGTCAATCGTCAGTTTATCATCTGTTTTCGCGCTATACGCACAGTCCACAATCATTTCAAAGGGCGTTTGCTGTTGGATATACAACCCAAATTCAAAGAAGAGGTATTTGTAAGTGGCGATCGAATGACTAATTTCAAAGAATGGTTGGGTAAATAGAAGTAGTGCAAATTTGCCAATTAAATTACAGCATACAATTTTCGTCATTCATCTTTCTATCTCCGCCATTCAGTAAGTCATTTGGGTAATCGCGTAGCCTACACCCCTATTTTTGTTGCATAAATATTAAACACAATCAAGTTACACAATGCAACAAATTATGAAAATCTACGCATCTATTGCTATTCTGGGACTTTTCTTATGGACACCTGTCTATGCACAACTCCCACAAAGCGCACAACCTTTCGCTATTCACTGGCCCAAAAGCATTATCCAAAACCTGCAAAAAATTGGTGCTGATGTTCAGAGCCAATCACTTGTTGTTGGCGCACGAGAGAACGTACTTCAATTGGATTCCACCAAAACTTTTTATGGCTATGGACTACCAACTCCCACAGACTCAACACCACTTTTTCGAAGCATTTATGCTTACCCTCAGCCCAATGTATTGATTGAAACCAATGACCAATTCGAGAACTCTTGGATCACCTTAAACCGCAATACAACTTTTTTTGACAACTTGGGGCGTACTGTGGAAGTGCTCTCGGAAGTCAAGAATGAAAATGGTAGCGGTTATCGCCCTGATTCCAGAATCGAATCTTTTCCACATGACAATTCTCCAGAGTTATTGGATTCTGTTTTCCTTTATCAGTGGGATTCACTTGCCAGCGACTGGCTCAGGTTATTAGCCTCCTACAATGTGTATGATGCGAATGATGTACTGCTTGAAAACATATCCACGTTTGACTTTTTTGGGCAACCTATTTTATTAAAAGATGTATATACCTATGATGCAAACGGGCTGAATACCTTAGTTGAAACCTTTGGTGTGAATGGGTCTTTTGAAATCCAAACTGCTAAACGAGAATTAACCTATGTGGATGGAAGGTTGAGCAGCGTCCTTTATTACATTATTGACGATAATGGAATTTTTATACCACAAAGCCGAAATATGTATTGGTTTAATAACGAAGGATTTAAGACTGTAGAGGTGAATTTTGAATGGGATTTTAACACCAATGATTGGCTGCTTCGCCAACAAAGTACTTTTGACTACGATCAGGAACAACGCTTGACCGTTTCTGAAAGCAATTTGTTCAATCAAGACGGGACGGTCGAAGGAGAAAAAAAGACATATACTTATGCACAAGGCGACCAACAAGCTGTTGAAACGATCTACCTGAAAGACCCAGTCGATGGTGCTTTCCTGTTGGACACTCGGAAGTTTTTCTATTACAATGGTATCTCCTCGATTCGCGGGCCTCAATTCCAAAACAAACTTTCTTTGAATGTAATACCTAATCCAACTACAGACTTTATCTACCTTGATTTGGCAACGCCGGCTGTAGTCCAAATTTATTCAACACAGGGAACGATGGCGCATAGGATAGAATATCAGCCAGGCAAGCCAATCAATTTGAGCGAGATCCCGGCGGGTATCTATTTGATCGTAGCCCAATCTGAACAAGGTGTATTCAGTGGGCGCATCTTAAAAAACTAAGTCCTGACTACGCCGCTGGGCTTAACTCGGCGGCGTAATAACAGGGCTTCACTAAAATTTTCTAACACAATTCATAAACACAAATTTTAACTATGAAAAACATCATTTTATCGGCCATCGGTTGCCTATGTATTCTGTTGGCTATCTCTTGCAAAAAGGACGAACCCCTTTTAACTCCAATTTCTTTCGATTTCTCTAAACAACATCACAGTTGGGTCGCGGGTTTTGCCGATTACAGCGACACTTATGATGATTTGGACCTAAAAGCAGAAATGGCTCCGTTGCCTGCTTCGCTCAACCCTTCCGGAAAGACCACTGGTTTTAAAGTAGAAGGTAAAAATTCTCCCGGTGATTTGTTCATGTTTATCAAGCGCAAAATGACTGGTTTGGATCCCAATCAGACATACAGCATCACTGCAAATATTCAATTCGCAAGCGATGCACCCAAAGGTGCAATTGGTATTGGAGGAGCACCCGGCGAGGCTGTATTTCTTAAAGCAGGTGCTGTCGCATTTGAGCCAAAAGTGAGTAAAAATGCGCAAGGAACCTATGTTATCAACGTTGACAAAGGAAATCAGGGACAAAGTGGCAAGAATATGAAAATAATTGGCAATGTTGCTAAAGCCGACGACAAACCTGGCTACGTCAGTCTCGTTCGGAAAGCGGAAAAAATGACTGTAAAAACCAATACGGACGGTGAATGCTGGATCATAATCGGGACAGATTCTGGTTATGAAGGTCTGACGCGGTTGTATTACCAAAAGATTGACCTCGAAATCACGGAAGTAAAGTAGGCTTAAATGATTCTATTTGGGGGAGCAAACATTATGCTCCCCCAGTATAAATTACTTGCTGCGTAGTGGCGACTGGATGCAATGGTAGCAAACGTTATCTCCAATTCAACCATGCAATACATTGTTGTAGCAACCGTCAATATTTCAAAATTCTACGATAAAAAAGATGAATACCATACCCTTTTATCTACACAGCCTTATAGCCACCCCTATACTTTGGCTGCTCAGCACTGCTTTCGTATCCGCACAGTGGCTGCAAGTACCTACAATTCCCGCGGAACACTTCTATGCATTGTACAGCGAAGGCAACCAACTCTATGCGGCTACCGCCAATCGGGTTTATCGGTCGGATGATGGTGGTGAAAATTGGTTGACAACTACAGCGGTGCACTCCGATGACGATGAAATAATTGACCTCGTTGTCGCTAATGGTACCATTTATACAGCAATGGTGCTGGGAGGTTGCTATATGAGCACCGATGGCGGTGTGAGTTGGCAATCACACAATACTGGTTTGGATGGCTTAGGAGCCAAAAACTTATCTTCCTTAGCGATGCGAGGAGACAGTCTTTTTGCCGCTACTTACGGTGCTGGCATCTTTGTCAAACCCCTCCTTCCTACACTCGCACCCTGGTCAGCATTCAATACAAATATGCCATGGGGCAATGTGGAAAGCTTATCTGTTAACGGCAACCGATTACTGGCAGGGGCAGGGGCTAATGCCACACTCTCGATCAATACAAGCGGCAATGCAGCGTGGAACGAAATCCCGTTCGATCAGTTCAATGGCGGTATAAATCTATTCCTTGGGGCAGTAAGAGATAGCCAGGTGTTACTCGGAGCTGGTTCTCAGGGTTTGTACCGAAGCACCGATGATGCACAGACTTGGACTTATTTCAACCCCGGAGTCGGGTTCATTGAACGGGCCAGTCTGGCTATTTTACCGGGGCAGGTAACCGCACTGCTCAGAAAACCCAATAAAAGTTTTTTATACACCACTAACGACCAAGGTTTGAATTGGAAGGCATTTGAACCGGCTTTGCCCACCAGCGGAATTGGATATGACTTGCTTGCCTACAACGGTCAGCTATTTTGTGCCCGCACTAATGGTCTATGGGTGTTGAAGCAAAGTGTTGCTGCACAAGAACCCACAAATAATGCATTTTATTTGGGACAAAACTTTCCAAATCCTGTTACAAAAGCAGCAACCACTATTCCATTCCATATTAGCCAATCTACAATTGGATACATTCGGCTATTCGATGTACGAGGAACATTGCTCCAACAGAAAGCATTAGGCAGGCTATCCGAAGGAGATTATTATGAAGAACTGTCTCTGGCTGAGGCGCCAGACGGCATTTACTATTATACCTTAGAAACAGACTACGCCATACAAATACGAAAAATGCTGGTGCAGCACAATGATTAGGGAGTGCATCCTAAACCCACTTTAAATGCACTCTACTTCCGTAGGAATAAATAGTCTTGAGTTAGCATGTATAAAAGTTCATATAAGATGCATTATAGTTTTAATAATGAAAATAAAAAATAACTCGATCCTAAACGCAGCAATTTTTTAGGTGGATTTTAAGAAACACGGATTCCACAAGTTTAGCACAGAAGGATACTGATTTTTATTCCTGTTTCACAGAAAAATTTGTACCAACCCGTGTTGAACCCCTGTAATCCGTGTTTCAAATTTGGTAGAGGAGTTGCAAATAAGAATGTGATAGAATGGGGCTTGATTTATAAAGATAAGTGGTACATTTGCTATTCCAAGTGAAAGCATTCATTTTCAATATGTTACCTATGATGAAGCCCAATCGCTTTATCGTTCATAACAAGCCATGATCGATGCTTTATTCCATTGATATCAACTGCGATATGGGCGAGGGCATGCCCAATGACGCCCAATTAATGCCATTTATTCACTCTGCCAATATCGCCTGTGGCTACCATGCAGGCGATGAGGATATGATGCAAAAGACTGTTGAATTGGCATTAGAGTACAATGTAAAAATAGGGGCGCACCCATCGTTTCCTGATCGTGCCAATTTTGGAAGAACCAACTTACATTTCCCCCCCGATGAAATATGCGATATGGTCAAAAAACAAATCGATATTTTGTCCAATATTACTGCTAAAAACCATACTACTTTACACCATATTAAGCCACATGGCGCCCTGTACAATATGGCAGCAAAAGACGAAACAATAGCCAAAGCGATCATAAAAGCCATATTAGAAACTGATGCTGCGCTTAAGTTGTACGCACTAAGTGGTAGTGTTTTTATTCAAATAGCGGAATCCATGGGTATTGCGTCATTCCATGAGGTATTTGCCGACCGAACCTATCTACCGGATGGTTCGCTTACGCCAAGGTCACAGCCCAATGCACTATTAACCGATCCGCACGAGGCCGCAAAACAAGTATTACAAATGGTACAGAAAGGCACCGTAATGGCCGAAGGACAACCCATTCCGATCAAAGTAGATACCATTTGTATTCATGGCGATGGTACACATGCGGTGGAATTTGCTCAAACTATTTATACGCTGCTCTTCCATGCTTAAAAAATCGAATTCCGCTTTTTATGGTGCCGCATTCCTGATGGCCACTTCTGCTATTGGGCCAGGTTTTCTTACGTCAACCGCTGTTTTTACTTCAAAACTATTGGCTAGTTTTGGTTTTGCCATTTTGGTGGCTATCATCGTGGATTTGGTGGCGCAAGTCAATATTTGGCGGATCATTACTGTGGCTCAAAAACCAGCGCAAGATATAGCACAAGAACTCTTACCTGGGCTTGGGCCTATTTTATCGGCCATGATAATTACAGGCGGAATGGTGTTCAATATCGGCAATATTGCGGGTTGCGGACTTGGTTTGAATGTGCTATTTGGCTTGGATACAACCATTGGGGCTTTGTTGAGTGCATTAATTTGTGTGTTGCTTTTTATCATGAAAGATGCAGGCAAGGCGATGGATTGGTTTGCCAAAATACTTGGATTTGTGATGATTGGCCTTACGCTCTATGTAGCTATTGGCGCGCACCCGCCTGTGTATGAGGCTTTACAAAAAACTTTTATACCCGATACAATTGATTTTATGTCCATTATTACCATCGTGGGTGGTACTGTGGGCGGATATATCACGTTTGCGGGCGCGCATCGTTTGCTGGATGCGGGCGTGAGTGGTATTGAACATAAAAAACAGGCCGACCAGAGTGCTGTTACGGCCATTGGAGTTGCTTCCGTGATGCGTATTTTGTTGTTTTTAGCAGCATTAGGTGTGGTTGCGCGTGGTGTGGCCATTGATCCAAATAACCCCGCCGCTTCGGTGTTTCAGTTAGCGGCAGGCCAAGTGGGTTACTATATTTTTGGTCTGGTGATATGGGCTGCTTCGGTGACCTCGGTGGTGGGAGCTTCGTTTACTTCGGTGTCTTTTGCCCAATCGTATCATCCTTTTTTTGTGGCGCGTAAACAGCAGATGACCATTGCTTTTATAGTTACTGCGGCTTTGTTGTTTGCATTGTTTGGTAAGCCAATTAAAGTACTGATCTTTGCAGGTGCTTTTAATGGATTTATCCTTGCGTTTTCCTTGGGTATCATGCTGGTGGCGGGTACTCAACCGCGTATTATGAATGGATACAAACACCCTAAAATTTATCTTTTACTGGGGGCGATTGTTGCTATTTTGTTGTTTTATTTTGGTGGTTTAACTATGGTTGCGGAGGTTCAAAAAGTGTTTAAAAATTTTTAAGAATGCAAAAAAAAATAGTTTTAGTTGTAATTTATTTGATTTTTCCGATCTTCATTTTTGCCCAATACAAGGCAATAACGCTTTCCGGCAAAGTGCTCGATGCTGGTTCCAAAACAGCACTTCCTTATACCAATATTATCTTAAAAACTGGGAAAGACAGTGCCTTTGTGTCGGGTACAATCACTAATGATGAAGGTATGTTTTCGTTCGTTGGATTAAAGCCAGGTAACTACCATTTGGAGGCCACTATATTGGGCTACCAACGCCACCAACAAAATGTACTCATTGGCCAATTGAGTGCCTTTTTAGATTTGGGCAATATCCAATTATCCGAATCTACTAGCGCATTGGGCGAAGTGGTTGTGAGTGCAAAACAAGCAGAAATATCGTCAAAAATGGACAAAAAGACCTACTCTGTGGCCGATAATATCAGTCAAAGCGGTGGTTCGGTATTGCAAGCCTTGAGCAATTTGCCCAGTGTAACCGTTGGACAGGATGGTAAGGTGCAATTGCGTGGCAGCGAAAAAGTAGCGGTACTGATCGACGGCAAACAAACGTCTTTAACTGGTTTTGATGCCCAAAAGGGGCTGGATAATATACCGGCATCTGCCATAGAGCGCATCGAAATTATCAATAATCCATCCGCGAAATACGATGCCAACGGCAATGCAGGTATCATCAATATTATTTTCAAAAAGAACGACAAGCAGGGCTTTAATGGCAGTGTTGGGATGGCTGGAGGTCTTGGTACTTTGTGGCTAAAACGGGATAATCTGCCTACCATCCGGCCTGCTTTTCAAAACACCCCAAAAATCAACCCTTCTATTGCCTTGAATTATCGAAAGAAAAAGGTTAATGTTTTTTTTCAAGGCGATTGGCTGTATACAGAAACGTTGAACAAAAACGAATTTTCTGAACGCATTTACGACGACGGCACCACCATATTCCAGCAGGTAAAACGCAATAGAACAACGACTTATGCCACTGCAAAAACAGGGATGGATTACCAATTGAATGCCCAAAATTCGATCTCAATTTCGGGGTTATTCAACCGAGAAAAAATTGATGACCGAGGTGACAATCCATATTTTAGGAATGATTTTAGTCAACGGTACCGACTTTGGCAATTTATAGAGGATGAGGTAAAATATACAGCCTCGGCTAGTACGGCTTTTACCCATAAGTTCACACAACCAGGGCATTCGCTACAAGTCAATGGCAACTATTATTTCCACCGAGAGGATGAGCAATATTTTTTTACCAATATTTTAGAAAATTTCACGGGTACAGATGCATTTAAACTCCTATCGGACGAGCATGTGTTCGACCTCAACTTGGACTATGCCAAACCGCTCAAACAAGGACGTTTAGAGACTGGTTTTAAACTACGCAGGCGCGCTATTCCCGTAAATATGCAGTTTTTTGCAGGAGAAAAATCTCCTATCGACACCAATGCTGGAGGCTGGGCCAATTACTATGAAACGATTCCTGCTCTTTATGGCAATTACGTCTATGAAACGCAAAAAATAGAAATAGAAGGTGGTTTACGCACTGAATATGTACAGGTTAACTACGATGTAAACCCCAACCACAATACCTATAAAAGCGATGGTTATGCTTATTTTCAGCCATTTCCAACCCTGCGTTTTGCGTATAAAATGAGTGATTCAAAGAAAATTTCACTTTTTTACAACCGCCGTGTGGATCGCCCCAACGAAGTGGATATCCGCATTTTTCCAAAGTACGATGAACCAGAATTGATAAAAGTGGGCAATCCTACACTACAACCGCAATTTACCAATACCATCGAACTGGCATACAAGACCCTTGTCCGCAAAGGCAGCCTGTATGGTGCTGTATATCACCGTATTATAGATGGAACCATCACTAGGATTGCTACCCAAGTTCCGGGTAATTTGCTGCTGTACAATATTTTTCAAAACGCAGGTCGGAGTTACAATACGGGTTTGGAATTGATTTTTCAGCATCAACCAGCGAAGTGGGTTTCATTTACAACAAGTGCCAACCTGTACCAAAATACCATCAATGCTTTTACGGTGACCAATAAGTACCCTGTGCCCACCATTTATAGCAATACAAAACAGCAGCGCATATCGGGCAATATTAAACTGAATACCTTATTGAACCTTCGCAAAGGTTTGGAAGCACAATCCTCGTTGGTGTATCTTGCCCCCGATATTATTCCACAAGGGAGTATTTCAGCGCGTTATGGCCTCGATTTTGGGATTAAAAAAACGATTCAACACGGCAAAGGGAACATTTTTTTAAATGCAACTGATATTTTATACGCCATGCGGATCAAAAAAGAGATCGTCGGGAATGGTTTTGTTTTGCGGAGTGTAGATTTTTATGAAACACAGGTGGTGCGTATTGGGTATGGGTTTAAGTGGTAGATACGTACATTTTGCGGCTTACACATTTATTGCAGATAAAAATAACGAAGCCGTCACCTCCATTTCTGTTGATAACGGCTCCGTTTTCCTAATGAATTTTCATGCACATTCAGATGTTACTAAAAAAGCACCAACCTTAATGACTAACAACGACACGACCTGTCCAATTAGGTAAAGTTGTCAACCTAAGTGTATAAAGACCATTCGCCAGATCCTCTACATTGATCTCTTTTTGTTCCTCAAAAGCATTCCAAACCATGCTGCTTACCAATTGACCACTCAAGTTATATACTTCTAAGCGAGCATCATTTGAAACGGTTTGGTGCGCAGTGACTACAACACGAGTGCTGGCTAAGGTCGGCCTGATCGTGAACGCCAAATCCTCTAGCGCAAGATCATTAGCACTTACACTGCCATCGGAGGTCAGTAGCAAACCATCAGGCAGGTATTGTAAGGTAAAATTGGGTGGCATGTTTACTTGCGCAAAAGTACCCGTAAATGTACCAGTTGTCTGGATCACCTTGATGCTTCCATTGAGGCTCGCACCTTGTGGTACTACAACATTGAGTACGCCACCCGCCGTCATATTGCCGTTGATGAGTAACTGGTCGTATTGGCCAATATCGCTACCCACTACTTCTATTTCTACGATTGCGGGCGCAATTAAATTATCTTCTACGGTGAGGATGCCGGGAGAGCAACCAGGTGCGATCGTTCCTTCATTGGTAAAACCTGCATTAAAAGTGTAAGCCCCCTGCCCTTTGAACGTACCGGAGATTTTATTGATGAAAGGTACATTGAAAGCAATTTTTATAGGTTGGTTGCCGCAGATTGAAAAAACACCTTCATTGGCAAAAGAAGTAAAACCATCTATAATGACATCTTCATCGGAATCCACGTTCCAATTACCTCCATTTTTGAAAAAACTAGTATTGATCTCTATGATACCGCCGCTCAATGTGACATTACCTTCGTTTGTAAAAGGAGCCGAGATCGTAGGGCGCTCCTCCTTTTCTTTAATAAAAACCTGTGCGTTTTCATAAATACGGATAGGCACATCTATCGTTCCTCCATTCCAATTCATACCATTACCGATTCGGATATTACCACTACCTTCAATTTTGGTATCTTCTATTTCGAGGACTGTTGTGGGTTCAAATACCGTATTCAAACGTATTTCTGCTTTTTTAAACAAATAATTGGAGGCAGGAGGCAGGATGATACTTGTTTCTAAGCGACCAAAATCTACAATAACATTAGAAATATTATTCAGTACAGTACCCAGTTTAAAATTTGTTTTACCCCAAAAATTCGTCTCTAACACGCTGAGTCCCGAGGTTTGCGCACCGGCATTAAACACATGTTCCACGTTAGTGCTATATAACCCCAATTTACTTCCCAACTGACCAGTAATCGTTCCAAAATGTTGCAATTCACCACTAATTTGTAGGTCGGTGGTACCACCTATATTAATAGTTCCGAGGTTTTTCAGAAGGGCATTAGCCTGTGTCATTTTGTTATTGATATTCATTGTACCATTGTTGGTGCAATTGGTATTTGTACCCAGACCATCATAACAATAAAAATACAAAGAATCGCCGTTCATATTAAAAGTTCCATTATTAACAATGCCCGAACAGCCTGCTGAAAAAGTGCCATTTGGTCCCCAATTGATAGTGCCATTGTTAGTCATGTTGCAAACGCTGAGCGATTTTAAAGTCAGTATGGTACTTGCACTAAGGTCAACTTTAATATTTGTGCCAAAGTGGCCAAATTCAGATATAAAATTAGGGGTATTGAATGAAAAATTAGAAGTACCATCAATGTAACCGCGTTGCAAAATAAATGTTCCTGTAAAATTTTGATTCACATTAGTTGTAATATATCCTCCGATTTCATACGTGGCAGCAGGTGGCAACGCAACGCCTAACTCAATTACACCTTGACCAGCCGCACCAAGTATAAAATTTTGAATAGCCGAAATATTTGCCCCACTTTTAATCACCAAATTTGTAGATTCCTCTGTTTTGAACGTAGGTATATTGATCGTAGAACCACCGTAAAAAGTATTGCTACCGTTGTTGTTGTTATAATAACCAACAGTAGACAACGACGATCCTACTCCGCCTGTTATGCTACCATAATGCTCAATACTATATAAGGACAATTGAGTAGCACCACTCATATTGATTGTTCCTTTATTGAGCATTTTTGAAAGCAGCAAAAGGCTTGTCAAATTGGATGAAATTTGAATATTCCCAGTGTTAGTAATGAGAAAATATTGAGAATAACCACCGTAACTAAAGGCTGCATTGGCCGCATTTATGTTCCAGGCACCAGTATTGGTGAGCCAACCACCAACTGATTGAATTTTGCCACTTTGCCAATTAAAAGTACCATTGTTATCTAAAGTACCCAATTCCACATCATAATTGGGGCTATCAATATTTAATACACCTGTTGCATTAACAACAATTCGCCCCTTCAGATTACCTTCTTTTTGAGTTAAAGTACCATTTATTGTGATATTGTTAGCAGAAAAAGCACGTGCCTCTAGCACCAAATTACCATCGACAACTACATCACTATAAAAGATAATTCCTTCATAATTATTGGGGGAATTCACGTCGGTCATGGTAGCATTGGCACCAGTGGCGATCATCAAATTCATTTGCCAAAACATTGGATAACGGGTGTCTAGGAGTTCTGTCACCGTCAAGGTGCCAGGTCCAAAGATATAATTTAACTTACTGACCGTCATTGATTTAACCGTAACATCGCCATCGGTAATGACCGATGATGATTCCGTACCATTAATGATCACATCATCTCCCGCACCGGGTACTCCATTGGGTTGCCAAGCGGAGGCATTATTCCAATTGACTTGAGCGCCGCCGGAGAGAATAAGTGTATAAGTTGTTGCATGTACTTGAAAATACATAAATAAAAGCAGGCTAAATAAGGCTAATCCTTTTGAATTGTGTTTGTTTTGTGTCATTTTTTTTAAAATTTAATTCGGTATATAACCACTGATATCTTTATTAAGTTTTCACCAACTTTGGTTATGCTATTTTTAAGCATTTGACCGTTGTTATAGGAATGGTAAGGCTTTGATAGGATAAAAAATGGGTAAAAAATTTCACCACAAAAAAAATTTCAAAAATTTAAAGTAAAACAAATACCTTGTCCGTCTTCTGGGAAAAGACATAAAAATCATGACCATTGCAATGACAGCAGAACCCAATAATTCCAATAATAGTGGAATAACGGCGGTCGTACAGGAATATAGCAAGCGATTGTTCCGGTTTATCCGAGGCAAGGTGCGCAATGATGCAGATGCAGAAGATATATTGCAGGATGTATGGTACCAATTGAGTAGAGTAGCCGACGCCGAGCCCATCGAACAAATCAGTGGATGGCTGTTTCGAGTAGCGCGTAATAGAGTTACCGATATGTACCGCCGCACTACCCCGCAAATGCTGGATGACCTGGCTTACGAAAATGAAGAAGGGGAGTTACACTTTAAAGATCTTTTACTCATGGAGGCCACCACGCCCGAAACAGAGTACTTGAAAAAGATCGTTTGGGATACCTTTTTTGCCGCATTAGAAGAATTGCCCGAAGCACAACGCAACGTATTTGTTTGGAACGAAATGGAGGACGAAACCTTCCAATCTATTTCAGATCGTACGGGCGACAATATCAAAACCCTTATTTCTCGCAAGCGTTATGCTGTTCAGCACCTGCGCGAGCGACTTTACACCGTTTATCAAGAATTTTTAAATCCTTAGTTTATGTTTCAGCGAAAATACTGGATCTTTTTGCCCTTCATTTTTATGGCTGCTGTACTTGTTGTAGGTGGAGTAGTCATGTTTTTATGGAACGCTATTTTGCCCGAAGTGACGGGCGTACGACCGCTTACGTTTATGCAAGCCATTGGGTTATTGATCCTTTGCCGGATCTTGTTTGGTGGTTTTCGTGGCGGCGGAAGACCCGGCGGAAAATGGGGACGTGGCAAATGGGGAAATATGAGTATGGAGGAAAAGGCTAGGATGAGGGCGGCTTGGGAAGAGCGGTGTAAACGGTCATAATCTTTATTGAAGCCTACTAATCCCTTTTAGGATACCTATTTCCAATGGGATTTCGTCCGTTTTTTTCGTAGTAAGTATCGATGTACGAACGTTCTATATCTAAAGCAGCAGATCGTCCAGGAATATCAGTTAACAAAATTTCTCCATCAAACTTTGAATATTCCGCAGCCATATTCCATTCATCTATCTGCTCCCTAACCCGAACAGAAAGTCCATCCTCTAAATCAATAGGGTCGTCGGAAATACCAAATTTGAATGTATCCCTGTCAATACGTTTAAAAATATTATAGAGATGGTGAGGGTTAGGATTATCTTTAGAGTTCCCGTGCATAGTAGATTAACTGCTCATTGGAGGTCTTCCCACCCTTTACGATTACTAAAAGTTTCAATAGAATAAACAGAGACGTATCTAAGTATCGTCTTTTGAGATCGACGGTGTGCCTCATTCGCAATGCGCAACAACGGCGCAAATTCCATATCTTTTGGCATTAATTTAGGATTATCAAGTATATTATCATATAGTTTTTGGCCATTAGCCACGGCACAACAACGTGCGAAAAGGAATCCATCTTCGGAGAAAACAGGAGATTCTTGGCTGTATGCACCTTTACCAATTTCTTTTGCATGAGCCATTGTATCCAGCCGATAGAGTTTTTGCGATAGAATATCTTTAAAATCATAAAGATGCCGAAGAGGAGCATTACTTAGGGCTTCGACAACAGGTTCGATTACAGCATCATCGTTGCCCATTCGTTGCCAATCCAGCAATGAAATTAATTCCCAAAAACCATCCTCGCTCAATCCACCTGCAATGGGTGTATCGTGCAGTTCAATCTGAATCGAAGCATTGGGGTATTTTTCTTGCAAATCAGAAATTTGTTCCGGGCTGATATTGCGCAATGGATATCGAAGTATATTGGTCATAATGACGCGTCAAATTTATGCAAAAGTAGGTATTTTAACTCGTTTCACCAAATATTGACCAGATATAATTATCAAATTTACAGCAGATGAAAAAAAATTAAAAACATTTAAAGTAAAATTCAGCCTCGTCCGTCTTCCATAATATAAGCGACAAATACTGCGGCAAACAAAATACGAAACACGCAAAAAGTACCGCAATACGTCCCGCGCCTTATACCATATCATTTCATTTTAAAAACAAATTTTACGATGCGTCCAGCAAAGTTTTTTCTAGCGCTGCTATTCGGCGCAGCAGTTCTTATTACCTTTTTGAAACTGCTCTTTTTCGCCCTAATGGCCACAGTAGTATTCGGATCACTCTATATGATATTCCGAGCAGGTGCTTATATGGCCCGTTATGGCGGTCAGCCGCAACACCATTTTGCACCCAATTACCACTACCCTACTCGTTGGAACAATGGTTTCCAACAAGCACAGCCGATAGATCCGTTTTCGTTTCAACAGGCCAATAAACAGGGCGCTACAAGGCATATTGAAGTGCTTTAATATTTAAATTCACTATTCACAACAACAATTAAAATTATGTGTCATTCAAATAATTCCCACAGATACAGGGATCATCAATCACGCGGTTACGGTGCCGCACATGCAGGTTTTAACCCTTTCCGTTGGCAAGCCAATGCGACACGAGTACCTGTAAATATTCGCGAATCCAAAGACTGGTACGAACTGTTCGTTTATGCGCCAGGCCTTACCAAAGATGCGTTTCAGGTAAACCTCTCCAGTGATGTGCTTAGCATTAAAGTTGCCGCTACGGAACAGGGAGGACAAGAAAACTGGTTGCATCATGAGTACCCCCGCAACGGTTTCGAGCGGCAGTTTTCGCTCAATGGAAAAGTGGACACTTCGGCCATTACCGCCCGATACACCGATGGCGTACTGGAGTTAACGTTGCCCAAATTGCCCGGTACCGAAGCACAGGAAATTACGATTTCATAAATACGATGTTTTTTGATTTTGGCCGCAACCTAGGAAGATGGGTTGCGGCCTTTTTTTTGTTAATCTAAAACTCAATCTTATAACTCAAATTTGGTATCACGATACGCGCTAAATCTTTGTCCACTTTGTGATCAATATAGTTATATTTAAAACCATTAAAATCGGGCTGACCTGAAATATTTAGGATTTTTAGCGCAATTTCACGTGTACTTTTATGTTTGTTTATTTTAA
Source organism: Chitinophagales bacterium (assembly GCA_043764095.1). Taxonomy (GTDB): domain Bacteria; phylum Bacteroidota; class Bacteroidia; order Chitinophagales; family Saprospiraceae; genus M3007. The sequence goes on from JAYUKX010000007.1 coordinate 49,587, forward strand.
AACTGGCCGTAAAATGTACATTTAGTGCTGGATCTGATTGCTGAGAAAATGCGTTAGATTCATCAAATACAACCGCTTCCGATGATAAAGTAGCCGCTTCATTAATCGGCGAATACCGGTTGCCGCCCTGATAAGTTGCCCTTGTATTTACACTTAATGTATTTTGGTTATTTTTACCCATTTTCCACTCTTTACCTATTAGAAAATTACATACATAGTTTCGGTTAAATCGCGTGTCGCGCCATACACCATCTCCGCCTTTATACTTTGATTCAAAGAGCGAACCACTCAACAAAAAATAATAACCTTTTGAGATATATTTCTCCAAAGTGAGGTCAATACCATAGTTTCTACCTCCACCGGTATTTTGTAATTTTTCCGCAAAAAACCAATCGCCTTGAAGATTAAGGAACGAAAACGAACTATTTGCCATGACTGGAACAGAAAATAATTGCTGATAATACGGTTCCACTTTAATATGTACCAAATCTGTCACATTCCAATCATAACTGAGTACAAAATGGTTCGATTTTGTGAAATCTAGGTTTTTATTTACGGCTGATGCACCTGTTGTAAGTGAATTATTGAAGTAATAATTTAATTGTTCTAAACGACTATGCAGGCCATAAGCTATACCCACAGCATGATTTTGTTTTAGTTGATACCGGAAACCAAGTCTCGGTTCTACTGTGTAATGATTATTCAGCGTGAACCATTGCGCATTGACCCCAATATTCATTACTAATTTTTCAGAAAGGCTAACAGCGGAACTACTATAAGCCGAAAGTAATGTGCTTCGGCCATTTGAATTTACAATTTCTTGGGTTGGTGCATCAGGAGCAAACGACTTGTTCAATAGTATATCGTACATCATACCAGTGATCAATATGCCGGTTTTGTTGGTATGTTTTTGACTGAATGTCTTATTGATAAAGGAAGATAAAATAAGGTTTGTATTTGCCACCTGAATTTTGCTCTGTGGTATTAGTGACAACTCAGTACTGAGTTTTTGAGCCGTCCAGTCCGTTTCGTTTGTGGTAGCGGCTAAGGTTGTTTTCAGGTAAGCATTTTTTTTGAAAAAATACTTATGATCGAAGCCCACTGACCCCATATATCGTTTGATGACATTGTCTTCTTTATCATCAAAATACCTCCATGCGGTACTGTCAGTTTTAGGTTTAGCACTTGCACCATCTATCAAACCAATGCCCCAAACAGTAAAAATTCCACTCTTTTTTGTCGGGAAATTCAACTTAAACGAAAGGTCTTGATACTTAATACTTTCAGCGTCATCGGGCAGCAATGGTGATAACAGTGCTAAAGTAGAATATCTATAATTAAAAAGATAGGAGGATTTGTTGCCTTTTTTAAAAGGGCCTTCGGAGGACGCGTCTAAACCAATGATACCTGCCTGAAGTGTATGTTCTCGCTTTTCATTGTTCCCTTTTCGCATCGCAATATCAAAAACGCCCGATAAGGCATTATTGTATTCTGCGGGAAAAGCCCCCGTAAAAAAGTCTGAATTGGCCAGCATTTGACTACTCAAAGCAGTCAATAAACCACCGCCAAATGATTGTAAATCACCAAAATGATTAGGACTTGGTATTTCTACGCCTTCCATTTTCCATTGTAGAAATTTAGGTGCGTTACCCCTTACAATGATTCCATTTTGCCCTGTATTTCCAGCAACTCCAGCAAATGATGTGGCCAAACGAGCGGGATCGTCAAATCCGCCGGCATATCGTTTGGCCTCTTCTACACTCAACATTCTGGCACTTACGGTGGCCATTGCATTGAGTGGTTGTTCTTTGTTGACGCGGGGGCGTATCGATACTTCTCCGAGTAAAGTACTGTTTTCCTTTAATTGAATGGTTAAAAAGATCTGTTTGGCCGAATTCACCTCCACTTCACGAATAATAGCGGGGTCGTAACCAACACAAATAACCTTTAGATCATACCTCCCAACAGGTACATTTTTGAGTGTAAAATTGCCTAGCGTATCGGACATTGTACCGATGGAGGAGTTGGTATTGAGCAATCCTATGGACGCAAATTCGATAGGCGTATTTGAAGCGTTGTCAATAACCGTCCCACTAATACTTTGAGTGGGCTGGGCAATCAATTGTAGTGTCAAAGACACCATTGCAAAAGAAAAAATAAATCGTATCATGTATATTTGAATATTAGAAGGTGCAAAAGTCCCGCTAACCCTCATTCCACACAATACTGATTTATCAGTATGCCTAGTCCAATAGCCCAAATTTTGCAGCAAACATGACCGCTTCAAATGAATTATTAGCCCCCAATTTTTCTAAAAACTTTTGCCGATGCGTATTCACGGTATGCACACTAATGGAAAGTTTATCCGAAATTTCCTTACTTAATAGACCTTTTCTGACCAATTTCAATATTTCTATTTCTCTTTTTGTTAATTCAAACTGTATCGGGGAAGCAGCCTCAACAGGGATAATTTTTCCTGTTCTAAAATTTAACAATTGACTCTTTACCTGTTCATTTTCTTCTTGATTGGGAGAAACATCTACAATGCCAAGCATCAACCAGATTTGACCCTTTTTGTCTAACTCCAATATTTGATACTGCTCCACCAACCTCATATATTTATTTTCAGCATTCAGCATCCGATATTCTTTGATGTGCTTATGGTTTAGTTTTTCATCATTTGAAAAAGCATTAAACATTTTTAACACCGAAACAGCGTTTATGGCCATCGTTGTTTTATCTGTTGGATGAATTTTGCCATCAAAAAAATGGAAACTTGTTTCAGCATAATCGGCAGGCGTATAACCAAGTAATTTTCCAAAATTTGAGGAATAAAATAGTATATCCTTTTTATTGATATCAAAAAGACAAATGCCTGAATTACCAATATCGGATAGTACCTGAAGCGTGGCAATATGCTTTGGTATTACGGAATAGTCCAAATCCTTTTCATCGAATTTGTACTGCATTAAAAACTTAAAAAAAATTTCTTGAATACTGTTATTTTCGGACATTTTTGAATTAAAATTTAATATCTGTTGCTATAATTCCAACAGGTATCATTTGAATAATTTTTATATGGGACAAAATTAACGATGTTTTATCGGCAATATGCTTTCGGAGTAGAACATTTTTAAGCATTTGCGCTGATAATTTTACTTAGTTCCTCTTTTTCAAATTCCATAGTAGCCAACACCGAAATGATAAATTCAGTTTTCATAGTCGTATAATTCTCACTTGTTATTTTAAAATTATCGGTTAATGATATTTTTAGTTGTCCATACTTTTCTACTAAATTGGTATCTTTTCTAAGCGCATCACGAAACAATAAGTGATTTTTCAAGGCTAAACTGTCCGCGAAGCAAACATAAAGATGGTGAGGCTGCCATTTCTGTTTTGGAGACGCGGAAGGTGTATCATCAGACGTTTGTCTAAATGCAAAACGCCCAGCAATACCTTGTTCTCCTTTGGATATATAGCCAATTTTTTCAAGTCGTAGTGTTATATCATCGAGTAGGTTTTTGTTGTCAATAATGATGTCAATATCTAAAATGGGTTTTGCAATTAACCCCGAAATAGCAGTGCTTCCTACGTGCTGTATATCTATTTCCAAGCCATTAAGTTGTGCCTTGATGACCTGATTGATTTTTTCAAATTCAATTTTCCAGTTGGAATTATATGGTTCGATAAATTTTGTCATAGTTGAGGTCATTGATTTGATATTTGAGTAAGCGCAAGTAATTTTGCTTGGGCTAATACACAATAAATTCGGTACAAAAGCCCCACGCTCTACCTTCTATTTTGATTGCCTTTTTAAGTGAAGCGCCCTCACAAATAAAAACAATGGAAAACCAAAAGCGTAAGCAACAAATACAGTCAACAAAAGATACAACCATATTTTTTTCATTTTCAATCGAATACCTTCCACAATGATAAAAAATGTCCCAGCCATTGTCCCAATCCAAAAATCGAGGGTCAAACTTTTTGCATAATAGTTATCTGTCCAAGTACTGCTAATAAACTCCACACTGTCAAAATCGCCATTTTGCTCTATGACGCCAAGCATGGCATAGTAAAAAGTGAATCCACCGCCAACAATTGCCAGTAGAAGATAGAAATAATGCTTGTTATTTGAAATGATATTCATGTTTGTATTGTGCTTCGATCAAAGGTAGATAAAATATTGAAATCATGCAATAACGTTGAATAAAAAAGGTTAACCCCTTGAAAACAAGACAATTACAATCAAAAAAAACATTTTTACTCCCAAAAACAACCAAGGAAAACAAAAGACCTAGCGTTATTAGTTTCCTACATCGTATGTTTGCATAAATTATCCAACACAAATCTAGATTAATTTCCACAAAACTAATTCTTTTCAAAAAAATTGACCATCCATACCCAAATTTGTATCATAGGAGCAGGGCCCGCCGGTGCCACCACCGCGTTGTTCCTCGCTAAAGCGGGTATTCCACATATTATCGTGGATGCGGCGCAGTTTCCCCGCGATAAAGTATGCGGTGATGGACTTGATCTTAAAGTGATGCGGATATTGCAGCATTTGGATCCGAATATCCTGACCCACGACATCCAGCAAAACAATGGATTTTCGCCGTCTTGGGGTACACGAATCATTACACCTAATGGAAAATACGTTGATTTGGATTACCAACCTAGTACAAAAGAGGCGCAACTGCCATTGTATCAAGTTTCCCGAAGAGCACATTTCGATCATTTTTTGGTACAACGTTTTGATCCAAAATATACAGATTTCAGGCAAAATACCACTGTGCAATCACTCGTGCGCGAGGGCGACATTTGGCGTATTAATGCCCAAAACGAAGGGAAAAACCTTGAAATAACGTGTAATCTTGTAATTGGGGCGGATGGTGACCATTCAGTGGTATTGCGGGCGATCGGGGATAGAAAAATAGAGCGCAGGCATTATGCCGCATCGCAACGGCAATACTGGAGCGGCGTAACGGGTATGCACCCAGACGGATTGATTGAGTTTTATTTTCCCAAATCATTGCCTTGGTCGTATTTCTGGATTTTCCCGCTGCCCAATGGCGAGGCTAATGTGGGTTTTATCATGTTGAGCGAACCCGTAGCAAAACTCCAAATCAATATCCGCAAAGAATTACAGCGTATTATTACAGAAGACCCTGTGATCGCTCCGCGTTTTAAAAACGCTACGCCTTTGGACAAACCCGCTGGCTGGGGGCTTCCGCTCTCCTCGCGCAGGCGAAAACCATTTGGCGATGGCTTTATGCTGGTTGGCGATGCGGCTTCACTGATTTGCCCTATTACTGGCGAGGGTATCGGAACGAGTATGCTTTCTGGGTATTTAGCGGCACAATTTGCCACCAAATCTGCCGAAAAAAAACAGTATGACGCATCCATGTTTGTGGGTTATGAAAAAGAACTCTACCGCAGGCTCAATGATGAAATACTGATGGGTCATTTGGTGTATTATTTGCAAAAATTGCCTTGGAAATGGAGCGCATGGGCGTTAAATATGGTGTTACCCTCGCGGTGGCTGGGGTATGCTTTTCGACGTATGGCAAAGGGGTGGTTGAATACGGCGGTGCATAAACAAATTCAGATCAAACATGGAGTGGTGTCCGCTACTCAACCTGCCAAATATTCATAAAAAATTTGCCTACCTTTTTTGATACTAAACCGTTGGGCTAAGTGTTTACCATATTTCATCATTCTAAAACATATCATTACAAGTAAAATGCATAAATTATTATCAACACTCGTATTAATCGCCTTTTCACAGGTCGTATTTGCACAAGCATTCACGCTGCAAATCGACTCTTTATTGGCGACACAAAAACAAAAAAAGTTCAACGGTATTATTCTGATTACTAAAGGCGAAAAATCGCAATATTTAAAGGTGCAAGGCTATTCCAATTTGGCTCAAAAAACGCCATTAAACCTTGACGATCAATTTGTTATAGGTTCTATCAGCAAACAAATTACAGCAGTTCTTGTGCTTCAGGATTATGAAAAAGGCCAAATTGAATTGAATGTGCCCATCCGAAAATACTTACCCGATTGGAAACAAACTTGGTTGGATTCTGTCACCGTTCATCAATTATTGACCCATACACATGGCATTGTGGCTTATGAGCAGCCTTTGGATTTTGTGCCGGGTTCTAAATTTGTTTATTCGCAAATTGGCTACGAAATACTATCCAAAATACTGGAAAGTGTTACGCAAAAATCCTTCGCCCGCCTTTCGAGTTCGCTGTTCAAACGCTACAAAATGCTACACACTTACCACCCTGATTTGCATAAGCACAAACATTTGGTAACGGGTTACACAGAACTCAAGGATGGTACTTTAAATATTGAAAAAGCCAGTTTTCAAAATTATGTAGCGGCAGGCTCGTTTATTTCCACCGCAAACGATCTTTTATTGTGGAACAAGGCACTATACGGCGGTAAGTTATTATTGCCCAAAACGATGGAACTAATGACCACAAGACAGAAAAATGCAACCAGAGAGCACCCCATGTTTGGCACAACAGATTATGGTTATGGCATCACGGTAGATAACAGAGATGGTATGCTTCAATACGGAACTACAGGTTTTGCTCCGGGTTTTTGCTCTATGAATTTCTACTATCCGGCTACCAAAACGAGTATTATTATTCTGGAAAATATAACGTATAATGTAAACGATCTGAAAAAAACGTTTGCGACGCAATTGGGGGTTTGGAAAATGGTGCGGAATAAAATTAATGATTAACGTGATATTCACGTTCCAAAAAATACATATCAATTTCCCCCTTGTTTTTGGCCATTAATTGCCCACGATGGATACAGGTAAAATCATTGTTAATCAAAGCAAATGTACTTTGGCTGATATTGATTTTACCTGGTTCACTATTGTTTTCCATCCTAGCGGCGGTATTGACGGTGTCGCCCCATATATCATAAGCGAATTTTTTAACACCTACAATACCCGCCACCACTGGCCCGCTATTTAGGCCAATCCTGATGTCAAAAGAATCGGGGTTGGTCTGCTTTCGTGCTTGGATAAACTGACGAATTTCAATGGCTGCCTGTGCTGCGTTGTGCGCATGTGCGCCACTGGCCATGGGTAATCCCGACACGGCCATATATGCGTCTCCGATAGTTTTAATCTTTTCCAGTCCGTGTTTTTCTACTATTTCATCGAATGCTTTAAAACAAAAATGCAACTCGCTCACCAGTTCTTGTGGCGACAAATGCTCCGAAACCTTTGTAAAATTAACAAAATCGGTAAAAAGCACCGTTACATCATCGAATAGTTTGGCATTTGCGTGGCCTTTTTCCTTGAGTTCAGCAGCCACCTCTGCGGGTAGGATATTCAACAATAAATCGTCCGATTTTTGTTTTTCCAGTTGGATGATGTTGTTGGTTTTTTGTTGCAATTTGAAATTTCGGAAAATAAAAAACGAGAGCAATCCCAATAAAAACAGGCCTATTAAATATAAATATTGTTGTATCCTTTGAGCGCGCAGTTCGTTATCTTGCAATAAAAGTTGAGATTGCTGAAGGCTTACCTGAGTGGCTTGTAAGTCTCGGTCTTTTTCAGCAAGCACCAATCGTTCTTCTTTGGCTTGGCTTTGGCTTTGTTCGTATTGGAGATCGGCTTGAGATTTCAAATAGGCCAATCGTTGCAATTCTTGCTGTTTATTGGCAATATCAACGGCATTTTGTTTCAAGGTCAATTCTTGCTGCTGCTTGGTTGCTATTAAAATCTGTTCTTTTAGTTGCGCGCTTGTGATCAATTGCTGCTGTTTGAATGCATTTTCGGTTTTACTAAACTCGAACTGTAAAGTCTTTTTTGTTACTTGCTTTTGCTTCTCCACATTGTCAATACTATCGCGGAGCGCAATAAAAGATCGGTAACTAATATACGCACTATCGTATTTTCCTGTAGCCTCATAAATGGTACTTAGATTTTTTAATGCCTTGCTCTCTACGGCCATTTCGCCAAGAGTATTCGCCATTGTACGTGCTTGCGATGCATAATTTAGTGCGTTTTTGTAATTCTTTTGAGAAAGCCAGATATCACTAATATTGAAGTATATGTCGGCTATTCCCTTTTTATCCTTAATGCTTTCGTAGAGCGACAAAGCCCTGTTTTGATAATCCAATGCTTGCTGGTAATCTAACATTTGTGCATAAACATTACCAATATTAGCCAAATTATTGGCAATTGGTGCTTTATTCCCTGATTTTTCGTTGATCACCAATGCCTTTTTCTTGTATTCTAATGCTTTTGGCAAATCGGATAATTGGGTATATGCATTACCTAGGTTGACCAAAATCCCAGCCGTACTTTGCCCATTTCCTATAGATTCACTAATCGGTAAGGCGTTCTGGAAATACTCAATTGCCTTAGGAAAATCCTTCAGTTCTGAATGGATATTCCCAATATTGGCCAATGTATTGATCATACCAGCCTTATTACCTATTTTTTCTACCATCAGCAAAGCCTTTTGATAGTTTTCTAATGCTTTTGGGAAGTCAAATACATAGGCATATACCAAACCAATATTATTGTAATTATTAGCAATGCCTTGAATATTGCCGGTGGTTTCATTGATGGCCAACGCTTTTTGGTAGTTTTCCTGCGCGGCTGTATAATCAGGGATATTGAGGTAATTATTCCCTCTTGCGCTGTAAGCACTGGCTAAAAACCGTTTATCCGCTAATTTTTCGGCGATTGCAATAGATTGGGAAGCATATTCTGTACCTTTCCTTGGATCAATATTGGCGTAATTTCGGGCAATTTGCGTCAGTAATTTAGCGCGTGTTGTGTCTTCTACCAGCCATGTGCGCTCTATTTTTAATAAAGAATCCAATACCCTTTGCTGCGCATTTGCGCTGACAAGCGTTTCAAAAAAGCAGGTTATGCATAAAAACAGGTGTAAATAACGCATCGTATGGATTTTTCCTGAACAAATTCTAATCAGCCACAAAAACGACATTAACACATGGTGCTACTCGAGTGTCATTCACTACATTTGGAAATGAGATGATTATGCCTGCGTCGATCGTTTCATTAAATGACTCGATTTTGATATTACCAACTACGAGTGGAAATGTAAATTTTGAGCCGTCGTTTTTTGTTAGTCGGTAAAAAGAATTCGCCGTTACGGAAACACCAAATTTTGCATCTTTCGGTGCATTTATTGGCGCAATATCTACAAAAGCAGGTGTATGCTGTTGAGTGGAAACGATATCTTGAGTGGTGAGTAAAATGGGCACAAGACCTTTCAGATCCCATAGCCTAACAACAAAATCGCCCGTGACAGGCAGTTTAATGCCCAACTGTTCAATTTTACCATTTTTTTGTGGGCTAAAAGTAAATCCATATTGCCATGTATTCATTGCAACTGGTGTAGTATCAATAATGATGGAGGTTTGTTCAAAAAAAGAAAAAAATGGACTTTCTTCCGTTGGGGTATTATTGTCTTTTTTACAAGCGAAAAAAAGGCTAGTACAAATAAGTAGCGCGCAGCATTTCAGTGTGTTAGAATTCATGGTTGTCTTTTTATGATCAAATTATGGGCAAAATTAGGAATTATTTTGGTTTTATGATGCATTATTCAGAATATAAACGAATACAAAAAAAATGCGGTTGAACGATTATTGGGTGGTAAAAACCCGATATACCGTTCAACCGCATTATATTGGTGGGGATGTTGCGTTACGACCGTTTGGCGTTGCGTTACGTAGAGACGTTGCAATGCAACGTCTCTACACGTCACGCGTACGTCACGCGCACATTACGCACGTTATTGCGTCAAAAATAACGATCAAAAATTACCGACCGCCACGGAAACCGCCACCGCCGCCACCGCCGCTACGACCACCACGATCGCCGCCGCCGCCGCTGCGACCACCGCGATCACCACCGCCGCCTTCGCGACGTTCTGGGCGTTCGCGCTCTACGTAACCTTCCGGTTTATCCAAAAGTGCCTTTACTGACAAGCGTAATTTGCCTGTTTTGGGGTCATTTTCGAGCAATTTAACCTTTAGTTCGTCGCCTACTTTATATACATCAGCAACACTTGCGATGCGCTGGTAACTGATTTCTGTCACGTGCAACAAGCCACTTTTGCCTTTAAACTTAACAAAAGCACCATATTCTTCCACGCGCTCAATTACACCGTCGTAAATTTCACCTGGTGTTGGAACAAATACAATATCATTGATCCGCGCCAAAGCAGCGTCCAACGCCGTTTTGCTCGTACCAAATACAGAGATTACGCCACCTTTTTCATCTTCTTCGATATTGATAGTCGTACCTGTGCTGCGCTGCATTTCTTGGATAATTTTACCACCCGGTCCGATGACAGCACCGATATACTCACGATCGATACGAAGTTCGATCATACGTGGCGCATGTGGTTTCAAATCAGCCTCTGGTGCCGCAATTGCTTTTGCCATTTCACCAAGGATATGAATACGACCAGCACGCGCTTGATCGAGTGCTTGTACCAATAAAGAGTACGGCATACCGTCGATCTTGATATCCATTTGTGTGCCCGTGATACCATTAGCAGTACCCGTCACTTTAAAATCCATATCGCCCAAAGCATCCTCGTCGCCAAGAATGTCGGAAAGTACACAAATACGGCCTTTATCATCGGCAATACAACCCATTGCAATACCTGCTACTGGCGATTTCATCGGAACACCACCATCCATCAAAGCCATAGATCCCGCACAAACGGTAGCCATAGAAGAGGAGCCATTCGATTCCAAAATATCGGAAACCACACGTACTGTATAAGGGAACGAGGCAGGCATTACTTTACGGATAGAACGGCCAGCCAAGTTAGCGTGACCCACCTCGCGACGGCCTGGACCACGCATTGGTTTTACTTCACCCGTAGAATATGGTGGGAAATTATAGTGCAAAATAAAGCCTTCATCGCGGAAATCGAGTGCATTATCGATCAACTGCATATCCTGCTTGGTACCCAGCGTCAATGTTGTTAATGCCTGTGTTTCACCACGGGTAAAGATAGAAGAACCATGTGCAGAAGGGAGGTAATCTACTTCGCACCAAATTGGGCGGATCTCCGTAGAATGACGACCATCGAGGCGTTTGCCATCAGAAAGTACTACATCGCGGATGATATGCTTTTTGATTTTGCTGAAATAATACTCCGCCCTTTCGCCCCATTGCGCCATTACTTCGTCGCCGAATTCTGCCTTAATGGTCGTAAATACTTCCTCATGAATCGCATCAGATTTAGATTTGCGCACGTTTTTGTCGCTGGCAGAACGAGCAAGTTCATAAATACCCTCGCTCATCAGTGCTTCGATACGGCTTTTTAATTCCTCATGTTCAGGTTTTGCCACTACTTCGCGTTTGATCAAAGCAGCATCACCAACGAGTTGTGCGAGGCGGCGTTGCGCGTCAATTTGTACTTTAATGGCTTCGTGCGCCAATTTCATAGCCTCGATCAAGTCGGCTTCTTGACATTCGTTCGCTTCGCCTTCCACCATTGTTATATCGCGTTCGGTAGCGGCTACGATAAAGTCCATATCAGCGCGTTTGAGATCGGCGCGACCTGGATTGATCACAAATTGGCCATCAATACGTGCAATACGTACTTCGGAGAACAAGTCTTCGACTGGGATATTACTCACAGCCACAGCAGCAGATGCCGCTAGACCAACGAGTGCATCCGGCATTACGTCCTTATCGGCAGAAATCAGGTTGATAATTACCTGTGTTTCATTCATATAGCCATCAGGGAAGAGCGGGCGAAGTGCACGATCGACCAAGCGACTAATCAGGATTTCGTAATCGGAAAGTTTTGTTTCGCGGCGAAAAAAGTTGCCGGGAATACGGCCAGCAGCCGCAAACTTTTCTTGATAATCCACAGATAATGGAAAAAAGCCTTGGCCTTCCTTGGCTTTGTGTGCGCTGACGATGGTTGCTAACAACATCGTATTTCCAACGCGGATCATAGCACTGCCATCGGCTTGTGTTGCGAGTTTGCCCGTTTCCAATGCAACTTCCCTGCCATCAGGGAGGTTAAAGGTGACGCGCAAAGGGATTTGCTTACCCATAAATAAAATTGATGCGTATCGGTTACAAAATTAGAATAACATTTCGTAAACCGTGAATACACACAATATGGTAACAAAAAGTACACAGGTGGAACGGCGGGAAATTTAAAAATGTACTTTGTTACTACATTGTGTGGAGGGTGATTCAGTGGCGGAAAAGGCGACAATGTGCCTTTAACCAGAAAATGTGAAAACACTGAATACAACCTCGTTTGCGAACAGTAATCCTGTAAAGATTGTACCGATACTGATAAAAAATAGTGCCAAAACGGCGATAAAAACAAAAAAGGTTTAGAAAAATAAAACCTAATAAGGACAAAAATCTCCTGTTAGGCAAAACTTCGCTAAACCTTTTTAAAAATAAATTACTTACGAAGACCTAACTTCTCAATAAGAGCGCGGTATTTGTAAATATCTTTCTTTGCATAATAAGACAACAGGCTTTTACGCTGTCCAACCATAATCAACAACGCACGGCGTGTAGAGTGGTCTTTCTTGTTAATGCGCAAGTGTGCACTGAGGCTTTCGATACGGAACGTTAAGAGCGCAACTTGTGCTTCTACGTGGCCGGTGTTTTTAGCGTCACCACCGTATTCTGCTACGATAGAGGCTACTTTCTCTGGTGAATAATAAACTGCCATTTTTAAATAAATGATAATGAACTAATTAAGTAACTATAACGGAATTTCGAGGCTGTTCGGCAAAAAACAGTAATCCATCCTCGCTTAGTCGGCGCAAAGGTAATACAAAATATTATTTTGTAAAACTTATTTTTAATTATTTTTTGAATAGTTATGTTGAATGCAGAAACGAGTCGTCTGCTATTTTTTCTATTAAATGAACAACACTTTATTCATTAAAAGGACAAAGTACGCCAAATCCAACCTAAGAACATCATTGTTGCTTCCAAAATTACTCCAATATTGACTACCAGACAAATAGCTATCGTCCATGCAATGCTTTCCCTGATTTTTTTACTCCAAAATAAAAGCGGGACAAGGAGCAATACAGACATAAACGTAAAATACCACCACCAATAGCCATTGTAAACCCTATCATAATAAGCCATTTGCTCTTGCAAATAACCATTCTTACAGCCTATTATTAAATCATATAAATAACTAGAGCCAATAAAAATTGCTCCCATAAAAATAAACACATTGAACCTGGCCATCGCTTCGGCTGGATAGAAACTATACTTTTTGACGACCAACTGAGTACCAGTTAGTACCAGTTGGGTATATATAAAGTGCATCCAAATTTCGCCAATCCAAAACCTAGCAGAGACGGCCCAATGTCCTTTTGGTATGACATCTGATACACTACCATAATCAAGAGAGACAGAGCAATAGAGCGCAATACTCCAAAAGATCAATCCCAATACAACAAGTAAAAAAGGTGAAATATTTTTCATTTTAAGTGTTTTCTCCTTAAAAACATGGTTATTGGTTTACAACTGACTGCATTTTAGTGGCACAATTGATCAGCCATTTGCCATCTACTTTTTTGAGCAAATACAGATGAGCGGATATGAGAGATTGCTTTTCCTCGGGGATACTCAGCGTATAATCAGCAGTAACGATGGCTACATTGCCGGTAATGGAATATTTAATATTAGAGGTTTGAATTTTGGCTCGCTTGTCTCCGGCAACCTCATTGCTCATGGCCAGTAAACCTTTTTTATCTTTGCTAACCGCTTGTTGGTTCAGTGGTTGTAAAAATAGCCTTGTATGGGCGTCCAATAGCCAATAATTAGACCAAACTTCTTGAACAGGTTTGGTCGTGTAAGCCAAGTTTTCAGCGTCAATGGTAGCACGAATGGCATCTTCTTCCGCTTTTTGTCCAAAAGTTAACGCGGCCAAGCAGAAGGTAAAACAGAAGCAAATAAATATTTTTTCATCATTAATTTATTGTGTTATATTTTGAATTATGGTAGCAATATGATTCAGCCACTTACCATTTACTTTTTTCATCTGCCTCATTTCTAATGACAGTACTGTGATACTTTCCTCTTGAATCACAATTTTACTTTCGTAAGAGACTACTGCCATATCTCCAAAAAATTGGAAATTAAAATTTGACTGCTCAATTTTCGCCCGCTCATCGCCTGTAACAATATTGGGCAATTCGAGCAAAGCGTTTTTATCAAATATGTTCGTAGCACCATCGGGAGTATGCAAAAACAAAGTCGTTTTGTCATCTAGTATCCAATAGTTTTTCCAAATTTCTTGGATGGGTTTTAACAGGTAATCTTGGGTTTCTGCTTCTAAAACGGCATGAATAGCGGATTCCTCCTCCATTTGGCCAAAAGCAACATGACTAAAAACAAAACAAAAGCTAGTAATTAAAAAAAATTTCATTGTTCAATATATGTGTGATTAAATTAATTCAACTTAATGAACACGACAGCAAAAAAGGAATAACAAGGGCGGCAAAGGTAATTTTCTTTTCGATATTTTAAGTACTAATAATAATTATTTTACACATTAAAGCGCAATATTCAATATCGCCAGATGCAATTAGATCATAAAGCAAGGTTCGATTTATTAGACATTATATAAAAATCAGTAAAAACACAAAAAAAGCCCAGTCTTATGCACTATTCGTAAGACTGGGCGACCCTTAATTGTTCCCTCAAACAGGCTACAATACTTTTTTTATCAGGTTGAAAAGGTCTTCGATTGCCTCTTCAATAACAAACTTTTCGACGCTAAAAGGTGTGCCGTCGAAATACCGGCCATTAGTACCTTCTCCGTCGGGAGATCCGTGGTCAGTGTCGATAGATTCGCGCCATTTATCAGCGTGGTTTTGCCACTCCTCCGTATTAACGAGTGCTGGCGGATCGAACCAAAGGTTCCAACACAACACATTGCCATATTGCAGCATGTTACCAGAAGTGAGGTTAAACAACCTCATCACCTCTTGATTAAAGATATCAACTTTTTCATCTCCTGTCTTTACAATTGCGCCTATTTCTACTTCGATATTCCCTATTGCCCATGCTTCTGGGTGTTTGGCGAAGTCGGGGCTTTCGAATAACGTAGATTCGCCTTTCCGAACAGGAAAAATGGGCTGGTTGAAATCACCCGGATGATGGGTACTCACTCTTATTGCGTTTGCTTTGGTGGAAGGAAAAGGGTGCTTGGTTAATTTGGAATACAAGTCTAATAAAGCCGCTCCTGTTGAACTTTGATGCGCACTTTTACTAAACCAAATTTTACCCTCAACGGTCATATCAGCGGCGAGTTCTTTGGTGGTTTCGTTCACCCAACCCCGCTGTCCGGTAACAGTAACTTCTACATTCATATAACCGATGTCGTGAATATACACACCTTGCTGTGGGCAGATAATCGAGTATATTCTGCCTTCATTGGTATAACCTATTCTGGAAATATCGGGGGCGAACATTTGAAAACACCTTTTGGTATCAACTTCATCTTTGAGTGTTTCCCAACTAAATTCTGGCCAATTTACGCTTTGTTGGCGTTGGAGCAAACCGATATTGTCCATATTTCCCTTCATATCCAACGAAGTAAGGTTGGGATCTTGGGGCGTATGATCGGGTGATTCATAAGAAAATGCGGGGTTTGATTCGGCGAATCCGCCTACCCATCCATCTGGGATGGCTGCGAACTGGTTGGTTGCCATAAAATTACTTTCGTTTTAATGATCGAATTGCGATCTATTCAGCCCATCGTGGGTTTTATAGGTCGTGCATGGCACTTTACCGTTTTACCAGTTTGCGGTTAAGGAACGACACACTTGCACAATTCATACTGCCAATAGCGGCATCGGGGCAAAGATAATGTCTTGCTGAATAAATTTTCATATTTATTTATGTTAAAAAAACATGAAGTGGGTTTGGGTATTTTTCGGTGGAATATAAGATATTAAGCATGCTTCCACATAGCGATAAATATAGAAAATGAGGGCAAATATCACCTCAAGGCCATAATAGTGGAAAAGGGCAAAAGGCAAGAGACGATGTATGAATTTTGAAGATTTATACACAAAACCCGATATTACCCCCCAACCCTTATTTATCACTAACAACCAAATCCACCACCTCTCCTTCGCGCATATCGCTCGAAACACTGGACGAAAAGTAAAACTTCCCGAAGTACATAAAATAACTCAGTACAGAAATAATAGTAAAAAAAATCATTACAAAATTACCTATTGCTCCCCCAACAGTGAGACCTATTTCATACGTATTAGCCAGCGTAAGTACAACCACAGCATACCATATCACCTCTTTTTGTCGGTCTGTAATGGCCAAAAACGGAAGTACAAATAAAAAATACCAAGCGTGCATCACAGGTGAATACAGTATAAAAACAAGGAGCATGATCCGGCAAAAGCCATAAAATAATTGGTGGAGATTTTTGGCATAAACAAGAAAAAAGGACAGCTTTGCAGCAATGAGCAACGCAATGATCTGAAAAACTGGTTTTAGTTGGTGTCCCCAATAAATTTTATCTTGCAGAAAAGGATCTACCGTGCCATATTTTGCACCTGATTGTGGCATAAAATAAGCAAGCATATACGAAATCAACTCCACGATGGATTTAACAGGTTCTTTATTTTCGTGGTAGGCCATCGGAATAAGAATAGTATCTAGCCCCTGCCATATTGGCCAATACGCCACACAAAACACCACAATACTATACAATACCGATAGTGCAAGATCCTGCATTTTTAATATTTTTTGCTTGTAGGCGTAGATCGCATAAATCAATACTAATCCCCAAAAAAGAGGAAACAACATACTCTTTGTAGCCCCCATAAGCCCGATGGAAAGCCCTACTGTCCACATCCTATTTTGCGCAATACCGTATATAAAAGCACATACAAATACACAAGAAAGCAGATCTATATGCATTTGGCCCAAACCTTGTATAAAAAAAATAGGGTTAAGGCAAAATATTATTTGTGTACGAACTTCATTCAATTGCAACGATTTTGCAATGTATTTTACCAAGAAAAAAATACATACCGACCACACCATATCGAATATTTTCATAAACAAAATGTCCATAAAAACACTGTCACCACCCAGCCAAGCCACAACCTGAAAAACGAACAAAGGAACGGGACCATATTGGTTAGGGCAATCCAGCCAATGCGGATCCATAAAGACATAAAATGGATGCAGCATATTCGCCGCTGCATCGGTATAAGTCGTGGTGCCTTGGATAGCCAGTTTCCCTTCGAGTAAATAGACGTAAATATCTCTCGATATTTTAGGAGGCATCGTCGCAAAAAACACCAATCCGATCGTAAATAATGGATTCAAATCGGCAGAAGTACCTCCCTTAATCAGTTGATAATAACCGATAGCCCACAAGGACAAACCCGCCAAGTAACACAGTACAAAAGCGGGTGCTGGGAAATGGAAACCAGCGTATTGTGCCCAAAAAGGGACAAGAATAAAGGCAAATCCTAATAAAACTTTTAAAGCTGGCTTCATAAGGGGCAAAGGTATAAAAACGTATTGAAATCCAACTTTGTTCCAAGACATCGTTTGCCGCATTTATATAGTCAAAAACCCGCAACCACCTCTTCCAAGATCGTTGCGGGCCTAACCATAAAATAGTATTTTTTAAATACTTTACGACTTCCTTATTACTTAAATTTCCACCATTACTTCGGCAATTAAAAAGAAGGGAGATAAATAGAGTGTCCTTTTCATACCAACCACCAATTTTAAATAGATAATGGTCTATATTACTAGGACACCCTCGGCTTACCCCTCGGCTCCCCTCTATATTTCAAATTAGTTTTTAAACAACTTTGTTACCTAAACTTCCTCATTAAAGTTAACATTTAAATAAGATTAAGCAGCATTTTTTAATGTTTTTTCAATAAAGATTATAGGCATCTCCTGAACCAAAGCCCCTCCAGATTGTTAATTTTGAAAAACGGCAGGTGGCAAAACGCATACCATGTGGTACATGGAGGAGGCCTTACAATGCAGCCAGCGGGGCAAATGACAAGTGCGCAATTAGTACACCTTGCAAAATATTACTCCTTCGGGTATATCTACTTTAGTATGCCTATGTTGGTTCGAACAGCGATGCTCACCTGAAGGCGATCACGGTAGAATCATTGTAAAATATAATACAATAAAAGATAAAATGAATAATTTAGTTTGGTTTCGCAACGACCTTAGGACGCAAGATAATCAGTCGCTTTATCGAGCAACCAAAAATGGCGGCAAAGCTATTGGGGTATATTGTCTCGACCCACGACAATTCGAGATGAACAAACATGGGTTTAAGAAAACAGAAAAGTTTAGGGCAAAATTTTTGCTGGAAACACTTCGTGATCTTAAAAACAACTTGGCGTCGTTAAATATACCTTTATACGTATATCATGATACACCTGAAAACGCGATTCCTAAACTGGTACAAGAGCACCAAATCAACACCATTTTTCTTCAAAAAGAGTGGACTTCGGATGAAACAGCCGTGAACCAAAATCTTCAAAACATGGATAGTATCCGCAGTTTGAAGTGGGTTGAAACCTATGACCAATTTTTATTTCATCCTGATGATATTCCGTACAGTGATTTTGGTAGCATCCCTGAAGTTTTTACGGATTTTAGAAAAAAATGCGAACAAGCCTGTAAAGTGCGTTCTACGGTAAGCGTCGAAACACAACCTGAAGCGCATTTTTTCAAAACATCAAACGTACTGCCTACTTTGGAGGATTTAGACTTGGAATCGTTTAAACTAAATAAAAACTCTGCCTTCCCATTTCGCGGTGGTGAGACAGCGGCTTTGATGCGCATTGAAGATTATTTTTTTGAAACAGAAAACTTATCTATCTACAAAAAAACGCGCAACGGATTGATTGGTGAAAGTTACAGTTCCAAACTTTCGGCCTGGCTCGCCAACGGTAGTGTTTCAGCGCGAACCATTTATTGGGAAGTGAAAAAGTACGAGCGTGAAATCTGTAAAAATGAAGACACCTATTGGTTGATTTTTGAACTTATTTGGCGTGATTACTTTAAGTATATTTCGTTGAAACACGGTGATAAAATTTTTAAGTTGGACGGCATTTTAGGCCACCAATACGAATGGAAAACCAGTGATAAAGCCTTTCGCGAATGGATAAACGGCAACACGCGCGAACCATTTGTAAATGCTAATATGATTGAACTGCAACGAACGGGTTTTATGAGCAATCGTGGCCGGCAAAATGTGGCAAGTTATTGGGCAAAAGAGTGGCAACAAGATTGGCGCATTGCCGCAAAGTACTTCGAAAGTATGCTTATTGATTACGATGTACACTCAAATTACGGCAATTGGATGTACAATGCAGGGGTTGGTAATGACCCAAGAGACCGAAAATTTAACATTAAGCGCCAAGCCGAGATGTACGATCCGAAAGGTAAATATCAAGCACTATGGTTGAACCCTGATTTATATTAAACATATGAACAAGAATACGATAGTCATTATCGGTGCTGGCGTATTGTGAGCCGCTAATACCTATGCCTGAATCTATTGCCATCAATCATCAAAGGGAGGAAATTATCCATCTGGTCTTTTCCGTCTATATTAGACAGGCTCAGCATCAGTTGCATTAAAATCCAACTTTGTCTAAACACTTCGTTTGCCGCATTTTTTTTAGTACTTTATTGTAAAGAAAGGAGATAAATAACAAGCAAGTAAGCATGCCTTTTTCACGCCGACCACTATTTTAAATAGTCAATAATCGTCAGCATTATAAAGACACGCTCGGCTTATTACTTATCTTCCTTCCATATTCCAAATTAGTTTTTAAACAACTTTGTTACCTGCGTAGTCGTACCTGCCTGAATACGTGCATAGTACAGACCTGATGGCAATTTACCTGCATTGAAACGAGTTTCGTAGTTACCAGCGTCTTTCGTTCCATTTTCCAAAGTGGCGATCAGTTTACCAGATTGGTCAAAAATAGTGATATTAACATCACCAGCGGTTTCCAACGTATAATTAAACGTTGCCGTTTCTACAAATGGATTTGGGTACACTGTAACTTGAATTGAAGTACTTGCAGCGTCATCAGAACGCAATTCGGTAGCACCAGCACCTGTTAGGCCAGAGTAATTACCCGAAGGACGGCTTTGCGCAATCATGCCTCCGCACGCACCATCGCCAGCATGTGGCAAGGCTACATAAGGGAACTTAGTACGGAATGGCAAATCATTAGCACCTACACCTGTATTATAGGTAAGAACGTTGAGCAATTTTGAGGTAACAGGGCTACCACCCGGTGTATAATCATCGTACCAAAGGCCAATTGCAGCCAATGCAACACCCGAAACTGCTTGTAATTCGATCAAAGTTACATCATCTTCCAAGCGGCGGCCATTCGGAAAACCATCCATATTTGGGATAAACTGCAAATTGCTATTGGTGTTATACGGTGCTTGTGTTAAACCACGTACTGCTGCATTTACAATACCTAATGTACTAAAATCGGGGCTATTGCGAGGTGTCACAGGGGTCGCCATATTTAAGCGCAACATATCTCCGCCATTCGGCAAAAAGTTATTGATAAATGGCTTACCTGCCGCTAATGGGTTACCGCCTTTGCCTGTTGCCAATTGATACGGACGTACATTAGGCACACCTGTATGGAAAATAGGCCAAAGATCCACCGAACGGGGTTTTCCAGCACCTGGCAACAATAATGTACCAAAAACAGCATCATCCAATGCGGTGCCCGCTACGGCTGCCGTGCCTTTTAGGGCAAATAAACCGTCTTTACCATTACCAAAATCAAATGCGCCCAATGAGTTGCGCTGGATACGCAATGGTGAAAATGCAGGTACTGCACCGCCAAATAAAGCATCGTCCATATACAAACCAAGTTCTGGGTTGTAGAAGAAATTGTCCAATTGTGTATCGGCCAATTCTTGGTATGGTGTAAGCGAATTCCAATAGTCTTTGTAACCCACTGGCACCACTACTTCATTGGTCAATGGCATACCCAAACGGCTCACTTGTACCCACGGACCAGAATAAGACTGTGTTCCGTTCGTATTCAGTGTACGTACTTGCTTACGGCTGGCACTGGCCCATACGCCAATTACGTGGTTACCATCAAGGATGTTTTGGGCAGGAAATGCCGCGCCACGCTTGAGTAAAAAGTTAATCGGCACTTGAATGGCAATGGTGCTTACATTTTTGCAAGCCAAACCGTCGCTTGATTGGCCATTCTGACGAGGCATATCGCCCAAATCAAACACGCCACCCAAATCCACAAAGAATGGATCATCCGATGGGCCGCAATACACTTGTTCGCCCGTTGCTGTATATGCAATGCTCTTTTTTACCAAACTCTCGTAACTGCTCACACCTAAACCTACACCAGTTTTGATACTGCGATCACCGATATTATTCGGCGGTACTGGCCAGTTGACCAAAATAGGCACAAATGACTGTCCTCCATTGTCCGAACGAGACAGGGTATAAGTCGTTTTGAGGTTTTGTTTGCCCAAACGAATATTAAAAAACGTAGTAGGATCCTCATTTTTGATCTTAAACTCGAAACGATAGATAATTTCGTCACCAGGCTTGCTGGCATTGTTATCAATGTGAATTTCGTAACGAATATTTTCACCAAACGAATAATAATTGGGTCCACCCTGCGGCAACTGAATTGGAACATACGTCGCAATAAGGGTAACAGTATTGGGTTTATCGGGGCTGCGGAACGCATATACGTCTGCATTATCGGCCAACGGATCGTCCGCGATGAGCGGTGCTTCTCGGTGGCTGGAGGCCATTACTGAACCTGCAAAAAGGCAGCAAATGGCAGTGATGATATTGAATATATTTTTCATTATTTTTGTTAAATTTAATATTTTACCTTCAAAAAAGGCATAAAAGTGACTACCTCTTACACTTACCATATAGAGGGCGTGTCTTATCAGCGACTAAAAACTAGTTGGATTCAGTACCGCTCCAAGGCGTGGCCAAATAAGGGAATGCGGTTTTGAATGGACGATCATTTTTGCTCACACCTGTTTCGTACGATAGCACATTGACCAATTGGTTGGTCACAGGCGAACCTGCTGGTTGGTAATCATCGTACCAAAGGCCAATAGCGGCCAATGCTACACCTGCAACAGCTTGTAATTCAATACGTGTTACATCATCTTCTAAGCGGCGACCATTCGGAAAACCATCCATATTTGGTATAGCTTCGATATTGGTATTGGTATTAAATGGTGCTTGGGTAAGTCCCGCTACTGCTGCAGCGATAATACCATCGGAACTAAAATTAACGTCATCGCGCTGAGTAACTGGGGTAGCCATATTTAAGCGCAACATATCTCCGCCATTTGGCAAAAAGTTATGGATAAATGGTTTACCTGCTGCCAATGGGTTACCGTTTTTGCCCGTTGCCAATTGGTATGGACGCAAATTAGGAACGCCTGTATGGAATATAGGCCAAAGATCCACTGAACGCGCTTTACCTGCGCCTGGCAACAATAATGTACCAAAAATAGCATCATCCAAGGCGGTACCTGCCAATGCTGGATTGCCTTTGAGGCCAAATAAACCGTCTTTTCCGTAACCAAAATCAAAAGAACCAAGTGATTTGCGCTGAATCCTCAACTTAGAGAACGCTGGCACAGCACCACCAAACAATGAATTGTCCATATACAACGACAACTCAGGATTGAAAAAATTATTATCCAATTGCGTATCGGCTAATTCTTGGTAAGGTGTAAGTGAATTCCAGTAGTCTTTTTGGCCAATAGGCACCACTACTTCATTCGTCAATGGCATACCCAAACGGCTGACTTGTATCCAGTTACCATTATCGGCATAAGAACCATTTGTACCCAATGTACGTGTGGCAGGGCGGCTTGCGCTGGCCCATACACCGATCACATAATTTGGATCGAGGATATTGGCTGGCGTAGCAGATGCACCTACTTTAAGGAGTGTTGGAATCGGAATTTGTAAACAAATAGCGTGTACATTGAGTTGGCTCAAACCATCGCGAGCTTGTGAGCCTTGGCGTGGCATATTACCTAAATCGAACACACCACCTAAATCCACAAAAAATGGATCATCAGCAGGGCCGCAATAGATTTTTTCGCCCGTTGTAGCGTTTACGATGGCTTGTTGGATCAGTGCATCGTAGGTGGTATTGAGTCCTGCGCCACCTTGAATAGAGCGTTCACCTACATACGGTGGAGGTACGGGGCCATTGTTGTAAATGGTCGTCCAAGTGGTGCCGCCATCCATACTGCGCTCACATCTGTACTGTGTTTTTAGGTTTTCTTGTCCGAGGCGGATTTTGAAAAACGTGGTAGGGTCTTGGTTGGTCCGCGTAAAAGTAAAGCGGTAAGTGACCTCATCACCTGGTTTGGCAGCATCATTATCCACGTGAATTTCGTAGCGGATACTTTCTCCAAAATTGTGAAAATTGGGACCACCATGTGGCAATTCACCTGGAATATAACAGGCAATAATGGTAATGGTATTGGGATTGTCGGGGCTACGGAAAGCATACACATCGGTATTGTCCGCAAGTGGGTCATTGGCAATGAGTGGTGCCTCCCTGTGTGAGGAAGCCATCAAACCTACCGAAAAGGCAACACAAAGTGCCGCCAGCGAAGCGAATCGCCGGATAGAATTAAATTTTGGCATGATAAAAAATGTTTGGTAAAGTAAATGTAATTTGAATAATTAGGGAGTGAATTTTGGGGGTCTTACATCATTTACGAGTAGGTGGCGGATTTGGTTTTTTTTTAGGGGGGATTTTTTTAAAAAAAGATTTTCGTTCGACGTTTCGCATCCCACGGGTTGCACCCGTGGCTATTCATGTTCAATCCCTCCGGGATTTTTTTAGGGGTTACAATTGAAATTTAATTACCAAATTAAAAAGAGCACACTTTTGTTTTTTTTTAAAAATTTTAATTTTGGCTGGCTATGAGCATTTTCTGCCCTGTAAATTCAATCTACGCATATTCTAATACCAAATGGTAGGTTTTACCCTCTTCGTTGAGATAGGTATTGCGCCATTCTTTTGCCACCCAACCTGTAATGAGCCTAATTCAGAACTCAAGTTAGTCGCAAATACAAGTTTGATCTTCTAATCTAACCGCCTGAACATTAAACGCGCCAAGGGGGACATTTCCAGGGGGGCAGATCGTCAGGATGCCTGTATTACTAGTAAAATTTATTACCTGATTGGCTCCTCCAGTGTTATATGTCAAAGAGAAAGGCGCTACACCCGTGAGGCTGACGTTCAAATCAATACACTGACCTTGGCAGAAATTCATGTTCGGTACCGAAAAAGCAACTTGGGGCGCATTTCCCCAAATAGCCGAAATATAATTATTAGAAATATCAAAACATGGATCTTGTTGACTCGCAGCACCGTTTATATTATTACCTGCCACACTAAAAATATAGTAGTATGTTCCGAGTTGCATAGTACTGGGATTATAACTAAACGAAGGTGTACTACTCGAAGCGACCATTGTTTGTAGCGGTGCAATAGGGTTAGCACACATGATATATTGCAAAATATCGTCCGGTTGCAAGTTGGTTCCTACTGCTGGGGAAAATTGCACGGGTTCGGGTACGCAAACCTTTATAGGGGGCGAAAATGCCATAAACCCAGCGTTTGTAAGACATGTACAAGGCAAAGTCACGCCCGGTGGAGACACCGTCAATCCATACAAACCGATAAAGAATAAATTGGGGTATCCTGGCTCAAGATTAAAATATGGGGGAGCAAACCAATTATTACACAAAAGCACCAGTTCATTTGTTGCGGGATTGTAACGATGTACATTAGTGTAACCTGCAGATCCATCTGTAATATACACTAAGTTGTTGGCAGAAGCCGTTCCGCGAACGAACAAGGTACCGAAACCGTTAGCAGTAGTTGGCAGCGTACCCCAAAGTGTAGAACTGGCAGGACTAGCGATATTTATTTTCCAGATTTGATTTCCAGATTCAGCAAGTGAATAGAGTTCATTGTTATAAACATACAAATTCCCGCCATAAGCCGGAAATGAACCAGGAAAATCGCCCAAATATGTTACTTGCGAGGTGACAGGATTAAATACAGACAATTGCGCAATAGGGACTCCGCCGCCAATATAAATCAATCCGTTTAGACTGGCATAAGAGTATGCAGATGATGGAATTGGGGCGGATCCTAAGTAGTTCATATTCGTATCATACAAATTACTGCCATATAAAAATCGTTGATCTGGCAGAAAAACATGGTCAGGACCTACTGCAGGTGTTAAGACTGGACAATAAGAACAATCGCTGAGATCTAAAGCGATCAAAGAACTGCCTGAAGGATCTAATGCATTTACGTATAAAATTTGCGCCCGAACCGAAACCGGAGCGGTCAACAATATAAAAAACAAAAAAATGGATACAAACCGAGTAAAGTATTGCATAGGACAGAAAATAGAAAAAACATAAAAAGATAATTGCAAAGTTAAGAGATAGCTTTGAAATGAAGGAAGCGTTGCAGGCGAAAAAACACAAGAGAAATGCCAAATTGTATGCTTTCGTCATTTCGTCTATATGGCGCGCAATTGACTATATGTTTGATAACCCGGTTGCACAGGGCTTGCTATGACAAAGATCCGTGCATGCTCGCTGGCTTCAAATACCAATGTATCCGTTTCTGTCACTTGCACAAAGTCGGACGTATGGGCCATGTTGTCTTGAATCAGTAGGGATCCCTCCAGCACATAGATCGAGTATA
The DNA here is from genome assembly GCA_043764095.1 of Chitinophagales bacterium. GTDB lineage: Bacteria > Bacteroidota > Bacteroidia > Chitinophagales > Saprospiraceae > M3007. Next base: position 75,432 of record JAYUKX010000007.1, read on the forward strand.
TGTTTTCTTTTTGTGCGGCGCGTTCAAAACGGCTTGCATTTAGTTCGATTTGTTGTACCTCAATGCCTGGAGTATCCATGCGGAAAGGACTTCCATCGCCCACCAGCGTTTTCACCCGATAGCCTTCACCTGTTTTTTCGGGAAATTCAGCCTCCTTATAATCGTCATAAGAAGCCGCTTGTTGCAAGGTTTTGTTCATGTTCGGGTCAAACCAAATTTGAAACATTTCGGCATCTTTCCCCATCCATTCGGAGTGGCTGATCCCGTTTCCAGCCCGAATGATCTGCACGTCTCCCGCTTCCAGATCGCGCCATGTTTTAAGTTTGGTATCGTAATGGCGGATCTTTCCTTTGAGCACAAAGGAACAGATTTCAAAACCCTGGTGCGGATGTAAACCAATGGTGCTGTCCACCACAGCACGGGCATGTGCCCAGTAAAACAGGTTGGAATAAGGGCGAATCGCTGAATGATCTCTGGGGAAACCGATGGGCTTGTTTTCTATAATTTCACCGTCATTAAATGCGCCGTAGCCTTGTTTTTCTTTGGGTGTGATGTGTATTGACATGCTGTGTGTTGTTGTTTAAGGAAAAATAAACATTGTTTTTACTGTTTTGTTTTGCGATGCTCCATCATAAAAAAACCTTTTGCACAGCCCTCCGTAGCCGCGTTCGTCCCTCTCGCGCCAACTCCGGTCACCGGTGCAAAAGGCCGGTGCTCACGGGATGACCGAGGATAGGCTAACCGAGGGGCTGGAGGACGAGGCGGAAGCCGATATAGTTGATGCGGAGGTCCGGCCTGTTGAGGTTGCGGGACGCAGGGCGGCAGTCCTGCGGTCCGTCGAAGTAGCTGCCGCCGCGCAGGACGCGGGACGAGCCTTTATCCTGATCCACCCAAGCAGTCCCATCTGTAGGAGCACCTTTATAATCACCGTGCCATTGGTCTTCACACCATTCCCATACATTACCACTTAGGTCGTATATATCCAATTGATTAGAGGCTAAACCACCCACAGCATGGGTATTTTGTTTTGAATTACCGCTATACCACGCCACATCATAAATATTATTAGATCCTGCGTATTCAAAAGCATCGGTTAAGCCGCGTTGTCCGCCGCGAGCCGCGTATTCCCACTCTGCTTCGGAAGGTAAGCGATAGGTCAATTTTTCTTTTTTTGATCGCCAATTACAATAGGCTACGGCATCGTTCCAAGAGATATGGATCACAGGATAATCGTATTCGCTGGTTGGTCTTAAAGATCCTTTTACACCGCTGCGCCAATGTGCTTCTTCCATTTCAACCCACATAAATCCGAAGTCAACATTACTTCCACCACCTATTTCTGCCTCAGTTTTATAATTGGTGTCCTCCACAAATGCCTGAAAATCTTGTACGGTTACTTGGTATTTGCACATATAAAAATCGCGTAAATTGACCTGATGGACAGGTTTTTCATTATCTTCACCCTTTTCACTACCCATCATAAACGACCCGCCTTGTACCAGTACAAAATCATTGGGTATGATGATTTGGGGTGTTGGAGGGGTAACTAGGGCGGGCGTAAGGAGGGTTGGTGCGGGCGGTTTTGGGGCAGGTGTGGCAGGAGTACTTTCGGCATGATCGCGTGCTTTAATCCGTTCAATAGCGGTGTTGGCCGCTTCTATATGTCTTCCAGTCGGATATGCACGTAAATATGCCCTATATCCGATCAAACTATCGAGATCTAAAGCACTTTTCCATTTCTTATTATCTGCCAACTCGTGCATATATTGCTCAGCCTCAGGTATACGCGGGTCGCGAGGGTAATCGTCGATAAATTGGTCGTAGGCTGTTTCGGTATTCCGTTTTTTAGCATTTTCCCATGCTGCATCGACTTGTAATTGTTGGGCTTTTGCTCGGTGCTGGGTATCGGGGTATTTCTCCAAAAAATCTACAAAACTAGTCACAGTATTACTGTTCAAAGCCGCTTTCCAAGCCATCGCCTCGGCATCCGTAGGGCGTAAATAGAATGCACCGCCTTGGTGGCCTTTTACGTTTAATACTTCACCACGCGGGGTTTGTTTGCTATTGGATGCAACAATCGGGACAACTTGTGCGCACAAACTGGCGACATCTATCGGTTTGTTGTTTTGGCGGAGTATATCCAATAGCGTTTTAGCAAAAAAACTATGCTCACCAGAGTTGCCATCAGAAACCAGTTCTGCGCGCCCCGAACTCAGTCCGTACCGAGAAGGATTGGTTTCTAGTGTTGTAATATCCTTTGTCTTGTGTTCATGGAACATCGTGCCAGAAAAACACGCATCCACAATTAGAAAAGTATGGCGGCTTTTGATATGGTCGAGTATTTTTTTGACCAATGAATTGGGCAAGTGATGGGTTGTTTTCTTGGGTTTTGCATCAATAGGCACCCAAAAGCCTTCATCGTACAGATTTTTGTACGTTCCATGTCCCGAAAAATAAATAATACAATGATCGTTTTCGCCTACATTTTCGGCGAGGTATTCGAGTGCTGCGATAATGTTATCGGCGGTAGCATCCGCATTGAGCAAGGTTGTTACGGTGGCGTGTTTTTTGTCTCCAAAACCGTATTTTTCTTGCATCAAAGTCACAAATGCTTGCACGTCCAACACAGCATTGTGGAGTTTGTCACAATACTCGTAATCGTCAATACCAATAGCCAGTAGATAACTATGCCCCTGAATGAGCACAGGACTACTGGATTCATCTGCTCCGAAACCTATATCTTTGTTTTTGGCCATTATGGCGCAAATATAGGTAGGGTTATTGATATTTGATATATTTGGCGTTTGCAATTTGCAAACAAAAAAAAGCGCAGTAGTCCACTCGAAAGTGTCTGCTGCGCTTTACAATTTCTATTTCTAAAAAAAACGGGTTGAATTTTGCAAATGCCTGAAAATCAATGGTTCATCAAGTGTCGGCGTGACTTTGAGTCACGC
>JAYUKX010000008.1:0-6071 GCA_043764095.1 Chitinophagales bacterium
TGTGTGTTGAGTGAAAGCCTTGATTACTCCATCCTAAAAACAATTCACTCTAGGCCTTTTGCGTGAGGTAATTGATCTCGATCAATATTGCTTGGGAAACATCTAGGAAAGAATTTATTGACCGGGATTTTTTTACCACTGCTCCCATCGCCCTTGGTGCCGGAGCACAACGCCAAAGCTCTTGTTTAGTGCATATATTCTAGCCGATATATCAGTTTGATCATTGAAGCCTGAATTTGTACCTTTATTCCAACACCGTTCCTTAAAACAGAAGGCAAATGTGGGGAATTATTTCAAGATGGCTTTAAATTTGGTCGTTTGATTTTCAGTTTTGTATTTTGGCGTATGCAAGCATTTGATAATGAGCGTTTTGCACCTAAGTTAGGTAATTTTCATTTCTAAAGAACGCTTAAAGGTGCGATAAAAGTCTAAACTGCACTAAAAAAAAGTGCTTGCAGGCATCCTACAAGCACTTTTTTCACTTTAAAAGCAAAAATGCATTCATAAAAATGCAATATTTACTCCTTATTTGCCGCCGCCGCCTTCAACTTTAACAGCGCCGCCGCGTTTTTTCACTTCTTGTTTGCCTTCTGGAACGGCACCACCGCGTGATTTTACTTCGCCAGCACCTTCTTGAGTGGCACCACCGCGTGTTTTCACATCAACAGGTTTTGTTGGAGGAGGAGCCGGTGTTGGAACTGTTGGTGCTTTTGGGCCTTTTGCAGTACCTTTTTTGGTACCTTTAGCAGGCGTTGCTACAAGAGCGGAAGTAGGTTCTGGCATAGCAGACATTTCTGCTACTTTAGTGGCTACTGCTTCTGCAACTTTAGCATCGCATTTTGCTTTTTCATCCGCACGAAGTGCTTCGAGGCCAGCGGTTACTTTAGTTGCGATATCAGCCATTTGATCGGCTTTGGTTGGGCCATAAAATGCCGTAAGGGTGAAACCTGCTACAGCTACAGCGCCTACGATTAGCAAATTTTTATTCATTGTGTATTGTATTTTTAAAGTGATTGGTAAAAAGGTACTGGACTAGTACCTCACAAATAATGTTGGAAAAGAATTACTTTTTCTTTGGAGCAGCCTTCATTGCTTCCATTTCAGCAGCTTTCATTGCATCCATTTCGGCTTTTTTAGCAGCTACTTGCTCATCAACGCGAGCAGTGAAAGAAGCGTCACAAGCAGCAGATTCTTCTGTTACAATGGCGGCTTTACCAGCGTCAATTCCTTTCGTAATTTCGGCTTGTACTTGTTCTGGTGTTAATAGCGTTTCTCCGCAAGAGGCTAATCCTAGAGTAGCCATAGCAAAGAGGCCCAAAAGCATTTTTTTCATGTTAAATTAATTATTTTTGAATGGTTAGTAATTCCGCACAAAGGTAAAGTCCAATGTGCGAATGATTCGCATAAACGAAGTTTTCTTTTGTGAATTGTATTGGAATATTAGTTTTTTTCTGAACAACCATGATATAGATGCCTGTTTCAGAATTAATGCACAAAATTTTTACGCAAAATTTATTTTCCGTCACCTTCTGCACCTGCTTTTGCTACTTTTTTATTTACCAATTCATTATAGGCATTGATAAGCCCCATGTAAAGTAACTTTCCTTGCGCTGCATAACCTGTCCGTGAATAGTGTACAGAATCTGATGACATTAGTCCATTGGATTTCCAATTTTCAGCGGAGTTTTCGCCCCCACCAATTTGGAAAAGATCCCAATAGGCAAAATCTTTTTTCAGCGCAAATTCCTTGATCGTCGTACTTACATCTATCATATTAGGGTTAAATCCTTTCCCGCGCAGGTACGAATCGGCAGGTGTTGTAAATAGTATGCAGGCATGTGGCCATTGGGTTGCAATTTGGGTCGTCAATTCGTCCATTTGTTTTTGGAGCAATGTTGGGCTGTTTCGTGCTTGTGCTTCATTGGTACCAAAAGACAAAATGACAAGATCGGGGGTGATTTCTTTGAGTTGTAATGCAAAAAATTTGGCGCGGGCAAAATCCGAAAACTTTGCGCCATTAACACCTATGGAATGGTAAATGACCCCAGCACGTTCGTTATCAATAGAAACACCATCGAGCCAAAAAGATTTTTTACCAGTACACTTGGCCAATTTGATGGTACACTCCGAAACGGGGCGATCAAAATAAAAAGATTTTGAGAAACCATCTTCGATAACAGGTACGGCTACTTGGTGCGTATTTTCATCTTCTATAGTGATGGGCGGTGCTCCGTCGTTGTTTCTATAAAAGACGGTAACTTTGGTAAATGGGCTAGAAGTACTAGAAGTGGTATCGCGGAGTTGAATGGATATTTCGCTACCAGTAGAACTAGTGATGGCCGAAAACCCCGAAATACCGTAATCTGTTAATTCATTTTGGTCGCGCACACAATTGGTACCACTCCACCTGGCCGAAGTAGAAATGATATAATCTTGAGGGCCATTGGAATTGATCAATTTATAAGGAAAAATCATGCCCCTGCCTGCATCACCAAACGCGGCTTGCATTCTTTTGCGCATTTCGCGGGTCATAAAATTGCCTAAAATATGGGAATCACCAATGTGTACAATATTGATTTTTCGGCCACCTTGGGTGCGTTGTAGCCATAGTTTTTCAAAAAAAGGTGCTAAACTTGCCTTATTATGAATAATATTGGCCTCTTCTCGGAAGAAACCATACCCTACTGTATCGTTTTTGGTAATATCAACTGTGGGGGTTTGCCATTGTGATTGACACTGTGCTGTAGTGGCCACAATGACAAAAATCCAAAGCAATAAATGTAATGATTTATACATAAATAGTGGTTCGTTTTGTAACTTTAACGTGTTTGTTTATTCATTAGAAACGAGAAAACATTGGCAGCATTCAAAGCATGTTGCAAAATTAAGAAAAAAAACGCTACCCCATGCCGCGATCGTGTACTATTTTTGTCCCTAAGGAATGAAATTTAAATAAAGATGCAAATTTGTCGGCTTCATTTTGCCCCTCTCTTCGTTATTCATCGGTTGTTTAGCACTACTAAACGCCCTCTTCATGCCTTGATAGTGACAAAATCATCTCCCCAAATGTGCACCTTCACTTAATTTTCATTCCTAACTCCAGTACTTTAACTTTTATACAAAATATGCGCTTAATTCCCATACTTTTTGCGTTGCTCTTGGTGAGCATTATCCTACCCGCGCAAAAGAAGATTACCCTCGATGATTGTTTTGAAACGTATCGGTTTTATCCCAATAATAGTCCCGATTTTAGTTTTATGAAAGATGGACTTCATTATACTTTGCTCGAAAATGATGCCATTGAACGGTACGATTTGCGCACCCAAAAGCAAGACTCTACGCTGGTGTCGGCTGGAGAGATCAAGATTAAATTTGACACCTACTCTTTTAGTAAGGACGAACATTTGCTCTTGCTGCGCTCCGAAACGAAACCGCTGTACCGACATTCGGTGTTGGCGACTTACCACGTTTTTGACCTGCGTTCGCGCAAGTTGATTAAGGTGAATGAAGGAAGCCCTGCACAATTTGCCGCTATTTCGCCCGATGGCACTAAAGTGGCTTTTGTAATGAATAATAATATATATGTCCGCTATTTGCCCGATGGCCGATTGGTGCAAGTGACCGATGATGGACAAAAAAATAAAATTATTAATGGCGTACCCGATTGGATGTATGAAGAGGAATTTAGCCCTGCGGATGGTGAGGGGATGACTGCTTTGGAATGGAATCCGGATGGTCAGCGGTTTGCTTTTTTCCGTTTCGATGAGTCGGAAGTGCCTACTATGCCGTTTACTTGGTACGAATCTGGGGTATATCCACGCCAATCGGAGTTCAAATACCCTAAAGTGGGTGCCAGCAATGCTGCTGTATCTGTCTTTATTTACGACATTGCACACGAAAGATTTGCACCTTGCCCCGATGTTAAGGTCAATCCCGATGATTATTTGGTTCGGCTCAATTGGGCGAGTAAGTTCAACTTGGTGGTCACGCGTTTGAATAGGATGCAGGATACCCTCGATTTGGTGCTGCTTGCGCCGGAAGGCTTGGGCGAATACCTCGCCTTTGAGCAGGAACTTTTACTGCGCGAAACGGATACTGCGTATGTGGAAGTGGCTGATTATCTTAGTTTTTTGGACGAGCCACATCAATATATATGGTCGTCGGAAAGGAGTGGTTATAACCATATTTACTTGTACGATTTTATTAGTGGAAATTTATTGTCGCCGCTTACTTCGGGTAATTTTGATGTGACCAGTTTTTATGGCGTGGATGAGAAAAATGGCAAATTTTATTACCAAACTGCTACGCCTACACCTATGGACAGGCAGGTGTGGGAGGGTGATTTGAAAGGTATTACTCCGCCTCGGCTGCTGACGACTAGGCTCGGGACTAATGACGCTACTTTTACACCTACTTTTGACCATTATTTGCTGGACTGGTCTGATGCGAATACCCCTAATGTAGCGACTTTGCAAGGACGCAATGGAACCCTGTTAAAGACTTTTGAGGATAATGACCATATCCTGCAATTGCGGGAACAATATGGGTTTGTTGCTAAGTCTTTTTTCAAATTTAATACTCCAAATGGCACTGAACTGAATGGCTGGATGCTGCGCCCCGATAGTTTGGAGGCAGGTAGGAAATATCCGGTTTTAGTTGATATTTATGGTGGGCCTGGTTCTCAGACGGTGCAAAATCAATATGATGGGTATATAGGTTCGTGGCACCAAATGCTGGTACAACAGGGTTATATCGTGGTGAGTGTGGATAATAGGGGTACGGGTGCGCGTGGCCGCGATTTTAAGAAGTGTACGCAACTGCAACTTGGTCGCTTTGAAACGGAGGATCAAATTGCGGCAGCACGTTATTTGGCTACCCTGCCTTATATAGATAGTACTCGGATTGGGATTTGGGGTTGGAGTTTTGGGGGGTATTTGAGTACGTCGTGTATTTTGAAAGGTGCCGATGTTTTCAAAATGGCGGTGGCGGTGGCTCCTGTGACGAATTGGAAATGGTATGATGCCGCTTATACGGAACGATATATGCATACTACCGTAACTAATAGTAAGGGGTATGAGGAAAATTCGCCGGTGAATTTTACGGATCGGTTACGTGGTGGTAATTATTTGATTTGTCACGGTATCACGGATGATAATGTGCATTTTCAACAAACGGTAGAGATGATTAATGCTTTGGTGAAGAGTGGAAAGATGTTTGACACTTGCTATTATCCGAATCGGGATCATGGAATTTATACGGATAATGCTACGAGGCATTTGTTTACGAAAATTACTGATTTTATTTTGGAACGGTTGTGACGCCGCCGCGATGCCGCCGCCGCAGGGCGTTGCCCTGGGCTGGATGTGGCGCCCTTTCAGGGCTTTTATTTTGGGGCCTAAATGCGCAATTCATTGCATGTTGAATGCGATGAATTGCGCTGTTTTTAGGAGATTAAATACTATTCTCCTTCTCCTACTAATTCTGCACTTGTAGAAAGGGACATCCATTCGGGACGGTCGCTGTCTAGGCGTGCAAAAATAGGTTTTTCGTTGCGCACGAGGTCAACATAATTGTGGAGTTCTACAAATGGTACAAAAATAGCACCTACATTACCCGCAAAATTGCAAAAAGCATTGGGCGGAACAGGGCTGGATGGATGGAGGCCATAAACGATTAATCGTTCGCCATTGGCACCTGAACAGGTAACATAGCCTTGAATTTGAATATTGACAGCGCCCCAAGTTGCTGTGTTTTTGTAACCGTTTTGGAGGACATACGTTTTGACCTCAAATGTTTTGTTTGGCATAATTGATGAAATTTTTAATGATGTTTACCGGTTAGATCGGCTATTTTTTGTTGTACACCTTTAATGTAGGTCGTTGGATTAGTGTGAACTTGTTGGCCTAAAAGTTTTAGATACGGAATGCCTAATCATCTCCCCAAATTTGTACCTTCATTCAAATTTCATTCTTTAGGAATGGTGTCGAAATAAAGGTACAGATTGATGCACATCTTTTGCCCTCATATTCCCTCTTTTTCTACTTAAATAGGTAGGCTATTCGCGCAAAAAA
>JAYUKX010000009.1:0-75963 GCA_043764095.1 Chitinophagales bacterium
CCTGTAGGGGTCGAATGTCATACAGCCACATTGCTCTATAAACATTTGACCCATTCTGGGTCGGTTACACCCTCAAAATATAAAAAAACTTATTTTACAATGTAATTAACTATAATAAAATATGAAAAACACAAAAATCATTTTAATTTTTTGCTTGCTTTTGCCATTTATCGGCTTTTCGCAGCCTATTTTTTTTGACGATTTTAATGGTGGTTTTAAACCCGAATGGACGCCTAAACCCAACCTTGCTGGTACCAATGGGGTAGTCGAAATACAGAATGCTGCGGGTTGGGATGGAAGTGATGGCGTTGGTATGGGCAAGGTGAACAGCGATGCTGGTTTCACCAAAAATGCCTTGGATCTTAAACTGCCGCTCCAAGGCAAAACCAATGTAAAATTGACGTTTTGGATTTACAACAACGATGATGAAACACAGGCGGAAGATGGCTTGTGGTTTAGTGACAATGGCGGTATTACTTTTAAGCAGGTCTATCAGTTCAAACCCAGCGATTGGTGTAATAGTGTATATGGGCAGTTTCCGCCCTTTGAGGTGGATAAATTAGCCGCCAAATATGGTCTAACGCTGAACAATCAATTCGTCATTCGGTGGATGCAGTACGACAATGAGGATTTTTCAGGAAATAGCGATGGCTTCTTCCTCGATGATGTTGATGTATATATGCAAGCACCTGTTTATTTCAAAATTAAACCTACCACACCCTTCTACGACGATTTTGAAGCGGCCGATCTCAAGGAGGCTTGGGCATGGCGTTTTGCCGATTCTACCGCCACGCTCATTGCAGATCCTACCCAACCTGCCAATATCGTAGGGCTTGATAATGGCTCGGGTATTGATGGTAGCAGGAGTATTATCTTGGGCAAACGTTTTTGTGATGGTAGTTTTTTGACCAATGCGTTGGATTTGCACCTCGATTTTTCTGGGTTGTCTGCTGCCGAAAAAAGCAGAGCAGAAATGACTTTTCTTGTACAAAACTTCGATGATGAAACCCAAGCCGATGATGGTATTTATATGAGCGACGACGGTGGGGAACATTGGAAAAAAGTATTTGACTTTGACCCGGGGAATTGGTGTAATTTTGTTTATGGAGCATTTCCTCCTTTCCAAATTGGTAAAATTGCCGCTAAGTATGGCCTCTCTCTCAACGACAAATTCATCATACGGATCCAACAGCACGATGACGAGGACTTTGGCGGTAATGCAGATGGGTTGGTTTTAGATAATTTTTCCGTTTACGTCGATGATGTGAGTTATTTCCCTGTTTCGGCCAGCCCCACCGGCCAATTCTCTGATGATTTTGAAAATGTAGTGCTTAGCAAATATTGGGCATGGCGTTTTGCCGATTCTACGGCTACACTCATTGCTAATCCTACCCAACCCGCCAATATCGTAGAGATTGATAATGGCTCGGGTATTGATGGAAGTAGGAGTATTATCTTGGGCAAACGTTTTTGCGATGGTGGTTTTTTGACCAATGCATTGGATTTGCACCTCAATTTTTCTGGGTTATCTGCTGCCGAAAAAAGCAGGGTAGAAATGACTTTTTTGATTGAAAACTTCGATGATGAAACCCAAGCCGATGATGGTATTTATATGAGCGACGACGGCGGGGAGCATTGGAAAAAAGTGTTTGACTTTGATCCTGTGAATTGGTGTAATTTTGTTTTTGGACAGTTCCCGCCTTTCCAAATTGGCAAAATTGCCGCTAAATACGGCCTCTCTCTCACCGACAAATTCATCATACGGATCCAACAGCACGATGACGAGGACTTTGGCGGCAATGCAGATGGGCTGGTTTTAGATAATTTTTCCGTTTACGTCGATGATCTTGCCTATTTTCCTATATCGGCTAGCCCCAATGGCCAATTCTTTGATGATTTTGAAGCAGGACCGCTCAGCCAATTCTGGGCATGGCGTTTTGCAGATTCCACGGCTACACTCCAACCAAAACCAACACAACCCGCCAATATTGTCGCCACTTTTAATGATATTGGACTTAATAATAGTTTTGGGGTATTACTCGGCAAGCGTTTCTGCGATGGTAATTTCTTAACCAATGCGCTCGACTTGCATATTAACTTTTCGGGGCTTTCTGCTGATGAAAAAGCACGTGTAGAAATGACTTACGTGATCGAAAGCGACGACGACGAAACCCAAGCCGATGATGGTATTTATTGTAGCGACGATGGCGGCGTAAACTGGAAAAAAGTGTATAGCTTTGATCCTACCAATTGGTGCAATTTTCAATTTGGACAAACGCCGCCCCTCCAAATCCAAAAAATGGCGGAGAAAAATGGCCTTTCCTTAACAGATAAGTTTATTATTCGTTTCCAACAGCACGACGATGAGGATTTTGGTGGCAATGCCGATGGTTTTATATTGGATAATATACATGTTTATGTTGCCCCTAGAACTTATGCTCCTGTTCCATTTGAGGAAGATTTTGAAACAGGGCCACAATTGCGTTCCATGTGGTCTTGGTCTTTTGCAGATGATCCTGCTATGCCATCTAATACGATTACCAGCCCCACTAATATTGTAGCGGTGACAGACGCTACTGCCGAAAACTCGCAGTACAGCGTGGCTATGGGTAAGCGCTATTGCGATGGAGGATTTTTGACCAATGCCCTAGATTTAAGGTTAAATTTGTTTGATGCCCAAGGCGTGAAATTATCTTTTAGCATCTATGATAATGACGACGAGATACAAATCCAAGACGGTATTTGGTTTTCCGATAATGGTGGGCAAACGTTTAAAAAAATCTATTCTTTTGATTTTAATCTAATGCCCAATTATGTATGGACGCAACTTTCCTCGTTGGATTTAGATGCACTAGTAGCCGCTAATGGCCTTGAATTTACAGATCAATGTGTACTTCGGTTTCAGCAACACGATGATGAAGATTTTGGCGGAAATAGCGATGGTATATATTTGGACAATATCAATATTACTGCTGTAAAGCCAACGTCCTCTACCAATACGGCATTGGTGAATAGTACATTGCATCTTTTCCCAAATCCCGCCACAGATCAAGTTTATATTACTTGGCCCGATGGAAATGCCCCCAATAGCCCAATCCAATGGTCATTAATGGATGTACAGGGTAATACGCTCCGTCAAGGGAATACCTTACCTCATAGCGGCATTTCCTTAAATGGTATAGCACCGGGTATGTTTGTGTTGCAAATTATATCGGAGAAACAGGTATGGCAAGGCCGATTGATAAAAGTAGCGGATCGGTAGAAAATACGGTTAAATCCCCAGTAATTGCTTGAATATTTTAAGTGATACTTTAATTAAAAGGTTTTTTGTTTAGGACACTGTAAACTATTTAGTTTATGGTGTCCTAATTTTTTGCCCTGCAAAATTACAAAAACTATTCCCAACCTTCTCCAACGAATATATTACTTTTGCCGTGCTATTGGCGTATTATTGCTTTTATAAGGAAGACGTAGTTTAATTGGAAAAATTTGGAATGCATATCCACGATAAAGGTTCGGGCCCTTTCGTCTTCGCTAAGAATAAAACAATATGTAAAGTGTAATTTACTCCAAAAGCATATATGGATAGATTACGCTTCCACCTCCAATAAACCAAAATACTCTTCTTTTGTCAATGGCCGTTTAGAACCAGATGGCATTACTTCCTCGTTCATTTCACAGGTCAGGGCATTACCCTTTCTTTTTATACATTTGATAAAAGGAATTACGTTTTCACGCAATGTAAAAGTAGATGCAATCGCCTCTAAAGGGTCACTTTTATACTGCTCTTCCACCCAAAACCACTGCTCATAGTTGTTATAGGTACACGTGCATTTAACGGCATATCGTTTATCTTTAAAATCATTCCAATGTTTTAAAGAATAGATTACACTTGAATATGCTTCGTAAATTTCATTTAAATCGGCTTCATAAATTTCGTAGATGTTGTGTTTCATAAATTGAATTTTATCGCCTAGTGCATCGTAACGGAAATAGCGTAGGTTAATCCTATTAGATATAATACACTTTGCTTTAAATTCTGCCATCATTTGCGCCACACCAATATATGTAAAACAAAAATGCTTTAGACCAGAGTTATATAGCCTAAAAATATCCTGAAGTGAATATCTAGGCACGCGCGTCCATTTTCGCTCTATGGATTGTAACACTTTGTTTATCAAATCATTATGAATAATCCATTCTTGTTCAAATTCGTGCATGACAAAATTTTGAAAAGAAAAATGCCGCATTTTAAGGAAAGACACCAGTATGTTAAGTGAATGCCTATCTGCTCGCCAAAAATTATAGGGAAAAGCCCAATGCGCATTAATATAAAAATAATGCGTCGATACCACTAAGTTATTAGTTACTGGAAAAAACAATTGCTCTACATTTGCTCCGACATGTTTGATCGGCTCTTGGTACAGCGCGTAATGGATACTTTCAATGCTAGGTAAGTATGGCGCAATATCGTTGTCGATCCCTATCCTTAGTTTACCAATGCGCTTAAGCCTCGGTAATATTGTTGTGGTAGCAGTGAGTGTAAATATACCATTTATTAACTCTAAGGCAGGAAAGTCACTGTCTGATATGGAGGGTATATTGGGGAGGGAATTTATATCTGGAAAAAAGTCTGCTTTTTGTTGTTGCTCATCTAGTACATTTGGTGTTGAAAAAAATGACAAAGGTGTTATTTTAGGACAACTAAAATTCCCACAAATCTTTTGAAGCGATGGGAAACACACCCTTTTTTGGGATGAAAAGTAAAATATCCCTACTGTTTTCAAAAGTGGAAATTCCCCAGAGCCATTGTCTTCAATAATCAATTTATTCTTGATACACTCGAGTTGTGGTGCAACAAATACGCCTTCTCTTATGACACAATTAGCTGTAATCGTACGCAGTTGGGGCATTAAAATTTGACTTTCAGGAATATTATCCGCTACTTTTCCAACAGTAATTTTATTGATCGTTTGTAAATGCGGAAAAGCAATATTCTTGCCCTTTACTAAGACAGCACCATTGAATTCGGTGTGTGGAAAAGTGAGGTTATTTCCTCGTATAATCAGACTAAATTTACCAAATAGCGGTAGTTGGGCAACATCTTCTGCGGTATATACTTCCCATAGTCTCTTTTTTGATTGGGTTACTTGGGATAGTTTTATCTCATTAGATCGAGTTAATTGGGGGTGGTTTCTATTGATTTTATTTTTTATACAATTGCCAACTTTTAATAAAGAAGGTAATTCAACATTAGCCTCAATAGAAAGCACCCCCTTAACACATTCAAGGCAAGGCAATTCGATACCCAAACAATGGATATCGCAATCACCTTCTACCGTTTTTAATACCGGAAATATAGCCGCTCTCGCATCAATGGAAAGGTTACCTTTGACCAGTGTTAGGTTTGGAAACTTGCAGCCTTCTGCCCTTACAGCACAATTAGCGTTGATGTGCTGTAAGGGGATCACGGCATTTCGCAAATAGATTTCAAGATGAACGGGTGTATCGGTAGGTATGCTTTCGATATCCTGGAGTGTCCAAATTTTATAGGATCCCATACGCTATATATGTATCGGCCTATTCCCAGTAGCCGCCAACGCCGCCTCCTTCATCGCCTCCGTATATGTAGGGTGTGCGTGGCTCATACGCGCAACATCTTCGGCAGAACCGCGGAATTCCATCACGGCCACTGCTTCTGCTATCATATCTGCTGTACGTGCGCCTACCATGTGAACGCCCAATATCTCGTCGGTTTCTTTGTGTGCCAATACTTTAACCATACCATCGGTATCCATGCTCGCGCGGGCGCGTCCGAGGGCGCGGAAAGGGAATTTACCCGTTTTGTAAGGCGTACCCATTTCTTTTAATTGCTCTTCGGTATAACCTACCGCTGCTACTTCCGGCCAAGTATAAACTACACCCGGAATCAAATTATAATTGATATGCGGGTGCTGACCAGCCATTACTTCGGCCACAAAAACACCTTCTTCTTCGGCTTTGTGCGCCAGCATGGCTCCTTGAATGACATCACCAATGGCGTAAATACCCGGAACAGCGGTTTCTAGTTGTGCATTAACGGCAATACGGCCTTTTTCATCGGTCGTGATGCCTACATTTTCCAAACCTAGGTTATCAGTGTATGGTTTCCGGCCAATAGCCACCAAGCAATAATCCACATCCATCACCAATTTTTTGGACTCGTCGTCGCGGCTTTGTGCGGTCACTTTTACTTTTTTAGCGCTGGCTTTTACTTCGGTTACCGCATGGCGCAAGTGGAACTGGATACCAATAGATTTTAACGATTTCATCAATTCGCGGCTACAATCGCTGTCCATACCAGCAATAATACGGTCTAAATACTCCACTACATGCACTTCCGTACCCAATCGGGCATATACGCTACCCAATTCCAAGCCGATAACACCGCCACCAATGACTAGCATGGTTTTCGGTACAGCCTCGAGTTTGAGGGCTTCGGTACTGGTGATAACGCGTTGTTTGTCGTAGTTGAATGCAGCGGGGACAATGGGTTTTGAACCCGTTGCGATAATAATTTTTTGTGTTTGCAATTGAAGCGTTGCGCCATCGGCAGCGGCAACTTGTACCGTGTTTTTGGTCAAAATAGTGCCGTGGCCAATATGCACGTCAATTTTGTTCTTTTTCATCAAAAACTCGACGCCCTTGTTGTTATCAAACACCACTTCGCTTTTACGCTTCATCATTTGCGCCATATTCACTTTCACCGAGCCTAAGTCGATGCCATGTGTTTCAAATTTATGTGTAGCGTTATGGTAATGCTCCGAAGAGTCCAATAATGCTTTGGAAGGGATACAACCTACATTGAGGCAAGTGCCGCCTAAGTTGGGATAACGCTCAATAATAGCCGTTTTCATACCCAATTGTGCACAGCGAATGGCTGCCACATATCCACCCGGCCCTGAGCCGATTACAATTACATCGTAGTTCATCTTTATTTATTTTTTCGATTTTTCCTTGAACGATTTGACGGTATTAATACACGCCAAATACAAATTACAGAACAAGGCCGCAAAGGTAAATGTTTTGAAATTAAGGACACCGTAAAATTAATAGAGATAACAGGGAAAAGGTGCAGCGCACCACAATATTTGTAGCAATGATAATTTTTGCGCGTTTTGAAGGTGCAGCGCACCGCAATATTTGTAGTAAATTTGCGCCCATGTCAGAAATAGTATTATTAACAGGTGCAGATGGATTGCTCGGGAGTAATACCACCCGCGAATTATTGCGCCGTGGATATAAGGTAAAAGCCATGGTCGAATACGGGAAAACCCCTGAAACACTCATGGGACTCGAAGGCGTTACGCTCTGTTACGGTGATTTACTCAATGCCGAATCTGTTGTAGCCGCCATGCAAGGCACTACTTTGGTGATTCATTGCGCCGCCAATACCAATGTAATGCCCGCCCGGTCCGAAATCATCCGGCGGGTGAATATTGAAGGTACACAACACGTTATTCAGGCGGCTTTACAACTTGGAATTCGGCGTATGGTGGCCGTTTCATCGGCAGTTTCTTTTGGTTATGGCACCAAAGAGCAGCCCGGCGACGAGACCCAACCCTATAAATCGGCGTTTATTGGCTTGGATTATATGGACAGCAAATACCAAGCCCATTGCGATGTGTTGGATGCAGTAAAAAATCAGAACCTGCCAGCAGTGTTGGTTTGTCCCACTTTTATGCTCGGGCCATTTGATAGCAAACCGAGTTCGGGGGCTATGTTGGTCGCCTTGTACAAAGGCAAAATACCCGGATACACGTCCGGCGGTCGCAATTATATCCATGTAAAAGATGCCGCCATTGGGGTAGTCAACGCCTTGGAAAAGGGAAAAATAGGGGAAGCCTATATATTAGGCAACAAAAACTTGGACTATAAAGAGGCGTTTGCGCTTATGTGCAACGTATTGGGCGTGCAGCCGCCCCGCCTGTATTTACCCAGTTTTGCGGTAAAAGCATTGGGTTTATGGGGGACATTTTTGATCAATACCTTTGGCAAAACGCCCGCCCTCAATTACGGAATGGCACTCAATAGTTGCATTGGATTCTATTTTGATGTATCAAAATCCATCCGTGACATTGACCTGCCACAAACACCCATTGAAATAGCCGTGAAAGACTCGTTTGAGTGGTTGCAACAAAATGGGAAGGTGTAATAACCCTAATTTTTTCCCAAAAACTGCAAAAACCAATTCCGTTCTGTCAAATTAGGTTCTTCGGTAATAGCAGTTTTGAACACCTCACAAGCCACGCGGTCAAACCTGTTCAAGGCAGATAATCGGCGGCCATATTTCACGATATTCAGATAGTTTTCGCGGTGATAGCCTATAATTTTCTTTCTACGCAGGAAATTGGTCATCGAGTCCAGCAGGGCATCCAATAGCCGATATTCGTCCGTTTCAAAATAAATTTTCATCAAAATGGTCTTGGCCGCTAGGTGGAGTAATAAATCATTATAATCTGCTTTTTGAAGCAAACTAACGGCATCCGGGTAGTTTTTTTGACCGTAAGCCAATCGCGCTCTACAATAACTGGACATTGTTTCGCGGTGTACAGGCGCAATTTTGTTGGAATAGGTCTTGATAAAATAGTCCACCCATTCAAAAGAACCGAGTTTGATACCAATGGCCACCACATTGTGGAATGTAAAGCGATCCAGTTCTCCTTTTTCCAAAAGATACCCTTTTTCTAACGCTGCAATATAGAGATCAAAACCTTCTTTGGCAAATGCCTCATCGCCTGCATTGAGCCTTCGGATACAGTAATTGAGTGCCAGTAGGACTATTTCGCGGCATTCTTCGGGTGGAAACATGTCTTCTACTGTTTGCAGACTGGGTTTCAGGGTTTTAAAATAGTGGTCCACCTCGGGGTATTTGAGCGAAAGACAACAATTATAATAGAGATTGATCTCGGGGGCCGATAGTAATTCGGGCGTTTGGCTTAGGTATTCGAGTAACCAATCTAACATGCCAAAATCGTACTCCACTTTAAAAACCCGTTGGTGCGAAAGCAATTCTGCCGCAGTTTTGAGTTTTTTAAGGATAAATGATTTATCCAATTGGGTCGAAAGCCCTTGTAAATCCAGTTTGCGGGTGCGCACACCTCCGCTAGCCAGTCGCAATAATTCGGCGCGGTATAAAAATTGTTGCTCCTGAAAAGTAGCGTCTTTGCGTGTAGTATCTTCAAAATAGGACTCACTTTTGGCCAGTACGTCGCCCGCCAAATGATCGAGCGACAAACCACGCAATGCCTGCACCAAATCCAAATGCGAGCGCCCTTGGTCGGACTCCACTTTTTTGATACGAAGGTACTGATAGATCAATTCCTGCAAAAAATGAAGGGCAATTCTAAACGTATTGCTATTGTAAGGCGTATTGGGCCATACCTCGGCGGCGGCTTTTTCGCGCGAGGGCGCTATGCAACTCGGCAATTGCTTCCTGATGGCTTTGTAGAGTAGTGTTACATCTTCCCGCTGGTTAAAATACGGTGATCGGGTACATTTTTCGATCTCCAGCAAGGCCGTTACCGGAAGTGCTTGCAATATTTGCCAAACGGGTGTATTTTCAAGGGTATTTTTATCCGCCATACCGATATTTGCTTTTTAGGAACGTATCCGTTACAAAGGCACTTAATTCTTTAAGGTAATTTAAAAGAAAATCAAAGGTAGGTAAAATAATTATTTTAACGTAAATTTTTATAAAATGTTGATTAACAAATAACTATAAAATTAAAATTTAAAATAAATTTAACAATGATCTAAATTTGTATTTCCATCATTGCGCATGATGCCCAACATTTGTATCATTAAAAAATATTTATCACCAATTATATAGTTCCTATGAAAGGTATTCAACTACTCGCAGCGGTTTTACTACTGCTTAATGTTACAGCCCAAGCCCAATCAAGTGATACGACGCGGCTCATCCAGTTTTTCTCTATACTGGAACCTATTGGACTCGCTCAAGTCATTCCGCAATCGGATGGCGTATTTGGAAATGCATCCTTCGGAGATGACCTTAAAAACAATGTCATTGTGGCCGAAGCGGTGTTTCCTACCACTGATCAACTGTTCTGTACCGATGATGGTACGGATTTTACAGGAAAAATAGCGATCATTAGCCGTGGTTCATGTGAATTTGGACTTAAAGTCTTAAACGCTCAAAACAAGGGTGCAATTGGGGTTATTATTGTGAATAATATAAATCCTGTAATAACTTTGGGCGCAGGCGCAGTTGGTGCACAAGTAACCATTCCCGCCATCATGATCCCTAATTCGATGGGTAATGCCTTACTGGCCGCGCACAACAATGGAGAAAACATTACTTTGTCCTTAGGCCAGGCACCCGCCGGATTTGAATTGATCGAAGGCCATATCCGGCAAGACGTAAACAATAACTGTACCGTAGAATCCTCGGAGTCGCCTGCTGTGAGCTGGCGTGTTGCGGTGACGAATAGCCTTGGAAATACGAGCCTATACAGTACCAATAGTAATGGCCGATACCGTGCATATTTGCCTCCAACCTTGGCACCTTATACGGTTACAGCTATTCCACCATCCAGTGCGTGGAAATTTTGTACCAACCAAATCAATGTACCTGCTTCTGCTGCCGATACGGTTCAAGTCGATTTTGCGGCCCAAGATCTTTATGATTGCACACAGTTGGAAACAGAAATATCAAGTAGCATCATGCGCCGTTGTTTTGATGTCGTTTTTTATGTGCAAGTATGCAATGCCGGTACTGCTACCGCAGAAGATGCTTATGTAGAAGTAACGCTGCCTGCTGAAATGGAACCCGTATCTGTTGCGAGTTTGCCTTTTACTGTATTGGCCAATGACGTATATCGGTTTGATTTGGGCGATTTGGCCCCACTAGAATGTATCAATCTTCAACTTACAGCACTCAATGATTGCGATAGTACCATTTTGGAACAAATACTTTGCTACTCGGCACATGCGTATCCCGATACCAGTTGCGTACAACCCAGCACATCGTGGAATGGAGCAAACATACAAGTAACGGCCAATTGTAACGGCACTGAAGTCTTGTTTACCATAAAAAATGTGGGTACAGCACCGATGTCATCTGCTGCCGATTATATTGTGATACAAGACCACGTGATGTACATGAAGGTACCATTTTCGCTCGGTGCTGGCCAGTCTATTACCGTGCCCGTACCAGCTAATGGTTCAACCTGGCGTTTGGAAGCAACGCAAGTACCAAACCACCCGATACCCGGTAATCCATCCAAAACCATTGAAGGATGTACCACATCAAGTAGTTTTTCTACCGGATATGCTTTGATGTACCCTTTGTACGACTTGGGCAATGCTTATGACGAGGAATGTAAAGAGGTCATTGGTTCGTATGATCCCAATGATAAGCAGGGCTACCCACTTGGTTTTAGCGATAAAAAACTGATCCGACCAAATGTCCCGATTGATTACTTGATTCGTTTCCAAAATACAGGTACAGATACGGCCTTTACAGTAGTTGTGCGCGATACACTCCCACCATCGCTTGACCCGATGAGTATCCGTGGATTGCAGGCTAGCCATCCTTACAAGTTTGAAATATTGAATAATAACAAGTTGAGTTTCCGTTTCGATAATATCAAATTAGTGGATAGTTTTACCAATTTGCTTGGTTCGCAAGGGTTTATTTCTTTCCGAATCAATCAAAAAGCCGATAATCCATTTGGTACCAATATCGACAACAGTGCCGGCATTTATTTTGATTTCAATCCGCCAGTTATCACCAATATTTCGCACCATGAAGTAGGAGAAGTCGTCGGTTTAGTACCTGTACTTGACCTACCGGGCAGTATTATCCCTACAGCAGTGTTCCCTAACCCTGCTACCACAGCATCTACATTGCGCTTAATGGGTAATGATTTTGACCAATCCAATTGGCAGATGGTTGATATGAATGGCAAAACACTTATGAATGGTACTGTAAATGGCAATATGATACTGTTGCGCGATCAAAAAGTAGTCACTGGTATCTATTATCTTCAAATCACGAAACCTGATGGGTTACGGTATATATCAAAGGTTATTATGAAGTAGAAATATGTTGTGAATTGTTTTCTTTCTACAAATATACGCCTTTGTGTATCATTTTATTTCCAAACAAGGTAACTGTTGTAGGTTAAACTACAATGGTTACTTTGTTTTTTTACTCGTTCTCCACCTTTTAGTCTAAATACAATACGATATAAAAGTATTTTAATGTACATTTGCACCTGTCACAAGCAAACCGATACATTGTGGTCATTTTTTGGAATAATACTTGTTGTTAACGAGTATTATTGATTGGTATTTTATTAATATGACAGAACCAGTATCAGAGCAGTATCGATTACTATTAGAAAACTTACAGGCTGGTGCACTTATTTATACCCCCGATGCGTGCATCCATTTCGCCAATGATGAGGCTTCTTTTTTGTTTGGTATTTCCAAACAAGCATTAGAAGGTTGTTTTGAATCCAACATTCCTTGGTCGTTCATCGGGGAAGATGGTATTGCTATTAGAAAAGAAGACCACCCTGTTTATCGGGTAATACATACGTTTTTTTCCTTTAAAAAACAAATACTAGGTATTGCACACCCAGATCAGCGAGATACGATTTGGGTAGAGGTAAATGCTTTTCCAGATTTCGATGTGCAAGGCAACCTAAGTCATATCACCGTTATTTTGTACAATGCTACAGAAAAGATTATAGCCACCGACAACTACCGTGTAAAACGCCATATTTTTGAAAGTGCCAAGGAAGGGATTCTTTTAACTGAAATTAAACCCAATTCAACACCCATATTTTGTGTAAATGCTGAATTTACAAAAATAAGCGGTTATACGGATGACGAAATTAAAGGAAAGGATATTAGCCTATTGTGCGGTATAGAAACGGACGAAGTATTGATGGGGCAGGTATATCAAAAAATTAAAGATGGTATGTCCTATGAAACGACACTTCAATTGCATAAAAAAGGGGGAAAACCTTTTTGGTGCTTTTTACGGGTTGCTCCTACACAAAACGATTATGGCAGAATTACCCATTATGTTTGGTATTGTACAGATATTACAGAGCAAAGGGCCATCAATAAAGAGGTAATCTATAACCGACAGGTATTGGAACAAACCCAAAAAGTAGCCAAAATTGGCTATTTTGTATTGGATATGCACACCAATTCGATTGTTTCATCACCTAGTTTTGACGATATTTTAGGACTAGACCCCGATCTTCCTAAAACCGTAGAGCATTGTTTGGGGCATATTCTGCCTGAGTTTCAATTAAAAATATGGAATCGTTTGCAGGAAATGATGCAGACTGGTGGGCGGTTTACCGAAGACTTTATTACGGTAAGACCATTGGATGGCGAACAACGCTGGATTTCTGTGTTTGGAGAAATGAACGACAGCCACGATAAGAAATCGGTGCAATTAAATGGGGTAATTCAGGATATTACGGAAAGAAAACTCGCCGAAGAATCCGCCGCTTTGGCACAACGCGATTTACAGTCCATTATTTCCACGTTTCCTGATATTGTACTGCGTTTTAACCAAGATTACAAGTTCACATACTGCCACGCTAATAACAAGAAAGATTTACTGTTGCCACCTGAGCAACTCATCGGTATGAGCGCAAATGAAGTGATGCCCCCTGAACTGGTCAAAATTATCTACGAAAGAACAGAAGAAATCAAAAAAACAGGTAAAGTGGTATCGTTTGATTACTCGCTTCCTGTCGGATCTGCCGATATGGAATGGTTTGAAGCCCGAATGATCAATACGACCAAAGACGAAATTGTATGTGTAATTCGGAATATTACCGAACAGAAAAGAGCCGAAACCGCGCTTCGGGAAAGTGAACAGTTGCTGCGCGATATTTTTAATTTGGCGCCCGTGCCATTGATTATTTCTAATGTAGAGGATGGTTCAATTATTATGGTGAATGAGGCATTGGAAAAGTTGATGGGCGCACCGCTATCCGAATTTAAAGCATACTCCACCTTAGATTTTTATTGTGAACCTATTGAAAGAGCCAATATTATTCGACAATTGTCCCAAAAAGGGCATGTACGAAACTTTGAAATAAAATTAAAAAATATGCAGGGTGAAATAAAGCCTTGCTTACTTTCTTCAGAAACCGTAATGATGTATGGTAAACAAACATTGTTTTCTGGAATTGTAGATATTAAAGAACGGAAGAATGCCGAAGAAGCCCTCTTACTCAATGAACAACTCTTGAGCGATGTATTTAATTTTTCACCTATTGCACTTATTATTACGCAAATTGAAGATGGGAAAATTGTAATGGCCAATCAAAAAGCAGCCGAAATGGCCGGTTTGGATTCACAGATAGTGATTGGAAAACAAGTGGGTAACTTCTACCTTAATCCCAATGATCGCAACCTGATCTTAGAGGGCATAACCAAAAACGGCAAAGTAGATGGCTTGGAACTCGCACTTAAAACAAAAAATGGGCAGATCAATTATGGACTGGTTTATACCAGTTTGATTAACCTGAATGGCGAACGAATGCTATTTACAGGGTTTATTGACAACAATGAAAGAAAAAAAATGGATACTGACCTCTCCATATCCTTAGATTTGGTAAGGGAGCAAAATAAAAGATTGCTCAATTTTTCCTATATTGTATCGCATAACTTGCGCTCGCATACGAGTAATATCAAAACTATCCTCGATTTTCTCGAAAATGCAGCTTCTCCAAAAGAGCAAGAAGAAATGTTTGCGCACCTGCGTACCGTCACTAGCCGATTGGATGATACTTTATACGACCTCAATGAAGTGGTTTCTATCCAAAAAAATATTAACCTCGTAACTGAACCACTACCGCTTTACGAATATGTGGAACGCGCTATGCAAGTATTGAGCGAACAAATTCACCTGAAAAAAGCAGCAATCCATAATTATATCCCGCAAGATATAACAGTAAACTATAACCCCGCATACCTCGAAAGTATCCTCTTGAACCTGCTATCCAATGCCCTCAAGTACAGCCATCCCGACCGAACCCCCATTATTGAGTTCAAGTTTTTGCCAGATACTGATGGTACAATGATGTTATGTATTTCGGACAACGGGCTTGGTATTGATTTAATAAAAAATAAAGATAAAATATTTGGAATGTACAAAACCTTCCATGGCAATAAAGATGCTAAAGGATTAGGGCTATTTATCACTAAAAACCAAGTAGAAGCAATTGGAGGTACGCTTGAGGTAGAAAGCGAACCCAATGTTGGTACTACTTTTAAAATACATATTATATGAGCCAATTTGAAAGTGTATGGATTGTAGATGATGATAATATTCATCAGTTTTTTGCCACTAAGTCATTGAACCACTTAAAAATAACCGATCACATTTTACCATTTTTGGATGGGGACTCGGCACTGAATACCATGCAAAAAATAATTATTGACAAGGCAGAACTGCCCGATGTTATTTTTTTGGACATCAATATGCCCAAAATGGATGGATGGGAATTCATGGATGAATTTAGCAAAATGGCAGATGGTATAACCAAGAAAATCCTTATTTTTATTGTCAGCTCTTCTATTGCAGATGCCGACCGCGACCGCGCAAAATCATACCCCTACGTTACCGATTTTTTGATTAAACCAATTTTACCAGATACACTAAAGATGGCATTTGGTTTATAATATGCGTCATTGAGTTAACGAAATATGTTACTAATTGCCCCTCATGGTAAAAGAAAACTAAACAATACCAATGTTTATATTGGAAACTTAGAAAACCGCCCTATCTTCGTTCCTTTGTACAACATATTTAGATACGATGAACGAACCAACCCAACCTATCGTCAAAAATAATCCTTATACCATTAGTGGTTGGGCTTTTTTTGATTGGGCCAATAGTGCTTATGCGCTGGTCATTACAGTAGCCATTTTTCCTGGTTATTTTGCTGCTAATACCCCCGATCGTATCGCCATAGGCGGTGGGAGTATTTCTAATAGCACACTGTATTCATGGTGTATTTCCCTCGCCTATTTAATTATTGCTTTTATCTCCCCATTGTTGGCGGGTATCGCCGATATTGGCGGCAAACGCAAGCAATTTCTACGATTTTTTACCCTTTTGGGCTCATTAGCCTGTATTTCACTCCTATTTTTCACCTCGGAGAAAACGATGTGGGTGGGTGTAACTGGTTTCATATTGGCCACTATTGGCTTTGCTGGTGGTATTGTATTTTACAATTCGTTTTTGCCCCAAATAGCAACCGAAGACCAATACGATAAGGTATCGGCTAAAGGGTTTACTTACGGGTTTGTGGGGAGTGTTATTTTGCTGGTCATCAACCTTATCGTCATCAAAAAATTTGCTTTTTTTGGTTTTTCCGAAGAGGCCAAAGCCATTCCCGCTGCATTTGTGATGGTTGGACTTTGGTGGATTGGTTTTTCCCAAATCCCACTCCACCGATTACCCAATGACAGCAAAGGCGATATGCCCGATGGTGCAATGAAAAAAGGGTATTCGGAACTACGCAAAGTATGGGCCATTGTAAAGCGCGATGCCAATACATTATCGTATTTGAGTGCTTTTTTCTTCTTTAATGCAGGCGTACAGGCCGTACTTTTTCTTGCAGCTATTTTTGCCGAAAAAGAATTGGGTTTTGATACGGCTCATCTCATCTATTTAATTCTGATTTTACAAATCGTGGCTATTGGTGGCGCAGAACTTTTCGCATACGTATCTGGACGCGTGGGCAACAAAACATCTATCATGGTGATGCTCGTGATTTGGACAGGTATTTGTATTGTGGGTTCGATGGTCACCAATGGGCCGCAGTTTTATATCCTCGCCAGTGCAGTTGGGCTAGTGATGGGTGGTATCCAATCCTTAGCGCGGAGTACTTATGCTAAGTTTTTGCCCGAAGATACCCATGATACCGCCTCTTATTTTAGTTTTTATGATGTAATGGACAAGGTCTCTACGGTAATGGGTACCTTCGTATTTGGTATAGTAGAACAATTAACAGGCAATATGCGGTACAGCGTAATGGCACTCGCCGTATTCTTTGTCCTCAGTTTATTAATCATGTGGCGGGTAAAGGTAGAGCGGATGCGGGTTTGAGTCATTAATAATGCGAACAACGGGTTAAAATCGTACCCGTTTCTGCACGCAGTATATCGGGGTAATCAAAAGTGAGTGTTAAAAGGGTATAGGGAACAAATAACAATATCCCGCCGATCATCAATAAAAGACCAATTGTCTTTGCTGATTTTATATTTGAAGCAATCATGTTCATCGTAATGTTTAGAAAAAGAAGGAATAATTAATACCAGGTGTTGGGTTGATATGGGTGGGTTGATCAGCAGCAGCCAATGCAGTTACACCGATGCGCAGGTTAATGCCTTTCCAGACCATCCAGCGGAAGCCAAGTTCTGCCATACCTGCATTTTTGCCTTTATAATCCCTCGATGTACCTCGCGCTAGGGAGACCGACGCGTAGAAAGAAGAAGGATTTTCTTTTTTCCCAACGGGCAAAAACCAGTATGAAAGTCCGGTTCTGACAAATTCGGTGGTGACACCTGATTCAAAGTTGGTGGGATAATACCCGACGTGTAGTGAAATGTGTTGGTACCGATATTCCGCACCAATAGAGGGATTTCTAAATCCGTTGAGGCTGATTTCGTGTTTAGAAAAACGGCTTTGAGCCGATAAAACAGTGGTTACAACCAGCAACCAGCCAAAAAGCATTAGTTTTTTCATGTTAATAATTGATGATGTCCTTGTTTTTAAGAACGCCACAAAGGTCAGGGCAGGAAAAACGGTGGCAATGGACAAATGTCCTATAATCAATAACACAGCATAAAATTGGTATTTTCTATCGAATCTGCTGACGAATACGGCTTAGGTGGCGCGGTGTAACACCCAAAATGGAGGCCAAGTATTGCAAAGGAATTTGTTGTAGTAAATGGGACTCTTCCCGAAGCATTTTCTCGTACCGCTGTTCCGCAGTAAGCACAATGAGTCCATGTCGGGTATCATCTATGCCACAAATGGCGGATTCAAGGAGGCCAATATAAAAATTGTTAAATGCCGGTAATTCGTTTTGCAGCGTTCGGAGCGCAGTTTTGCTCAAAATATAGACCTGAGTATCCACCAAAGCCTGTATATACTCAAAAGAAGGTTTTTCTTGTAAAAAACTGTACAACGAAACCAAAAAAGATCGTTCAAGGGCAACATAAGTCGTACGTTCTTCCCCTTCTTTTATCACATAGTAACGCATCATGCCGCTTTCAATAAAACCCAGGTATTTATTGGTTTTACCTACTTCGACAAAAAAATCGTTTTTATCATAAGATTTTAAGACAAACGATTGCAATATTTTATCCAAGTCATCCCCCGCAAAACCAATTTTTTCAAAATATTGTTTTAATTGTTGCATGGTATCTTTTTTTGCGAATGGAGAGTAGTACACTATACTTAATTACTCAAATACTTCAAAGCAAATTTAATAATCTCTTCCACTTTCAACGCCGCAGGTTGCTCCTTAGCCACTTGATTCAATGCTTTTTGCACCGGAATTCTACTAAAACCAAGCGCCATCAAGGCCGACAATGCCTCCTCGCGTGCGCCGTTATTATCCGCACCTCCCATACCGGGTAAAATAACTGGCCCATCTGGCGATTCTTTGGTCAATTTGTCCTTCAAATCGAGGATAATCTGTTTGGCAGCCTTAGGGCCAATGCCTTTGGCGCGTTGCAAAATATGCGCCTGCTCACCAATCACCGCCGACCGCACCTCATCCACCGTCATGGCCGATAAGATCAATTGAGCCGTGGACGGGCCTACACCCGATACACCGATCAATTGTACAAATAAATTTCGCTCGGCCTGCGTAGCAAAACCGTACAGCGTATGCGCGTCCTCGCGTACATGAAAATGGGTATAAACCAGTGCCTTTTCTAATCCCTGCAAAGCTGTATAAGTACTGAGCGGAATCATCAAATGGTAGCCTACCCCATTTACTTCTAAGGTCATAAAAGCAGGGCTGCGGTATGTTATTTCTCCTCTTAAATATGCAAACATGGTGCAAAGATAGTTAGTCGTAGGGCAATTACAAAATGTACTTCTTGTAAATACTTAACCTCAAATTGCCGCCTTACTCCAGTAATTGTACTAACTTTACGCCTCATTTTTCACAAAACGCTAATTTTCGCGTATGGAGTTACGTTTTTTTGGGATGCACTTGCTGCATTACACCCAAGAACAACACAACGAAAAACCGAAAAAAGGCTCCTGCCTTTCGTTTGGGTGGGCTAAACTACATTTTTATGATTAATATTACTTTTCCAGATGGCAACGTTCGTCAGTATGCCAAAGGAACAACCGCGATGGACGTTGCTAAGTCCATCAGCGAAGGCTTGGCGCGCAATGTATTGGTGGCCAAGGTAAACGGGGAAACGCGCGACCTTTTGCGCCCCATCAACGAGGACAGTACCATTACTTTCCTCAAATGGGAGGACAAAGAGGGCAAACAAACCTATTGGCACTCCTCGGCACACTTGCTAGCCGAAGCACTGCAAGCACTTTATCCGGATATGAAATTCGGTATCGGCCCTGCTATCGATAACGGTTTCTATTATGATGTGGATTCCGGCGAAAAACCCCTGACGGCTGCCGATTTGCCTAAAATTGAGCAAAAAATGCTCGAATTGGCGCGGAATAAATCCGTTTATACGCGTACAGAAGTGAGCAAAGCCGATGCCATCAAGTATTTCACCGAAAAAGGCGACGAGTACAAACTCGAACTACTCGACCGCCTCGAAGATGGTAGCATCACGTTTTACCAACAGGGCGATTTTGTGGATCTTTGTAAAGGGCCACATATCCCTAGCACCGAAACCATCAAAGCCGTCAAAATTACTAATTTGGCAGGTGCTTACTGGCTCGGTAAAACGGATCGTAAGCAATTGACACGCGTCTATGCCATTACTTTTCCTAAACAAAAGGAATTGGAAGACTACTTGGCGATGATTGAAGAGGCCAAAAAACGCGACCACCGCAAACTCGGTCAGGAATTGGAACTGTTTATGTTCTCCGAAAAAGTAGGACAAGGTTTGCCAATTTGGTTACCAAAAGGAACGGCTCTGCGCGCACGCCTCGAAGATTTTTTGAAAAAAGAGCAGTTAAAACGCGGCTATTTGCCCGTTATTACGCCACATATTGGCTCTAAAAAACTCTATGTAACATCAGGACACTGGGACAAATATGGTAAAGATTCGTTCCAACCCATCCTTACGCCTGATGAAGATGAGGAGTTTATGCTTAAGCCCATGAACTGCCCGCACCACTGCGAAATATTTGGTTACCGACCGCGTTCGTACAAGGAATTGCCGGTGCGTTTTGCCGAATTTGGTACCGTGTATCGCTACGAGCAATCGGGCGAATTGCACGGCCTTACACGTGTACGGTGCTTTACACAGGACGATGCGCATATTTTCTGTACCGAGGAGCAACTCAAATCGGAGTTCCTTAATGTGTTGGAACTCACGCAGTTTGTGTTGGCGAAATTAGGTTTTGAGAATTTTACGGCTCAAATTTCCTTACGCGATCCCGAAAACCCTTCTAAATATGTGGGTACCGACGAAAATTGGCGTAAAGCAGAAGCGGCTATCATCGAAGCGGCTGCTGAAGCGGGACTGAACACGGTAACGGAATTGGGTGAAGCGGCTTTTTATGGCCCTAAACTCGATTTTATGGTGAAAGACGCACTCGGTCGCTCTTGGCAATTGGGTACGATTCAGGTGGATTATAACTTGCCAATTCGCTTTGATCTGAAATATATCGGTGCCGATAACCAGGAACACCGCCCGGTAATGATCCACCGTGCACCGTTTGGTTCTATGGAGCGTTTTACGGGTGTACTGATCGAGCATTGCGCAGGAAAATTCCCGCTGTGGCTTTCGCCAGAGCAGTTTGCTATCCTGCCTGTTTCGGATCGTTTTGTAGAATATGCCAATCAGGTGATGCAGCAATTGGGCGTGGATGACCTGCGCGGTTTTGTCGATGATCGCAATGAGACCATTGGCAAAAAAATACGCGATAACGAATTGAAACGCATTCCGTTTATTATTGTAGTAGGCGAAAAAGAGGCAGAAGCGGGCAATATCAGCGTCCGCAAACAAGGCGAAGGCGACCAAGGTACTATGAGTGTTGCAGAATTTGCAGCGATTATTAAATCGATGTTGTAAATATTTTTTGGTGGACATCGTGGATTGCGAAACGTGACACCAATGGTTTTTTTTGATACCGTTTTTGGGTATCTGGGGTAATGGTTTTTGGTATCATTGATAACCGTTTTGGGTACGTTGATACCGTAGAGACGTTGCATTGCAACGTCTCTACACCCCAACCCCCAACCCCAAAAAAATCGTTCAAAACCACGTCCGCCAAAATCATCAACAATTTTCCAAACCATTTCAACACAACGTAAACGCATTACATTATGAAAAACACCATCATTTTCATCACCATCCTCTGTTTGGGTCTATTGGCCTGCAAATCTGCCAAATCCGCCAACGATTGCAAAGGCAAGGCCAACCCCGATTGTGTATGCACAGAGCAATACCAACCTGTATGCGGTTGTGATAACAAAACTTATGGCAACGCTTGTGTGGCGGAATGTGCTGGCGTAAAAAAATACACCAAGGGCAAATGCCCTGGGACTGGCGGCAATTAATTGGGCACTATTTCCAAAATATCGATCAAATCGTCCTTGCAACGCTCCGTCTTTTCCTGCCAACGCACCTTTACCGCTAAGGGCAAGGTACTCGTTTGCAGATCAATCGTGCTATTGGAAGGAAGTGTTTCAAACCGACGTTTAATACCGTCAATTTCTATAAAATAACCACCACAACACGCACAAAGACTGAGGTCTTGTTGTGAAATCGTAGCAGCTTCGAGGGTGTCATTGTCGTTTTTTTTGTTGCAGGCGATAGTGGCCAGCGCGAGGGAAAATAGGAATAAAATACAATGTTTTTTCATAGCGTAAATTTTTACTTTTTGTAATGAAGAGGGCTGTGGATTGGGGAACTCGACACTATGGTTCTAATCGTGTTAAATTAACCAATCTTTATAATGTTATGTCTTACAACTACAAACCTGTTACAGAATTGCACCTAAAAATCCGCTTTCTACGGGAACGCTCGGGTGCAAACCAAACGGACTTAGCCAATTTTCTTGGCATTTCACAACGTGCATACAGTAAAATAGAAAGAAACGAAACCGATATGCGCGTAGAACACTTATTGGCTATAGCGGCCTTTTACGCTTTATCGGTGACCGATTTATTTACGCACAGAGAACAAGAACTACTATTAATGATCCTTCAACAAAAAAGCACCTGATCTACCTCCCAGCCAGCATCCCAACTCGATCCGCCATAATCCTCCCCTTTTCATCTTTTTTCACCGTCACAAATTCAGCAACAGGATCGTGTTCCAAAAATAGGATATGTCCATGATCCACAGCATTTTGTAATAAAACTGCCTTCTCTTCCAAGGTCACTAACGGACGTATATCATAAGCCATTACATACGGCATCCCGATATGCCATTGCGAAGGCAGTGCATCGGCACAATAAACCACCGTACCGTACTGACTATCCAGTACGGCCACCATCAGGGCTTCGGTATGGCCGTAATAAAACTGGACTTGAAAACCGGGCGCAAACTGGTAATTATGCACTACTGGCACAAAATGCAGTAACCCCATTTCTTGCAGCGGCACAAAATTTTCTTTTAAAAACGAAGCCCGTTCGCGCTCATTGGGATGCATTGCCCAGTTGTAATGCACCTCATTCGTCCAGTATTTGGCACTGGGAAATGTAGGGGTAATTGCACCCGTTTCGGGGTTACGCATCAGTGCACCGCCACAATGATCGAAATGCAGGTGTGTTAAAAAAACATCGGTAATATCGGAGGGTTTTAAACCCGTTTGGGCCAGCGATTCCAGTAGCGCGCCACTGTTTTCGGGCAAAAAATGGCTACGGAATTTTTCATCCTGTTTCTCGCCCATTCCCGTGTCAATCAATATATTACGACCATCTTCGGTTTGCACCAACATGGTACGTACGGCCCAGGTACACAGGTTATTTTCGTCAGGAGGATTGAGTTTGGCCCACATACGGCGCGGGACGATACCAAACATGGCACCGCCATCTAATTTGAAAGTGCCCGAAAAAAGTGGGGTAATGCGTACTGACATAGTAGTGTATGGTTATATGATTTAGAGGGGTAAACAGATTTCCAAGTAATTTACTTTGAAATCTGTACCAACGTACATTACCCCAAGTGTGGCAAGACCGGCCTTAGAAAAATATTCGCCTCCTACGCAACAACAAGCCCTTTATCCTGCTTATCAATAACAAATGTCACTAACGCCGTAAGCAACAAACCTGTCACCACCAAATATTTCCCATTGGTCAGCACCGTTTCCAATCCAAACCAATCGCCAGTGACATAAATCAATCCAATACCAAAAAGACTTTTGATGATTTCAAAAAGAGGCGCGTACGGATTGCGATCCATAAATTCCGAATAGGCATAAATCGACATAAAAATAAAAGCCGCATACACAAAAATACCCGGTATCCCAATCAAAGCAAGGTTGCCAAAGAAATACAACGTGAGGATAAAAACCCAAGTCAATTGAATATAAGACCAAATTTGAATAGACCTAGCCGAAGTAGGCGCGTACTTTTCAAACTGATAAGGATTTTCAATTTTATCCACCGGAAAACGCGCTTCCACATCGGCAGGTCGCCAGCCAGTGGGCTTGAACCATATCGTGAACTTATCCATCATATTACCAGCGTACCAAGCATCTTTTACCATCAGCCAAAGGTGCTGAAAATTGATTTTAATCGGATTCCAAGTCTTTGCAGGTCGTGTAATACCATATACAGGCGGTGCTTCCGGCAATTCTTCTTGAAAAGTACCAAATATCTTATCCCAAATAATAAAAATTTGACCGTGGTTTTTGTCCATGTACTCGCGGTTGAGCGCGTGGTGCACACGGTGGTGCGAGGGCGTAACAATGATATGCTCGAGAAAACCCATTTTACCAATATGCTGGGTATGGTACCAAAATTGGGCAAACAAATGGAGCGGCGCCACTACCGCAATCACCTGCGCTGGCACACCCAACAAAGCCGCAGGCAACAAAAATACCGTAAATAAATTGACAAATGAAGAAATACTCTGGCGCAATGCGCAAGCCAAATTAAACTCTTCGCTGCTGTGGTGAATGGCGTGCTTATTCCAAAAAAAATTGACCTCGTGGCTCAGCCGATGCGTCCAATAACCAGAAAAATCCAACGCAATAAACGCAACAGCATACACCGCAAACGTGGACTCCACCTTGTAAATGGCCACTTTTTGAAGCAACCATCCATAAGTTAGGATAGAAATACTCAAGCCTAACACATCTTTTACTACGTTCGTAATACCCGAACTCAAACTGGAAACACTATCCAAATGGTTATAAGTGCGGTTGCCACGCAGCCAGCCATAGCCCTGCTCTAGCAGTACCAATACCAAAAAAGCAGGCATGGCGATGAGTAATATTTTGCCGTAAGTCTCCATAAAATATAAATCTAATCTTTGAATGCCTCGTCCACCAACGCTTTTTGCTGCTGCTCATGTACCTTAGGGAAGCCCGTAGCAGGCGATGCAGCCGATGGTCGGCCAGCATATACCCAGTCATATTGGCGGTGATTCAGCGCAATATGCGACCAAGCACCCATATTAGCAGCCTCTTCCTGTACCCAAACAGGGCGGCCAGCATTCGGATATTTTTTCAATATGGCCTCGAATTGCTGCGCGGGGAACGGGTATAATTGCTCAATGCGTATAATGGCAACATCGTAGCGTTTGGTTTCTTCCCTGCGGCGGAGTAAATCGTAATACACTTTGCCGCTACATACCAATAAACGCTTGGTTTTCTTTGGGCTTGCCTCTATATCGTCGTACAATTCTTGGAAGCGTGTACCAAGTTCCATCTCCGAAATATTACCAACATTAAATGGCGGACGAAGGGTGGACTTGGGTGTCATAATGATCAATGGCTTGCGGAAATTGCGCACCTGCTGACGACGGAGCAGGTGGAACAAATTGGAGGCGGAGGTCAAATTAGCCACCGTAACATTGTTCTCAGCGCACCCTTGTAAAAAACGCTCCATCCGCGCCGAAGAGTGCTCTGGTCCTTGGCCTTCATAACCGTGTGGTAGTAACATGACAAGGCCGCTCATACGCCGCCACTTTGTTTCGCCAGCCAATACAAACTGGTCGATAATACTGTGCGCACCATTGGCAAAATCACCAAATTGAGCCTCCCAGATCACTAAAGCATCCGGCGATGCCAACGAATAGCCGTATTCAAAACCAAGTACTGCGTATTCAGAAAGCAATGAATTGTAGATGTAAAATTTGCCCTGCTTATCGGAAATACCATCTAAGCGGTTTATCTTTTTAAAATTTTCGGCATCGGCCGGACAAGCATGACGGTGGCTAAATGTGCCACGTTTTACATCTTGTCCGCTCATGCGAACGTCCTTACCATCGAGTAGTAGTGACGAATAAGCTAATAATTCACCCAAAGCCCAGTCAACTTGGCCATTTTCGACCAATTTGCGCTGATTTTCCAAAGTTTTAGCAATTTGATTCAGCGGCTTAAAATCCGAAGGCAAGGTGAGCAGGTGATGAAGCAATCGGTCGATAGATGCACGGTCGATACCCGTTTCAGGCGATTGAGCAAAGGCCAAATCATCGGTTACAGCACTCAATTTGCGCCAAGCCTGCTCCGTTTCCTGATAGGTATATGGCAGTGGTTTTTGGCGTACTTCATCCAAGCGTTCTTGCAAATTGGATTTAAAACTCAACTCCATTTCCTTGGCCATTTCCGCTTCGATATCGCCACGTTGGATCAAGGTTTCGGTATATAATTCGCGGATATTCTTATGATCGCTGATCAGAGCGTACAAATCCGGGTTGGTAAAACGAGGTTCATCGCTTTCGTTATGGCCATATCGGCGGTAACAAACAATATCAATAAACACATCTGAATTGAATTTCTGACGGTATTCAGTGGCCAATTCAGTAGCAAAAACCACCGCTTCTGGGTCGTCGCCATTCACGTGAAAGACCGGTGCTTGCACCACTTCTGCCACTTGCGTGCAGTAGGTAGAAGAACGCCCTTCCTCCCAATTGGCGGTAAAACCAATCTGATTATTAACCACAATATGGATAGTGCCACCGGTATAATAACCTTCCAATTGGCTCATTTGGATCAATTCATACACAATACCCTGCCCGGCTAATGCAGCATCGCCGTGGATCAAAATGGGTAGAATTTTATCGTATTCCGAATTGTAGAGCGCGTCGGCTTTAGCACGAGCAAAACCCTCCACCACAGGATCTACGGCCTCCAAATGCGAAGGATTGGGTAATAATTTTAGATAAACCTCTTTGCCCGATGGCGTTGTCACCATAGACGAAAACCCGAGGTGGTATTTCACATCACCAGAACCAAAACTTTGATCTGGGATCGATTTTCCTTCAAATTCGTTAAAAATTTGTTGGTATGTCTTGCGCATGGTATTGGCCAATACATTCAAACGACCGCGGTGTGCCATACCAATAACCACTTCATCTACCGGAATTTCGCTTTCCGAAGCGGTATTTACGGCAGCATCCAAAGCAGGAATGAGTGCTTCACCACCTTCCAACGAAAAGCGTTTTTGGCCTACAAATTTGGTATGCAGAAACTGCTCAAAACCAACCGATTCATTGAGTCGATCGAGAATGCGCTTCTTTTTTTCCAAAGACAAACCGTAACCGGGCGTTACGATACGCGATTCCACTTTTTCGCGCAGCCACATACGGCGTTCTTTATTGTGGATATGCGCGTTTTCAAAACCAATGGTAGCCGTATATAATTCATTTAAACGAGCAAGAATACTGCGCAAGGTAGCATTGGGCATATTCAGTTCATAACCTGCTGTAAATGCGGTATCCAAATCGGCCTCCGAAAGGCCATAATCCGACAAACTCAATTTAGGTTCGCGGTCTTTACGCGGACGGATTGGATTGGTATCGGATAGAAAATGGCCGCGATCGCGGTATCCATGGATCAGTCCAAGCACAGCGAATTCTTTTTGCCAACCGGCAGAGGGTGCTGCTGCGGATGTACCATTGGAGGATGCGTGGCCATTAGTGGCATTTAGGGCATAATCAAAGCCTTTAAAAAAGGCAGACCAATCGGCCTCCACAGAGGTTGGCTCTGCGAGCCAAGATTGGTAAAGTCCATCAATATATTGCGGATGAGCGTTTGCTACTGCTGAAAAATCTTTCATTTCCGGTAAAAACAAATATTATTTCGAAATCAAAAAATAAACAAGGTCACTTTTGTGTTAGTATTTGCCAAAGAGTGCCTAAACCGAGCAAAGATACTGCGAAAGGAAGATACAGTGACCTAATTTTTTTATTAAATTTTGGTACAATTGCCATATTGTATTGTAATCTTTATTGGTTGATGTTTGGGGTAGTAGATTCTTTTGCAGGACTTTGATCATTTGGCAGACAGACCTCGCCAGTTTTTGAGTTTTTAGCAGATTGTGAAAAAAACAGCTAGGTTAGGTGCAGTATAAAAGGCAATATTGCTAAAAACAATAAATTTCACTCAAAAAAATAAACATTTTGTTTTTAATATAAAACTAAACGTTTTATCTTTGCCCTTAATTATGGCAAAAGAAAAAACTACCGAAGTGAAATTGGGTGTACTAGATACCACATCATTCGCCCATCATCCGCACGACAAGTACGCTAAAATAATACTTCAAGTTAGGGAAATTGCGTTACAAATCATTGAATATGTGCTAGATCCCGAGGATTTTGCATGTATTGATTTGGATAGTTTGACGTTGAGTAATACGACCTTTATAGACGAAACGCTAAAGGAGACTTTTGCGGATATTTGTTATGTAGGGAAGACCAAACGGGTGAACCGTTTAGGATTAATTTTTTATTTGAGCACAAAAGCGATAAACCGGATAAGTCGGAGGAGTCAAGTCAGGAGCAATTGAACCGCTATATCCTGAATAAACGGATGGAAGATAGGAAGCAGAATAGGGATTTAGCGTTGACTATTCCAATATTACTTTACCATGGCAGCGCGGCTTTGGAAAAAGAAACGCCGACTACACTTTTCCCAAAAGCACCCCAAAATTTGTTGAAGTATGTCCCTTCATTCGATTATGTCATATTGGATATTTCGCATTTAAAAGACAGCGAAATAGAGGCCATCAAATTTGTAAATCTAAGGAATATTTTTTTGGCTTTCAAACACTCGAGAAATGAAAAATATTTGGCGGAACATTGGAAAAAAGTCATTATTTTTGCAGCACAAACTGTAAAAAATTTCCCCTTAAACATTATTATAAAAGCAACATTTCTTTATATGGTACACGTATCGCAAACAGTTAGCAAAAAATCAAAGAACCTTGAGAATGAACTCTCTCCCGAGGAAAAAGGGTCATTATTGCCTTTTATTCCAGAATTTTTAGTGGATTCATTTAAAAAAGGTAGAGAAGAGGGTATGGAAAAAGGCATGGAAAAAATATTACTCATCTACATGGCACAAAATCCAACGCTCAACAACAAGCAAATTGCAGATAACTTCGATATTGAAGTTTCGTTTGTTGAACAGTTGCGAAAAAAATTAAAATAAGATGACAAGGTCTTACATTTCTTTATATGGTACACGTATCACAAACAGTTAGCAAAAAATCAAAGAACCTCGAGAATGAACGCTCTCCCGAGGAAAAAGGGTCATTATTGCCTTTTATTCCAGAATTTTTAGTGGATTCATTTAAGAAAGGTAAAGCAGAGGGGATCCCTACTCCGCCACCAACACCCTCGTAAGCGCTGCTATATCCGCCGCATCATTATACACATTGGGCGAAACCCGAATAAAATCGCCGCGTACAGAAACCGATATATTGTTGTCTTTTAATGCCTTTTGCAATTGTACTGCATCCGCACCTTCCGGCA
This sequence comes from Chitinophagales bacterium, assembly GCA_043764095.1. Classification (GTDB taxonomy): domain Bacteria; phylum Bacteroidota; class Bacteroidia; order Chitinophagales; family Saprospiraceae; genus M3007. The sequence continues at coordinate 29,140 of JAYUKX010000009.1, forward strand.
CCTGAATACCAAACAAATGAGCAGCCCTAAATGCTTCGTCTTCTACCCAATAACCCTTTGATTTCCAAATCATTACGGCATCTTTTACCAAATCTTTGCAATACTGCTGAATATGCATTGGCTGCCATGCTATTAATTGCTCCAATGCAACAATACCCATTGGTACCAAAATAAAATTACTATGCTCGCCTACGTCAAAACGACGTGCTCCCGGTTGGTAACCATCGCGGTACTGGGTAAGTCCCGCAAAATCCTGACTATTTTCGCGGTTGATCCAATTTTCTTCCAAGGGCGTACCATTCCAAAAATAATCGCTGTAGTAAGCATAACCCAACGAATAGCCGCCCATCAACCATTTGTAGCCGCCACATACGAGCGCGTCGATGCCCATTTCTTGCACATCTATGGGCAATGCGCCCACACTCTGCGTACCATCAACGATCAATAAACCGCCATAACTGTGTACTTTTTTACTGATTGCCGCCAAATCAAAAATAGTACCATTGGCCCAATGGATATGCCCAATTGCTACAATGGCGGTTTGCGCGTCAATCGCTGCCAAAATATGCTCATTCCAGGTTTTGCCGCGATCTAACTTGGACGCAGGCATATCTACCGATACGACTTCAATACCTTTTTCTTTGGCCAATCGCCGCCAAGCATACACATTACTAGGAAATTGAGCATCCGCCACTACGATTTTTTGGCCTTTTTGTACCTTTACATTTTGGGCAACCACTGCAATACCATAAGAAACCGCCGGTATAAAAGCCACATGGTCGGCCGAGGGCGCATGGACTAATTCGGCAAAAAGCCCACGCAACTTTTCTTTATCTGTAAAAAAATCGCTGGGCGAAATTTGGTATGGTCTGCTTTTTAGGCTGACACTATGAACACCTGCGGCTTCCACCGATTGCATCAATGGAGACATGTATGCACCATTGAGGTAATGGATATGTGGCTCTAGGCTAAAAAGGTGTTTTTGACAATCCATTTAGATAACTATGTTGGTGGGTTAGAATTTTGGACAAAGAATGCCTTCATTGGCATAGTTCCCAAGATATGCAATCGAAATTTCAAATGCACCTTGGCGTTGGCGCGCACTTAAAGCATTGATATTCAAGTCGTAACTCAATCCTAATAGCACATTATTGATCTCAAAGCCCAACATCACCACTGCGGCGTCCAAGCCCGCACCTACATCATTGTGCACAGGCCGCACCCATGTTCCGATATGGAAAGCGGAGGTACCTGCCTGTCCCATGACAGCACGTACGTTGGTACCGACGGTAGTTTCCCAATGGGGGCCTTGTTTGGCAAATAATACGCGTGGTAATAAAGAAACCCTGCTTTGACGGCCACCAACAGGGAAATTGGCTGCAAACTGGGTAGAAAAACGACCATATAACAAATCGCCTTTGTCCTGATCTCGGTCGAAGGAAACGACCGGTTGCGAAAAATGGTGGTAGGCCAACCCTGCAAATATAGTGCTTTTACGACCCAATTTTGCGGTATAGTTCAAACCTGTATTCAAGTCGAGATAAGCAAAATTATTGGCCGGCAAATCTTCTAAAGTGGCTGCAGTAAAGCCTGAAAAACCGTCAAATTGGTCTTGAAACGTCAAAGAACCATAATTTACGGAACGTTGGGTAATACCCGCCTGAAAACCTGCGGAAAGGAATTGATTATTGTCCACACCCAAAGATTTGTGGTATGCCAATGATACTGCAATCTGGGTCGTATTGAAATCAACGACACCTACACGGTCGTTATTGAACAAAATACCTAATCCGATCGCATCCTCTACCACACGGCGTTTGCGTGGCGAAAAGCGAAAATCACCTGCTATAGAATATGATTTAATCGGCTCTTCCAATACGCTGCGCCATTGGTCGCGATAGATGGACGATACGCGATAACGACCTTCAAACGCACCCGTCAAGGCAGGGTTTAGCGTTAGCGGTGAAGCGTAAAACTGCGAATAGTGATTGTCTTGCGCACCAAGCATGGCACTACATAAGATGGCGAACAAAAAGCCCAGCAGGGAGCGTATAATTAGTTTTTGCATATTAAATGATGGATTAAGTTATGGTATATATAGTTTCTTAAAACGCTGTTTAAAGGGACGCAAAGGTACACAATCCCATATAAACACTTTATTTTCTAATCTATTTAACGCAGATTTACTTAGAAACTTATTCCAGTACTGGAAAACTATACGGATGACCTCTGCTGAGGCCGAACAAAAAACGCTCTTGCAACATACAACCTAACCTGTTAATGCGGCTATTGAGTTGGGTCTATTGCAAAAAACAAAAAAAATATTTACAAAAAACTTGCACGTCTCGTAACAATACCACACTTTTGCGGCGTATTAAACAATTAGTACACTAATTCACTAAATCAATATTTATGATAAACATCGAACAGCTCAACTTTGGGTACAAGCGCAAGACCCCAATTTTGGAAAATCTATCGCTCCAGTTTAGCAAGGGCGGAGTCTATGGCGTGCTGGGTGCCAATGGCGTGGGCAAAACCACCCTGCTGCACCTCCTCAATGGGCTCATTTTTCCCAAAAAAGGGCAAATTAACTTGGATAACCAACAGCCAGCCCACCGTAGTGCCGCATTTCTCGAACGTATTTATTATGTGCCCGTCGAGTTGGACCTACCCAATATAAAGGTGTCGCAGTACTGTGCTCGTTACGCGCCCTTTTACCCAAAATTTGATAAAAAAACTTGGGAAAAAGCCCTTAAAACCTTTAAAGTGGATGCCGATAAAAAAACAAGTGCCCTGTCATTTGGCCAAAAAAAGAAGGTAGTCATCAGTTTCGCGCTCGCTTCGGGCTGCGATATACTGTTGTTCGACGAACCTACTGATGGCCTTGATATTCCATCCAAGGATAGTTTTCGTCGCCTGTTGAGTGCGCATACCAATGAGGAGCGTATCGTTATCATTACCACGCATCATATCCACGATATATCTACTTTGCTCGATCATTTGGTGATTTTGCAGGATACTTCGTTGGTGGTGAATGCTTCTATTAGTGGTATTTCTGAAAAAATGTACACCGTTACCAGTACGCAATTGCCTGCTAGCGACCAATTATTGTACAGTGAGATGGTTTTGGGCGGCTACCATTGCTTGGTACGCAACCCAATTGGTCACGAAGGCCCACTTGACCTGGAACTACTGTTCAAAGCACTCCTTTCTAACCCTCAACTTTTATCGCAGTAATATGAAACTCGAATTTTCGCTTACCCGCTTTTTGCAAACGCTCCGATGGAGTTGGCAAACGCAACCCCTAATTCCATATATGGTTATGCTCGGCCTAATTCCTTTTGGATATTATTTCTTGGTCAATGCAGCATACTATCAATCTAACCTAGAAAATGCAAATGATGGTATCTTCTTTTGTTTAGCCATTATGATGCTACTCTGCGGTTGGTTGTATGCTGGGGTATCCTTCCAAGTCCTCAGCAAAAATACTACCGGTATGCAATACCTGCTCCTCCCCGCTTCTGTACTTGAAAAATGGCTGGCCAAGGTCATAATGGCCTTTGTGGTATTTCCCTTGATTGTGCTCCTTACGTTCCATATTGCTTTATGGATATTTAATTTTTTTGCCCAAAGTTTAATTGTATTCCGCTATCCACCAGTAGATTGGGGGTCATTTGATATAAAAATAGTTTTCTTCGTTTTTTATTTATTAATGCCGCTTGCGTTCGCATCTGGGTTGTTGTGGAAACGATTTGGGTTTTTCAAAACAATTTTAACTGGCGCTGTTTTGCTTTTTTTAATAGTACAATACCTTATTTGGTCCGATTTTTCGAACCGCAATGGAAGTTATCGCCCATTAATAAGTGAAGTGGTCCTACCGTTTATGGATTTTGAGGGAACACCTGCTACAAAAACATTAGTGGATTTATTTTGGATTTTTGTGGCTTATATCCCCGCCACCCTTTGCTTTGTAGCCTCTTATTTCCTCCTCAAAAATAAAGAAATATAATATCATGGAATTTCAAACACAAACTGCGATTTGGTTGCAAATTGCACACCAAATCGCCAGCCGAATTGTGGCAGGTGAGTGGGCGCCCAATGAACGTATTCCTTCGGTACGAGACCTCGGTGCTGAACTTCAAGTAAACCCCAATACAGTAGTGCGTTCTGTCACTTACCTCCAAGATATTGGCATCGTAATTAACCAGCGTGGTGTCGGTTATTTTGTAGCCCAAGATGGCGTGCAGAAGGCTCTAGAATTGCGCAAAAAAGCCTTTACAGAGGAATTATTGCCGCCATTTTTCGATATGGTGGATCAACTTGGTATAGGTTGGGACGAATTAAAATCTCTTTATCAAAACTATAAAAATAATAAACTATGAAATTAGGCAAATTAATGGTTATAGGAGCTATTTTGCTCTTTTTAACTGCTTTTCGGTGGGCTTTAGTGACCGCGATAGAAGACAGAACGATTCGCCATTCCATGGAAGAACTTTCACCCACTCAATTGACCAGTAGCACTGTGCGTTATGAGACGAACGAGATCAATAGAATTGAAATCAACGCGGCGGTCAATGTCATTTTAGATGACTCCTTCCAAGGCATTGAATTACAAGGAGATACGTCTTGTTTCAAACAATTGGTTATAAATGCTTCCAGTTTTATTTCCAAGTCCCAAAAATATTATTCCATCGTTATAGACGATCGGGTAAAAAATAGAGATTCAGATAGTATTACTATTAAGTATATATTCGGATCGGATAAGGATTTACACAAAAAAGTAGCCATTCGTATGGGCATAAAACATACCAATGGTTTATTGCCCCAAAGCAGATCAATGGACTTTACCAATTGCCCATCGGTATTGTTTTTGCAGCCCTACAAGTGCAAAAACTTGGAATTAAATCTATCTAACGTAGATTCTTATCAACTTAAAGTAGCCGTAGAAAATTTACAACTATCAATAATCGATCGATACAAAAAGCAAGAAAACGAGATAATAGGTGCTTGTCAGGTAAGTGGTTCAACCGAGCGTTTGTATATCAATCGTCTTGTTAGCCAAAAAATACTTGCAACGCAATTAGCGGTAGAAGAGGTCTATATCAATGACTTAAGCACCACAAATGTGTACCTAAATGCACCAAATTTGACTAATGTTCGGTACGCCGACACCTCTTCAATGGTGCATTATTTAGTCCCCCCAAAATACGAACGAAAAGGAGATAAGTATGGGCGAGAATACCCCCATTAGTCACCTTCCTCCGAATCTAAGTGAACACTACTCGAAATTGTAAAAACTTAGATAGCACACGGATTAAACGGATTGGACACGAATTTATCTGTTTTTGTTTCATAAAAACCGCTTTTTAATGAAACCTTTTAAAATTCGTGTCTAATCCGTGCAATCCGTGTGCCGCGCTAAGTAGTTACTCGAAGTTAATCTATTATCGGGACGACAATTGACAAATTTAGGTGATGGGTCACTAGAGCATACCCGAATATTTGCAAAAACCTAATGCTGTGAAGTATAGCGTCCCTTTTATCCCCTACAGAAATAAAAAACAATTTATTTCACCACCCATGCAATGACTTGTTTGATTTTATGCCTAATTTTGTGCTACAATTTCAAACTATGCTAAAATCTAGTACATTACAATTTCTCACAGAACTCGCAGACAATAACAATAAACCTTGGTTCGATGCCAACCGCAAAACCTATACCGTCGTCAAAGATGATATGGAGCAATTCATCGGCGAGGTATTGCGCGCTTTAGAGCAAATTGACCCCAATATCAGCGGATTAACCGCCAAATCCTGTATGTTCCGTATCAACCGCGATGTTCGGTTTTCGGCCAATAAAGCACCTTACAAAAGCAATATGGGTTTTGCGATGACCAAAGGCGGCAAAAAATCGCCCCTCGGCGGCTATTACGTCCATATCGAACCAGGAAAATGCTTCTTTGGCGCTGGTATTTATATGCCTATGCCGCCCGAACTCAAAAAAGTACGACAAGAAATTGCCTATTGCTACGACGAATTTAAGGAAATTGTAGAAAATGATGCTTTTAAAGCGTTTTTTGGCGGCGTTGTTGTGCAGGGACATACCTTGGTAAAAACGCCCGCTGGCTACGCACCCGATCACCGCGCCGCCGAATACCTCAAACTCAAAAGTATTTTTGGGGAACATGCTTTGACGGATGCCGAAATAACAAGCCCAACATTGATACATACCCTGAGCGAGGGTTTTCGCTTGCTCGCGCCTTTGGTGGGCTTTATTAACCGCAGTTTAGAAGATACCGCAGACTAATGCAAGAAAAACTAAAAGCGTTTGAACGCTTATTGACCATCATGGACGAACTCCGTGAAAAATGCCCGTGGGACCAAAAACAAACCATGGAATCGCTCCGTAACCTCACCATTGAGGAAACGTATGAATTGGCCGATGCCATTTTGGACAATGATTTGCCCGGTACAAAAGAAGAAATTGGCGACCTGATGCTCCACATGGTTTTTTACGCCAAAATCGCTTCGGAGCAGGGTGCGTATGATATTGCCGATGCATTAAATGCCATTTGCGACAAACTCATTGCGCGCCACCCGCATATTTATGGCGATATAACGGTGAAGGATGAAGCCGAAGTAAAACGCAATTGGGAGCAACTCAAACTCAAAGAAGGTAAAAAATCGCTCCTCGCTGGTGTACCCAAAAGTTTACCCGCCGTTGTAAAAGCCTACCGAATGCAGGAAAAAACCGCTCAAGTAGGTTTTGAATGGGACAATACCATGCAGGTTTGGGAAAAAGTACAAGAAGAAATCGGCGAATTACAATACGAATTGCAAAATGGTGGCTCGCCCGAAAAAATCGCGGATGAGTTTGGTGATGTCTTGTTTTCATTGATCAATTACGCCCGATTTATCGGCGTTGACCCCGAAACCGCCCTAGAACGCACCAATCGGAAATTCAAAAGCCGCTTTGAATACATCGAAGCACAAGCACCACGGCCGTTGAAGGATATGACGCTGGAGGAAATGGATTTGTTATGGAACCAGGCGAAAACGGTGACGTAATTGCTTGTTTTTCTATTGAAATGTAGGTGACAAAGGGGCTTCAATTGAATTGGAGGTGATGAAACAAACCCAAGGTGATCAATCTTGCATCAAAAGGTTGGCGGCCCCTGAGTGGGTAGATATTCCTAAATTCAATAAATGTATTCGAAAAGGCTTCATACCCAACAGACATACCTATTCCTCGGTTATGATAGTACTTCTCCGTATTTGCCTGCATAGATTCTGAGTCGATTGAAAGTATATAGGAAAGACTAAATTCAAGTTTTCTACCATTCTTTATTTTTTGAGTGTGCTTTAATCCCAACCCAGTATTCGTGTGGTGCGCTCGGACATCGCGTGTAGGGCTTCCACCGTTGAAGGACAGCCAAAGGTCTTTTTCCAATACCATACTTATTGGAAATCCAGTCTTTCGAAGTTCAAACCCGATTGTCGGAACAACACCAATTTTAGGTGGAACTTCGCTCAACAGGATATTGTTGGAGCGATTGATAAAAAAACGACTACCCACTATTGGATCAATACTAAAGTTTCGAGCCAAACGGTCAGATTTACCCGATTTCCAATTCTTATCAAAACGGTGCAATAGTTTTAGGGAATAAAGTCCATCCCCCGGTAGAAACCCGGCAAAATAAGGAGCATACGCCGTTTCCATGTGAAACTCAATATCTGTGGGCCCTAATGCCTTTGATATGAACAAATTAATACCTTGTGGATGCCTTTGTTTGTTATCATAAGGAATAGAGTACCAAACGTAATTGCCGTTACTCTCAATCCGCTCCCAAAAATGCCCTATACCAATAGTAAAATGTTTCAATCGGTATCCTAGTCCTAAATCATATTGAAAGCTTTTTTCACTCACTTCGACTCTCTTGGAAACGGGCTGAAGATACCGATAAATTGCCCCATCAGCATGGAAATAGAGAAAAACTGGTTTTTGGGAGAAAAGTTCGATCCCAAAAACGGGTTTGAATGTTGGCCTGATTGGCGCAGCCGTTTTTGCGCCAAGCCCAACTTGGTCAACAATACGTGTTCCCATAACGAACCGGAGGTGAAGCCGATCAGTTTGGGATGATACATGGCCACAAAAGGCCAATGTTAAAAGACAGAAAAGGGTTAATTTTTTTTTCATAGTAATTTTAAAAAATGCTTTCAGTTTGCAAATTTATATAATTTTTTGCATCCCGCAAGGCTACAAAAAAACTTTAACATTTACTCATATTGAAAAAGGAAAAAATGTACAATTTTACCCATTTTGCCTGACATTTTTGATGAATTGATATTAGCATAAACTCATTAATTTATCGGCGCTGACCCCGAAACCGCCCTAGAACGCACCAATCGGAAATTCAAAAGCCGCTTTGAATACATCGAAGCACAAGCACCACGGCCATTGAAGGATATGACGCTGGAGGAAATGGATCTATTGTGGAACCAGGCGAAAACGGTGACTTAGACTTTTTTTTGGTGGAATATAGGGGATAATAGGGGCTCAAACGACTAGTACATGAAGCACTGCAACAAGCAGTATTTTAATAAAATTATATTACTTTTACAACCATTCGGTGTTTCAATCCGTCTAGGAATGATAAAACAATAAGTTATCATTTTTGGGCAGATTAATTTTTGCTCGGACAAGTATCTTTTAGTGCGAATAGTGGGGCTATTTAAACGAAAAGATAGGTAGTGCGAGCAAAAAGGAATCAGCCAAAAGTGATAAGTTATTGTTTTATCATTCCTTAGTAAAAGATTTAATTTTTTACGTACATTTTTTTACCACCATCCAACTTATGCACTGCACACAAAGACACCTTCCAAAAAGGTTTATTCCGCTCCTGCTCCTCTTGCTACCCATGTTTGCTTTTGCCCAACAACGCTATACCATTAGCGGAACCATCTCTGATCGTTCGAGCGGCGAGGCTTTAATTGGGGCCACAGTACAAGAACTTAAAAGCAAAAAAGGCGCTACCACCAATACTTTTGGTTTTTACAGCCTTACGTTACCTGCTGGCGATTCCGTTTTTATTTCGGTGAGTTATGTAGGTTACAAACCCCTGATTTACAAAACTAAACTCAAAGAAAACACGACCTCTAACCTATCACTGGAAGAGGCTTCGGTGTTGGGAGAAGTAGAAATTGTGGCCGAACGCTACGAACGCATCGAAGATCGGGCACAAATGAGCCGTATTGATGTACCCATCGACCAAATAAAAAACATTCCGGCACTGATGGGCGAAAAAGACGTTATGCGCGCCCTCCAATTACTCCCCGGTGTATCAGGGGGCGGTGAAGGCCAAAGCGGTATTTATGTACGCGGCGGCGGCCCCGATCAAAATTTGATCCTTTTGGATGGTGTTCCGGTATATAATGCTTCCCATTTATTTGGTTTTTTCTCTGTGTTCAACGCCGATGCGATTAAGGACGTTTCCTTGATTAAAGGTGGTTTCCCAGCGCGTTATGGCGGCAGGTTATCGTCTGTGATCGAGATTAATATGAAAGAAGGCAACGAAAACGAGTTCCACGGCGAGGGCAGTATTGGTATTATCGCCTCAAAACTTACCTTGGAAGGGCCGCTGAAAAAAGGCCGCTCCTCATTTATTGTTTCTGCACGAAGGACGTATATCGACGTTTTGGCACGACCATTGATCAAGGCTGGTTTCCGTTCTAATACTGGTAGCGAAGGTGTAGCTGGTTACTTTTTTGATGACGTAAACGCTAAAATAAACTACCGCCTTTCTAATAAAGACCGCCTGTATTTGAGTTATTATGGCGGTTCTGATAAGTTTTATCTGCGTTTTTCAGATAAGGCCTCTAGTAATGGGGTATTGCTGTATAATGATAAGTTCAGTACAGGTTTGGGTTGGGGTAACCGCACCGCGGCCTTGCGGTGGAACCATATTTACACCCCAAAACTTTTTTCTAACACTACATTAACCTATAGCCGCTACCGTTTTGAAACTGGGTTTGGATCAGAAAATGTGACGTATAATACTGCTGGCAAGGTAGAATCAAGTGATAAATTTGATTTGAATTACCTATCGGGAATCATCGATTGGGCTGGAAAAATAGATTTTGACTATATTCCTAATCCTACACATTACCTCCGTTTCGGCGCAAGTGCTATTGTCCATACTTTTCAGCCGGGACAGTTCAAATCACTCATCAATTCTGTTTCCCCACAAGATACTTTCAAACAGGAGACCAATTTCATCGAACCGAATATTTATGCCACAGAATTTGCGATTTACGGCGAAGATGATTGGAAAATAACCGATCGCCTGCGCGTAAACACAGGATTGCACTTTTCAGGTTTTGCCCAAAAAGGAAAACCATACTTGTCGTTGCAACCTCGGATCAATGCCCGTTATTTGTTTGATCAAGGCTTTTCGCTTAAAGCAGGTTTTAGTACCATGCAGCAATATATCCACCTGCTCACCAATGAAACCATCGGTTTGCCAACCGATTTGTGGTTGCCCTCTACCGAAAAGATCAAACCGCAACGCTCTTGGCAAGCAGCATTGGGGGCGGCCAAAACCCTGGATAAAGGTTACGAGTGCAGTATCGAAGTGTTTTACAAGGAAATGACCAACGTGATCGCGTTCAACGAAGGAGCGAGCGCATTCCAGTTTCAAGGTTGGGAAAACCGCGTTTCACAGGGCAAAGGCACCGCTTATGGCGCCGAGTTTTTTGTGCAAAAGAAAAAAGGCAAATTCACAGGTTGGGTAGGATATACCCTTTCTTGGGCTTGGCGCGAGTTCGATAATATCAATTTTGGGGAGCGTTATCCGTATAAATTTGACCGCCGCCACGATTTTGAGGTTACGGGTGCTTATCGTCTTAATAAAAGAATCCAATTTGCGGCTACATGGGTGTATGCGACTGGTAATGCTGTTACTTTTGCCAATTCCCGTTATGTAGGCCCAAGCCCTTATGGCAGTTTTGGTGACAATTTTATCTATGAGGCCGAACATACGCCACAGCGCAATAATTTCAGGATGCCATCGTACCACCGCTTAGACTTTGGCGTGGATTTTACGAAAAAGAAAAAACGCTACGAGCGCACTTGGTCGGTAGGTGCCTATAACGGTTATAGCCGCGCCAATCCGTTCTTTTTGTTCCGTGACACCCAACGGGTCAATAACCCCGATGGTACTGTTACCTCTAAACCTGTTTTGAAAAAAGCAGCATTATTCCCAATTATCCCTTATATTAACTGGAGTTTTAAATTTTAAAAAACGATGCGATATATATTTTTTCTATTGGCTTCGGCCATACTATTTTCTTCTTGTCAGAATTTTTTCTCACAAACGATTGATACCGACTTGCCAGATTATGACCAAGGACTGGTATTTCATCAGCTCATTTCCGATATAGACGACACTATTCGACTGGAATTGAGCAAAAAACTAGGCGTATTTGAACCCACCAAAACCGATAAAGATTGGTTTGTAACTGGAGCCACAGTAGAATGGTGGCAAGATGGCCAAAAAATACTGGTACTCACGCCGTTAAGTGCCGATTCGGGGTTTGTGTATGTAGGCAAATTCCCGTCGCCACTCATCATTGGGCCGGAATACGAAATCTGGGTATCGCACCCTAATTTTGAAACCGTGCGTTCTACACAAAAAATACCCGCCAAAGCGACCGACGTACAACAGTTAAAACTGGTACGAGAAGTTGCTAACGATCCATCGGGTTCTACCCTTAACGAATTGTCCTTTGTCATCAAAGACAACCCCAACGAGCAAAATTACTACGAATTCCAACTCAGTACCAATCAGTATTATTACGAATACCGGGGTATGGATCCGCAGGGCACGCCGATGTTTGATACCATCTCCTATACTTATTACACAGGGTTTGAAAACACATTTGACCAAAATATTGTGAATGGAACACGCGGTGGAATCCTGCTCAGCGATCAATTTTTTAATGGGCAAGATTATAAATTTATCGGTCGGTTTTATGCTCCCTATAATGACTCAGGATCAGCCGATACCAGTACTTATCGACTTGCTATCCGCAATGTGACCAAGGAATATTACCAATGGTCGGTTTCCTATAACAAGCAATACAACGCGCAAGGCAACCCATTTGCGGAGCCGATAGCGGTGTATAATAATTTAGAAAACGGGCTGGGTATTTTTGCTATGTTCAACGAACAACGATTTACCATTAAATAATGCAGCCCATACTGCATATCAAACGCGACGACCTGATTCATCCAGTAGTTCAGGGCAATAAATGGCGCAAATTGCACCTTTTATTGCAACGGCTACAGGATGAACGGGTACGTGGTGTACTCTCTTTTGGCGGTGCGTATTCCAATTCTTTACACGCGCTCGCGCTCGCGGGGCCGTTATTTCAGTTAAAAACAGCCGCCATACTTCGAGGCACCCAAGCCGATCCTACCAACCCTACCCTATCCGATGTATTGGCCAATGGCATGGAAATATTCCCTGTTCCAAAGGTAGAATACGATAAAAAGGGCGATTCAGAAGTGGTAAAAGCCATCATTGCACAATTCCCTGGGTATTATGTCCTGCCCGAAGGCGGTGCTACCCTGGAAGGCATACAAGGCTGTATGGCCATCGCCGAGGAGATTTTGGCTGATTTTCAAGTACCGCACCATCAATTATTTATCGCTGTTCCTGCCGGTACTGGTTGTACCGCTGCGGGTATTTTGGCAGGTTTGGAAGGGCGCGCGCAAGTGCTGGTTTTTCCAGCAGCGGCTTATGGGGTAAATGCGCTTACTATACAGGAAATGCTGGTGGGCAATGGGTTTCCAGACTATAAGAACTTTCAGTTTTTCCCGGAATATGTGCTTGGAAAATTTGCTGCGCCTGACAAAAAGATACTAGCGTTTGCGCATGATTTTGAAACCCAAAATGGCATTCGGTTAGATCCATTTTACACCTCGAGGATGTTGTATGGGGTGCGTGATTTGGGCGAAAAAGGGTTTTTCAAAGCAGGCGATGTCGTTGTGGCCGTGCATACGGGTGGGTTGCAGGCATGGCGTGGGATCACCCCTTGTATTCCCCTGGTGTCACCCCCGCGTGTTTCTTAAACGCCCGATTAAAGGTTGCCTTAGAATTGAACCCACATTCATAAGCAATACCCAGCAAGGAAAACTGTTTGCTTGCACCTGCATCCAAGCGTTTTTTGATGGCTTCCACGCGGTATTCATTGACAAAATCGTTGAAATTTTTGCCAATACCATTATTCACCAAAGCAGATAATTGTACAGGATTGAGTTGAAATTGGGCAGCCAGATCCGAAAGTGTTAATTCAGGATCCAGCCAAGGTTTTTCCTTTTCCATAAATTGCGACAACTCATTGCGCTTAGTCGTCAATTCATCCGAGGTAAACAATGATTTTAAGGCATTGCTTTTTTCGGTTTGCTCCATTTCAATGACCTGTGTTTCGCGGCGTTCTATTTGCTCAAAAGGCATTTCCGATTTTTGCGCAAAATTCCACCCCGACAAACTGATATAATAAATCATGCCTGCCAATAACAATCTGGAATAAAAATACTCGGTATAAAAGAAATTAAACACCAAACCAGCAATATCAATCGCCAAAGCAATAGCAAAATAAACAATTGAAGCCATCAGGAAAGCGCGCAACCATTCCAGCGTACGCGCTCCGTAGTTGGAATACTCGTGCTGTAGCAGCGTGCGGTAGTCGCGCAGACGCATCCAGGATTTGTACAAATACCACGTGGTGAGGAAATAAACCACTACATCCCAAGCCATACTCTCCCATCCAAAATGAATTTCCCACCATTGTTTGGTTGGAAATGGCTGCGCCCAAAGCACAAAACAACGCACATACAGTATCAAAGGGGCTACAAAATGCCACCATTCGCTCTTTTGCCAACGATACTCGCGGTCGGTAAGGGCGCGTACATACAACAGGATCAATGGGCCGAACAAAAGTGCATTACCAAAAGGGAAATAGCTCAAGTCCCAACCTTCCTCGCGGGCTTTGTCATAGATTCCCATAAACCCAATAATATAACTAATCAGGGAAGTAGCCAGCGCAAAAAGGAGACCTGCCAAAAAATAATCCTGCACTTGTTTTTTACGCTGCCCACGTACAACAAGCAGCACCGCAAAAACAAATCCTTGAATAAAAGCGATTAACAATAAAACAGAGCGTAAGCCAAACAATTGATCCATGTGGCAAAGGTAGGCAGTTTACAGGAAATCCAATGCTGCTTTTGCTACAGGTTGGGCGATGCTGGCGAGCAGCAACGCTTACGAGGTTTTCCTATAAAAGGTGCAGCGCACCGTAATATTTGTAGCAATGATAAGTTATCCACGTTTTGAAGGTGCAGCGCACCGTAATATCAAATTTAATGTCACGGTGCGCTGCACCTTCAACCATGATTTTGCCGATTTTTGCTACAAATATTACGGTGCGCTGCACCTAAAATTTTTATAAGAAAGCCTTACAACGCTTAGGAACGATGAAACAATAACTTGCTCCATTTGGGTCGATTAGTTTTTGCTCAGACAAGTATCTTTTTGTGCGAATAGTGGGGCTATTTAAACGAAAAGATAGACAGTATGAGTAGAAAGGAATCAGTCAAAAGGGGTAAGTTATTGTTTCATCGTTCCTTAGGTTTAACTAGAGGAGTAATGTTGCTATTTGCAAACTTACACTAAAGTGTACGGCTATAAGTTGTTACACCGTAAAAAACTTATTTTACTACCGCCCGCTCACGATCAACTCACCCGCTTTCAACAAATTGCCATTTTGCCAAATTTGCCAAAAATAAACACCATCGGGTAACCCAGAGCGCGACCATTCGTGATTTTTACCCACGAACCGTTGCTGGCTCACCTGACGGCCTTGCAAGTCGGTTACGATCAATTCGCAGGATGGAAAATCAGTATTTTCTCCCAAAATGGTAAATACTGTCGTTTCTATAACTGGATTGGGTGCTACCTGAACGGCAACCGCCGAATCATCCACAGCAACATCGTCGCGCCAAATGAGCCGACTCACCATTTTGGTAAAAGCGGTATTGGTGATGATCGGATGGTTAAAATCAAAGTAAATTGCCGCTTTATTGCGCAAAATCATCCCGCTTCGGCGCGGGGCTTTCATCGGAATTTCAAATAGTACGTAACCGTGTGATTCCTGTTCGTTGGTGGTGCTATCGGGCAACGCAATAGGGTTAAAATGCCATTCAGCAATACGCCCGCCGCGCAACACAAACCGAGCGGGATGACTCGTTGCCAGCGTCTTAATACCCTGTGGCGTATATTCCAGCCCCAAAGTATCCCGAATAACCACCGAAAAAGCCGTATCAGTACCCGTATTTTGGAAACGAATGAGGTATTGAATCATAGAATCAGTTTTAAGGATGTACCTGCCACCAAGAGCACCCGTTATAGGCGTTTTGTCATTGGGATCATAACTACCAGTTACAGTCACATCGAGGTTGGCCAAATTATCAACGAGGTCAACATCACCATAGTTATCCTCAATTTGTGCGCTAAAACTCAATATGTCACCTAATAAATTAGGATCAGCATCCAGTTCTAACGATACCTGAAATACTTCTTGGGTGTAGGTCGCTATTTCTGGCAGGGTAAATACCACTTCCCCCGCACTACTCGTAGCACCGAACGGCGTAGTATTTTGTAACGTTAAATTATCCGGCCCGTACAAAAAACGCAACTTAGTGCCAGCGGGTACCGATTGGGTGCCTTCGTTTTCAACGCGTAAAGCAAAATGCGCTTTTAGTCCTGGGCGAATGCGCGTACTCAACAATCGAATTTTGAGGTCTTTTACCTGTGATGATGGCTGATAACCTACGTTTTTGGTTAAAGATAGACCATTTACCAATGAAAATGACGTAGGATTGGTACAGGCCGATACGTGGTACACGGGGACATTTGTTTGCGCGGTATAAGCACCGGGCGGCAATGCTACGCCGTACAAACCCGCTGCATTGGCCACCCCGACGTAACCACCCGGCTCGAACCGAATTAGGCGGTTTTCGGCGGGAATTTCGCCAGCATTTTGTTGGCAATTGGCGTTTACGTCGTAAAATATCTTACCCGTAACGATGCCCGCAGCCATACTTAAATTATTGAGTGGATCTAAAATTTGATCCATAGGAATGCGCGAAAAAGAAGTGGTTAAGCCATAATCGCTGTGCGTCAGGTAAAGATAGCCGTTGTGTACCGCCGCGCTTTTGATATTTTGTACATCTGGATTTATTTTTAAGGCCAGCCAATTGGTCAACCCACCTTTGGATACAAACAAATTGCCAGCACTATTCTGCACACCGAGTAACAGCGAGTCCAATTGATAATAAGTGAAATCTGTTGTATTTCCGGGCAAAGTATAGGCTTTGTACAAGGTTTGGCCACCATCATTGCTCGTTTCTATAATTCGGTTGTAGTGCGCTACTACCGGATTGCCCTGCTGCCCGATGGTCAAAAAATCCTTGGAATTGATACTAGTGGTAAGTAAGGCAGTAAATGCCCAAGTTTGGCCTAAATTATGGGTAAAATACAGTTTGCTACTTGCCAAAATATAGGCAGTATCGCCCTGCGCGGTAAAAGAATAGGCATAAGTATTCGGCATGGGTAGAAATGAAGACCAACTGGCACCTTTGTTATCGGTGTAATAAATGCGGGCGCCCGTGCTGGTTGATGATGCTTTGGCCATAAGGAATAGCCTATTGCCGTTGGGGTACAATTGGAGCATATTTTCGTCGGGAAGGGTTAGAATTTGAGACCAATTGTTGCCATTATCATCCGAACGCAGTAAAAATTGCTCGCTGCTGCCCGCATTGGTTGGATCGGGTACGTAAGTAATTAGGTACAAAGAACCTTTATGCGCAACAACATTTTTCCAGTCTGAAAACTGCTCTCCACCGATGCCCTGCGGATTCCATAATTCAAAATTTAAACCACCTGCGTCGCGCATGGCCCACGAATTATCGATGTACAGTGTGTTGTTGAACTGATATACTTTTCCAGACCAACTTTGGTTTTGAGCCAAAGGCAACAAGTTCCAAGTCAAACCATTATCCGTTGATAATATAGGCAATTCGGAAAGCAATATTAAATCGTTTTGGGCTTGGTGAAAACGTTGTTCTTGGTATAAACCAATCGGAGTTCGTGAAAAAACAGACAAAACTGACACCCGATTTGACGGATCATCGGCAGGGGCGCGATACACGTTTTGGTAAGTAACGTAATAAAAATAACCATTGGCAAAAAAGGCTTCCCAAGGTTGAATCCCAATATTGCTGCTGGTAAATTTAACATTCGGCGAAAAATCATCACGGGTAAACGAGAGACCGCTATTACCGATAATGATCAATTTGCCGTTGTGTATCGCCGAGGCAGATGACTCAAAAGTGCCGGTTTGAAATGGTAAGTTTACTGGGTTGGTAAAATCTGGCGAAGTGGCTGTATAAACCGCTAATTTGTCCGCAATACTGCCCGAAATAGGGCCACTTAAAAAGATATATTGCCCATTGTGGAACAAAATATTTTCCGCTTGGCCGTGGGCCAACAGTGTCGGTGTTTGAATAATATTCCAGGTAGTACCGCCGTCGGGTGAGTAAAAGCCCCTGAAATACTCAAAAAATGCATTTCCTGTTATATTGCGTGAAATATAATTGAGAAACAACACCCCATTGGCCGATACAATATTGCCAAATCGGCAAGAATTGAGTAGGTTGCCATTGGTCAACTTTTTCTGAATTTCCACAAAACTGTGTACTTCTGTGAAAGAAAGCCCCGAATCCGTTGATTTTCTGACTTTAAAATTAGTTGTCGAATCCACTGTGTTTTGCGTAAACACAAACAACTGATTGTCCAATGCTTCCAAATCTGCTACGTAATCGGGAAAGCTAGCCAATACTGTCCAAGTAGCACCTTTGTCGATGGAGGTATGAATATCGTGTTCACTAAAAGCAAAAATAGCAAACCAACGATTGTCCACATTGGCCATTTTGATAGGAGCCAAAGGAAAAGCGGGAAGTGGTTCGGGGGTTACGGGAGCAGCAACGGGCGTTTGCGCCCAAAGCAGCGCAAAAGTGCAACAAGCAATTAAAATAGTTAAAATTATTCTGTTCATAGTAATTGGCAAAATGAAATCCGTGTAATGGGCATGAAAACAATACTATGATGCATCCGAGCGGGTATGCGCTGCTCCTAAGGTGATTGTAGGAAATGGAGAAGGATTTGTAGGGGTAATTGCGCGTTAAGCCCTCGCTCAAAAGCCCCTAAAAAAATACCCCATCAAACGCTAACTTGATGAGGCATTATGTATTCCTTTTTGCTCAAAAAACATCAATCCCGCACCACCCGCACCTGCCGGATCTCCTTGCCCCACACGCATACCACCGTATAAACACCCGCCGACCATGCACTTGAGTTGATCACAAACTGCGACTCAGGTACTTGCCCTGCCACTGTTTTCTGCTGCCAAAGAATACCACCTGTTTGGTTATAGATGGATATTTGTAAAGCATCAGTGCTGAGTTCTGCGCCTGCTTGGGTCGATATATTGATCTCAAAATGACTCGTTACTGGGTTGGGCGATACGCGAACTGCCCAATTCGATACCTGCTGTTCTTCTGTGATGCGCTTGCGCTCGTCAATGGCCTGTGCGCCCTTGCCGCCTCCTTTTGCACACGCCAGCGGTGTGAAGCGCAATTTATGGCGAGGCCCACCTTCTGCTACCGTGGCCTGCATCCGCATCGCTTGGCCGTGGGTGAACAGATATTGGACACTGTCGGGTACATTGTCCATGAGATTAGAGGTCATTTCTGCTGGATTGCCATCGCAGGTACTAAAATGCTTGTAATCGTACTGCGGAAACTTGTAATTAGGGCCATTATGTATAGGCGTGTCCTCTACATAATCGTCGGCGCAGGGGCGTGTATCATTCCAGAGTTCGTAGAGGTTGAGGTAACTGCCCATAAGGTGACACAGCGTGCGCCCCAGTGTGTACTCGCCCACACCCGATGCGCGGGCAAACAGACGATCGTCGATAACAATACCGTCGGTAGCGGCAGGGCCACCGGGCAGTTGCGCAAAACCAGATAGTGAATCCGGCAGCCGCGCTACCCATATATTGATATAACCATTGGCATCCCAGGCATCCTGTCCACCCGATGCGGTGGTTTTGAGCGCAGGGCCCATATTCCATTCCTGTAGGTCCACCTGTGGTAGATTGATACCTGTGGTGGGTAGGCCATTTGGATCTGTGGCCGGAAAGCAGAAACGCACCTGTGCATTGGCGGCCTGCTTGGCGAATCCTTCCTTGCGATCGGCCACAGATAAATAGACTTGGTTATCGCTTTGGTTGCCTACGATCTGTCCGGCGAGGTTCAAAAACGGCGAAGGATGCTGGTATTCCTCTTGCAGGTACGGGTGCGCGGGTGCAAAGAAATCGGTGTTCAAGCGGTCCATTTGCGCCTGTACATCCTCGGCTGTGATGGGTTCGCCCTTGGTGGGGAGGAGGTGGAATACGACTGGTAGTACCACGCTGTCCATGCTACCATACGAGCGGAACTGCGCTGTATGTCGTTCTATGGCCGATTGTTGCGCGTTCAGTTCGGGTGCGCTTGCGGCGAGTTTTTGCATATACGCCTGTGTGACGTACTGGCGCAGCGGTGCTACTTGGAGGTCTTGCGCTTGCACGGTTGCTGCCGCGCTGGCAAGAAGGAGTAAGAGGAGGTAACGCATGGTGTGTATTTTATTTTTTATAAATTTAAAAAATTAATATGTAAAAATATTTTATTTTATTAATGAAAATTTTATAGTAAAATATCCCTGTAAATCTTGTACCCTCTAACTTGAAACAGGGCAGCATATTATTCATCTTTAATTACCCTGCCTCTATGATTTTTTACCTCATATTTATATAATAAAAGACCATCTTCACCATAATAGTTATAAACCCCATCTATCATTAATCCTTCGTAATAAGGGATTAAGGAAAACATCATTCCATTATCATGAAAAGAGGCTGCAATACCAGTTTTTTCCCCATTAAAAAATGTAGAATAATATTCAATTCTTCCATTGGGAAACAGCCAATATGCAGGGCCATGTCCTTTACTATTGACATAAGTCCCATGAAATTCACGGCCATCATCATTTTTGGTCAAGAGTTCACCTTCTATTTTACCGTTAATATAATTGAAATAGGTGGTAGAGTAGCCCTTAGAATAAGTAATGAATTTCCCATGCGGTATGCCATTGGCTAAATGGCCAACCATTATCGTATCACCTCCATCAATATACGTTAATTGACCATTGAGTACTTTACGCTCATCAATTTGGGCAATTATTTTAACTTTTCTCCAAGGTATTGGAACATCTATTCCGCTTGAATCTCTATATAAAGGATGGATTCTACTTGTGTCATAAGCTTGTAATTCATAATCATAGAAGGTTACGCATTCAGAAACCATTGTTCCTGATACTTCAGTTGAATCGCATAAAAACACCCTTTGTGCTAAGGTTGTTTTTGAGCAAAAAAATAATGCAAAAAAAATAATATATTTTTTCATTTTTTTTATTCTTCTATTGGTTGCCCATCATGTGCTAAAAAAGTACCTCTCCCCTTTCCAACGATTAATGGATATACATCCCTGTTCTGAGAAATTTTACCTTCTCCCCGCAAACGAGTTACCTTCTCTATAGCCTCGGAATAAACAGTAGATTGCTTACCCCGATAATCAGTTTTTTTCAAAGGATTTTGTTCATCTTTATGCTCTTGAATCCCACTAGCATTTTCTTCAAAAGCGAACATGATATCACCAGCTTCATTTGATAAGGTATTCACTTTATTTTCTTCTTTCATGCCGCTTTTAAATAGAAATATGTTTATATGTCCAGGTTCCCCTTCAAATCTTGGCCCCCCAATAATACTTTGTTTGGCGCTCATTCCCTGTCCATGTGGGATTTGAATATCCGATCCATTATATTTACCTTTAAGTTGGGAGTATCCTATAGGCGTTGCAGCCATGGCTTTATCTTCTTCATTATCCGCTTGGTGTTCATCTTTATTGGAAAGGTACACTCTCACCACTAAGGGTTGTTCATTACCATCAGGATTAGTATACATAAGATTATCAATAAAGTCATACAACTCTTTATCTTGAGATTTTAGCGCGTCTAATAAGGAGGTTACTGCTGCTGCTTGCTCTTTATAATCTGCACCTTTCTTTGCATAAGGATTTACCCAAAGCATCCCATCTCTATCTAATAAAAGCATTGGATTTGATTTCACATAACTGTAAGTGTTTATGTTTACGGATTTCTCGGCAAGTGGATCAATATTCATCCACCGCCCCAAACTCCCATCATACCACCGCGCCCCATAATCATTCCAATTCAGCCCAAAATCATCATTATACTCCTTGCCATTATATTGGTATTTCGTATCCGGGCTAATAGCCGTATTGTTCATCCAGTCGTACCCCATATTCATACCAAAGGGGTAGTAATGGTTTTCGCTTAGTATCTCGGTGGTAGTGGCTACACCTGTTATATCCACCGCGCCATTGTTATTAATATCGGCAAAGGTAAGGCGGGTATTGCCCAAGTGGTCTTTTATATTGTACTCGTAGCGGAATGCAGCACCATTGGGCGTAATACGGCCTTCGGGGTGATAGATCGCTTCCAAAGTAAGCGCGCCTGCACTGCCATTGCTTCGGTACTCCAATCCCGATACATAATCCTGCTTATAGAGCGTAACCGCGCCTGTGTTATTGACCGTTTTGCGGAGTTTCATGCCACCACGGTCGTAGAGAATATCTATCGACTTACCACCACCAAAATTGAAAACGGTCGGCAAGTTAAGGTGATTATAGGAAATAGCCAAGGATTTGTAGGGATCATTGGTCATATTGCCATTTACGTCATAAGTATAGGTGGCAGTACTGGCAGCGGCGGCTGGGTTGAAACCTGCATTGCGCTGGGTAGAATTGGCTGTACCTGCGGCATCTGCTATTTTTGAGAGGCGATTGGTGCCTGTAACATAAGTATAGGCCAGGTTATCAATTTGACCCAATGTATAACAGGTAGCAGTCGTGGTGGACTTGAACATGCCATTGCGCGTAAGGGTGTTTATATTGCCCCGCATATCGGCGTACGTCAAGTTTTCTTGGTAGCGGTTGGAGGTATTGGCTGTACCCGCGCTGTTGATGTCCATATACGTGGCATTCAGCATTCTATCCAAAAAATCGTAGGTGACATTGTAGGCTTGTCGTTCGCGCCCGCGTACCTGCCATACCAATTGGGATATATTACCATTGCGCTGGCCTGTGGGTGCTACGGGTTGCCCAGTAAAGGTCTGTGGGGCATCGTAGTTGAGGCTCATCTTAAATAGGTCATTGCCATCGGGGTTTGCGGCAAAGGAGGCGGTCAATGGCCCTACCGCCAATGGATTGGTAGCACAGGCAACAATGGCTTGCTCGGAAACCGAAAATGCGCTGGCACTATTGATACCTGTCAACCAGTTTTGTTCATTATAGGTGTAGTCGAGGCTCTGCAAGAAACCAGAAGTAGGCACACCGCCTACTGTTCCGGTGTGTTGACCGAGTGATTTGTCTATGATCCTGTCGCGAAAATCATAGGCATAATTGGCCAATTGCTTCTCGGAATTGCTATTGATCTGGTGGTGCAGATTGGTATTTCTGCCCGAATGGTCATACGTTTTTCGGGAGGTGAGCGTAAGTGCTGTGGCCGTTGGGCTGGTTTTGTGTGTACGCACTTCCGTCAATACATTGCCAGCATAGTCGTAAGTATAGGTATAGTTATCCGAGCCAGTAGCACTGGTCAGGTGGTTATTGCCGTTATTGGTGAGCATACGACCTGTTACCGCATCGAAGGTCATGGTGCGGGTAATCGGCGTTGCCAAACCTGGAATATATACTTTTCCTTGTGTTATTTTGCCTTTTTCGATACCTACTGTACCATAGACCGTTTCGGTATGCACTTCGGAATGCGTACCGGGTGCGCTAGGTGAAGGGCTGGTACCAGTGTAGGTAGCAAAACCAGTTTTGATCGGTCGTCCGTAGTCATCGTAAAGATTAAGTAACCATTTACCACCGCTGGTTTGCGACATCACGGGGTCTTGGAGGAATACCATTTGATCGCGGGCGTTGTACAGCATTTTTACAGGAAAGTCTTGATCGGGTACTTTTTTGGTGAGCATATTATCGCGCCCATCGTAGGTATATTCAAAACGTTTGTTGGCATCAGCGGGAGTATCGGCTACACCGGGAGGCAATACTTTTACCAAACGGTTTTTATCGTCGTAAAAATAATAGGTATCCGCTTTGTCGGCAGAACTGAACTGAATTGGAGACAATGAAGTAACGCTTTGGGCGCGAGAGAGTATCAAGCGGCCAGATTTGTCGGTAAAAGTGATTTGCGCGCTACCCGTAGTGCTTGTTTTAGGTATAACGCTTACTGATTTGCTCAATACACCTGCTGGATAAAAACTACCTGCTGTTCCATTGAGAAACTCAACTTCATTGGCCACATTACTTCCATATATATTGGTGACGGGATACCAATCTGGAGCAGTAGAAGTGAGTACGCGATTGAGCGGCGATATTTCGTAGGTATTGGTGGTGAATTTTTGGGTAGTGGGAATTGCTGTAAAATTACCGGTATTAGCACCACCTGCAAATGGGGTAAATGCCTTGGCTACCCGTCCTTGATTATCATACGATACTGCCCCTGTTACCACATCCGTTTGGGTGGGTGACCATCCTTTTTTTACGGTTTGCAGCGGCCTTCCCAAGCCATCCATATATTGTTTGGTCTCTGTAACCGACAATAGCGAATTGCTATTGACAGTGGCTAAAGTGCTTTTTTCATTGACCCAATTGTATTTATTATTTGTGCTGGAACCATCTGCATAATTATAGGTATAATCGGTAGTAACGCCCCAAGTAGTGGCATTTATTTTGTCCTTTGTTACCTTTGAAAGACGCATCAGGTTATCGTATTGGAAGGCTGTTTTTCGGCCATCTATATCAGTGATTTCGCTGAGTAGTCGGCTATTGGAGTGATAGGTATAACTGGTCGTAAAATCCTTAAAAGTCTTGGAAGCAATAAGCCCATTGCTATTCCAGGTATAGGTTTCGGAATCATTCCAGTTAGCAGTCCTAAACGATGCAGGTTCACCTTTTGTATTATAGGATTCAATAGTACCATCCAGTACAAATGCCCCCGCAGATGGTGTGCCATTAGTCCAGGTTTTTTCGTAAGCGTAGTACTGTGCTGGCCGAGGATGAGGCCCATTTGCCGTAAATACGGGATTGGTATTGGGTGTACCATCATTATTAAAGGCCCCATAAAGTGTCTGAGTTCCCCCTACAATAGTCCCTGCTGCTGCCGATCCAATAGCCCCTACTTTTGTCACTGTTTTTATGGGCATTGCGATCATATTACGGCTGATCATTTCCGCTTTTATACTGGCTAATGGGTAATCGTAGATATAGGTATTTTCGGTACGCACCGCAGTCGCATTATCGGAGCGATAGGTCTCTATGGCTACGGGTGCTAGGTTGGATAATTGGAGGGTGGAGTACTCGTAATTTGTTATATTTGTAATACCATCTTGGGTAGTCGTAACCCGTTGAGGACGTGCTATGGAGGTTGCGTTGGAATAGCTCGCCCAACAAATACCGCTTAATCCTCCTGAACAAGGAGGGATATAAGCCGCTTTATATAAGTATTCGTTGGGTGGACCAAGTACATAGTTGTCATTGTTGAGTATGGTCGCTTCATCAAACACTTTTACATTGTTCACATCGTATAGCGATTTATTCTTTGTAAAACCCCGCCGTACGCTTAGTCCCTGTTGTTTTTGAGGATAGCGGTCAGATAGGGGCGGTAACGTAATTGCTTGTTCTGTCTCAAATTCATATTCTGCTTTGCCATTATTTGTTGATCCGTTGCTAAATTCTTCTACTACACGGGAGTACCCAAAATGGCTACCATCTAACCCTGAAAGCGCAACTATACTATTGGACATCACAAAAGCAGTAATTTTAGCACCAGCATAACTATAGGCATAACCTGTATAATTGGGTTCTCTGTGCAAGAAACCACTAGAGTAAGTCGGCGTAAGTTTATCTTTATAGGTATATTTTTTGATTATATCATTCGCCACATCTATATTATCGTGGGTTTTCATTTGTTTTATACGCAAGCCCCCTACTTTTCTAATTTCTGGGATAATAGATTCCGTTACGGTAAAAAAAGAAAATTCGGCTTTACAGTCTTGTGATGAAATTTTAAAAGTGTAAGGCACTCCTGGCTGCAATGAAAAATAATTAGACAATATTATTTCTTGCGTATAAAAGTATGGCCAGTTGCTTGCATTAAAATTTGCTGATGCACCACCAACTTGAGTGCCTGCTGCATTATACGCAGACAATCCGCCGAATAGGCTATTTGAACTGCAACCACTTGGTGTAAGTGTCATTCTGACCTTAGCACCCGGAGCCAATTGGGCTGCAGTAAATGTAAACGTGGTAGCGTTACTTGGCGGGGGGGCTGTAACTACCTGATTGACTACCGAGCCACAACAAGTCCCTCCTTGATTGGGGGGTATAGGTGTACTACAGTTTGAAGCACTAAAAAAGAAATTAAAAGACGGGACTATTTTTTGGTTCATATAGTCGTTGGCTTCGTAGGTAAATTCCGTATATCCCTTGGTAGGGTAAGTAACTTTTTTCATTGCCCCCACAATCATTGCGGCCTCATTGGATTCCCTAAGCGCTGTTGCGTAAGGAGGATTTACCATGTTCCCGGCAACTTCTATCGTTACAGGTGGCACATTTTGTGTACCTTCATTGCCCACAGCAGCATTATAATAACCCCAGTGGTCAATCTGTTTGGAAAGCCTATTGGGTAAAGTGCCCGGATAATATTCAAAAGTATATGGATTTTCGCTGATTACAGGTGGATTGGCAGCGCAAGAGACCGCTTGTACAGAATTGAGGAACAATCGTTTGTAATAAGATAAACTATTGGTATTGTTAGGTGATACCATATAAGTATAGTTCAAGTTGAACTGTTTTAAGCAAGTGCCATCGCTTTTCTTTATTTTAATGGATTTCAGTGCTTTTCTTTCTCCTCCTGTACAGTCGGATTGTGAGCTGGCATCCAAATCCTCGCGGTCGGTAGTCTCCGGCACAAATTCTATTGTTTCCGAACTGGTAACGATAGAAGAAAGACGTTTTGCTTTTACTTTCAACGTGTGTCCACAATCGTATGGGCCGCCTAAAGGCACACCTGCACAACTTTCTGAAAAATTACCTCCAGAACAAAACGTATATGTTGCCGTGAATGATCCAGGGCTTAGGTACTGATAGCACTCCTTTGCGTAATTCAGATTGATAAAATATTTTTTATCATGCGTCTCTATCTTGCGCAATACCCATGATGAAGGATAAATAATACCGCCATTGGCATCGGTATAATTGTATTCTGTGCCATCAGTATCGGTTGTTTCTTCGGGGTCTATTTTTCCAAAGGAGTACCTGTTGCCCTCTGGATCGGTAATATATATATGAGAAATCCGACCACCTGTGACAATTTTCTCTACTTTTAAATCTGCTCTAGGAATGAGTACGACATTTTGGTTTCTATCAAAGTAAAATTTGCCGGAGTAACTACCAAAATTATACGAGAATATATCTGCTTCGGCATCTAATGCGCCATCAAGGACAAGGCTTTTTTGGATTGAATTAGTTGCATTAGAAGACGAGGCATCGGGATCAATTAAGTTAATTCCGGAAGTAAAATACCCATTTTGCCCTTCATCAGCGATACCTAATACTGTGCGGGAAACCATACCACCTGCATTAATCGCCCAATTGGTACCGACCCAACTGGAAGGTTCATTGAGTTTGATGCCACCTGCATGGTAACTAAGCGAGATCGGTAAAGTTAATGATCCCTCCTGTAACGTATAAATCGGTACTGAAATATTCGGTATGCCAGTATAGTAACTGACAGGCGTATCCGTATATTTTCCTAATGACGCCGCATTTGGCGACGGCATAGATACGTCTTTAATATACGCATTTTTAGGTTGGGCAAATACCATTATAGCCGAAAAAAGGCAAAATAAGGCACAGGCATTTATTCTTTTGGTCAACATAAGTAAAGAATGTTTGGATAAACGGTTGAATGTTAAAAAGCGATTGTGAACAACACAGTGCAAAGAAACTATGACTTTAGCCGAACAAAAGCAAAAAAAAGTGATTGTTTTTCTCAAAAAAATGAGTATTTTTCTCAATCTATCTCAATGCTCCACAAATTCAAAAAAATTTGTGTATGCTTTTATCCTTGATTACTAAGTCTTGCACTATCTTTGTCGTGATAACAAATGTATCTTCATCCTCACACACCACCATAAACTATGGAAATCGGCTCAAAAATCCGCTTTTTACGTACATCTAAAAATTTAACTTTAAAACAAATGGCAGATCTTGTTCAATTAGAAAAAAATAAGCTGAGCCGATTTGAATTGGGGCATCAAAAACCCAAACTAGACGATATGGAAAAAATAGCAAAAGGCATGAAGATTCCCATTGATAAAATCGAAACACTTGACCCCGAACGCGCTATTTATAATTTACACGAAAATAGTGATTTTTTCCTCAATACTGGTTCGGTTCAAATACCCGATGACAAGGACAACGGAGCATTGCTAAAATTAATAGAGGTATTACAGGAAAGATTAATTGCTTCGGAACAATTGAATAAATCATTGGCGGAAGCGTTACTAAAATCGCAAGCATTGCAGGAAGCGATGATAGATCGAATAAATCAGATTGTACAACAATAGTCTGCTTTGGGTAGTACTTTGAGTAGTTTCGGGGTGTTTATTCCCGGTATGAATTGATATACATATGCTGAGCATTGTTAGGTTTTGTGCATAGATTTATGAGTCACAGTAGGATTTTCATGCACAAAACCTATATAACACCGAGGAACAAGGTGATTAAACATAAATAGCCCTGAATTTCACATTCAGAGCTATTCACGTTTGTCCTTTTTCAGAGCAGAAAATAGTTAAACTCCCCCACTCCTATCCAACCTTACCCGTACTCAATTTTGGATAGCGCAATAAGTACCACACAATATAAGCAAAGCAAAAGAATGGAATAATCAAAGCCATCAACATACCGCCAGATCCTGCTAATTTACCCGCCAATGGTGGCATAACCGCGCCGCCTACAATGGCCATAATCACCAATGAAGAGGCCAGTTTGCTTTCCGCTGGATCCATACCTTTCGTAGCCAAGGCAAAAATAGTAGGAAACATGATACTCTGACAGAAAAATGCCAACATAATAGAGATAATGGCCGCAAAACCACCAAACATAAATGCCGCACCAATCAAAATAACCGCTGCAATACTGTACCAAGCCACTACTTTGCGCGGTTCTACTTTACTCATTAATGCTGTTCCGATAAACCGACCCAACATAAATAAAATGAATGCAAAGGACATGTGGTAATTAGCTATTTTCTCGGAAGTGCTATCCGAACCAATATTATACATCCAAGTAACGATGCCTAAATGCTCGTCTCGAGCCAAATCTACTTTAAAATCGGCGAAATAACCCCATAATGTGGCCTGTGCGCCTACATTGGCAAATTGAGCCAAAACACCCAACGAAAGCCGTGGGTACTTCGCTAAAAGTGCACCGATACCAATACTTTTGCCACCTTGCTCCTCCTGCTGACCTACTTCGGGCAATTTGGACATCCAGAATAATACCGCTACCAAGGCCACGATAATACCCACTGTCAAATACGGCCCTTGCACCGATAATGCCGATTCCACACGCGCCTGCGCAATCGCTTCTGGGGTCATGGTGGCCAGAAGTTCTTTAGTGTATTCTTTTTGTGAAAAGATAAACATAGAACCGATAATTGGCCCTAAAATGATACTAATGCCGTTGAAAGATTGTGCAAAATTGATCCGCCATTCGGCAGTATCCTTGCTACCCAAAACAGTCACATATAGATTGGCCGCTGTTTCTAAAAAAGCCAAACCCGATGCAATGGTAAATAAACAAAACAGGAAAAATGCGTACTCGCGTACATTGGCTGCCGGATAAAACAGCAATGCACCAAGCGCATACAAGCCTAAACCTGTTAAAACGCCCTTTTTATAACCATATTTGCGCATAAATATACCCGCAGGAATGGCCATGACAAAATAACCAAGGTAAAAAGCAGAATCCACCAAACCCGCTTGCCAACGCTCTTTGAGATCAAGGGCAAATTGAAAGTGACGGATCAAAGAACCATTCAAACTATTGGCTATGCCCCAAAGAAAAAACAGGCTGCACACCAATGCAAATGGAAATAAATAACTGCGCCCCGTTTCGGTCGCGCTCATGTTGGGTTGTTCGTTTGTTGGTAACATCGTATGGTATAAAAAAAATCGTGAGTGACGGCTTAGTACAGTGTAAATAAAAAAATTATACATGTAGTAGGCTTTTCTACCACAAAGTGCACAAAGAACACAAAGCGTTGCGTACACTAAAGTGTACGTCTCCTCATTGTATCCTTATTTGTAATTTATGGCAGAAAAACACATTATACAAATAAACTTATTTTACAGTGTACTTTGGTACGCGTTGCCAATGGTCTCTTAGATGACTGCTGCACATCAATAGGCTCGAGCCTCATCTCCTTTCGCCTTCATTTCCGCTGCTTTCTGTGGTTGCCCGGCAGCAGTATATACCTCCACCAACGCATCATAAACCCGTGGATCATGACCATTGGCCATATCCCCATAACCTAAAAACTGAAGCGCCGATTTGATATCTTTTTTCTTTTTATAAAACTCCTCATATCCTATATTATAAGCAAAAGTGCATATTTTATTGGGGTTACCACCGCCCGTAGCCAAGTATTTCATATACGCATCAATATTATCGCGCATTAGGTTATTATAGGGACTTTTCTCCAAACAATAGGTCAACTCATGGAACAAGCGATCCATTTGGTGGTCAATATCAAAGCGCGCAAGGGCAATATTGCAATACATCACCCAAGCAGATCCATACGTGGGATGGATTTCCAACGCCTTTTTTACGTGGACTTCCATCGTGTCCACCCACATGAGTTTTTCCTCCCTTGAGGTAGCCAACGCATATTTCTCCTGATAAATGGCCGTGGTATAAAAACTTTGCGCCCTAGCGCTATTCGGTGATGAAAAAACCGCAGAAGTGTTCAATGAAAACATCGTTTCCCAATCGGGTACGCGTACAAGGGTTTTCCAACCCAAAAATGCCAAAAACGGCAATACAAGCGCAAAACCAAATGCACTTGACACATTTGAATTGACAGGAAGCTTACGCGGCACCCAATCAAAAAGTACCCAAGCCAATACCAAACAAAATGCTACCGAGGGCATATACGCAAAACGCTCGTTCATAAACGAACCCACCGATACAAAAAGATTGGAAACAATGCTGATCGTAATGATAAAGAACAACACACCATACGCCATCACCGGGCGACGGCGCAAATTGAACACCGACCAAGCCGTCATGCCTGCATACAATGCGAATGATCCCAATGCGCGCCAATCTGTCCAATTCACCTTAGGTACGTGGTACGGATAATAGTCGTGCGTCAATGGGCTTGGATAAAACAGTAACTTGAGGTACCATCCCAATGTAAGGAATATAGTCGCTGTTTTTTCGCCAAAATTCATCCCCAAAAAAGAATCATTCATCAAGTCGTTGCTCGCTTTGCCGTGGCTAAGCATATATCCCAACGCATTATAACGCATGGCAATAAAGAACAGGGCCGCACCAAATAATGGTAAAGCCGCAGTAATGGCCCGAGTAGCGGAAACCTTGCCAAAAAACCAAATAGTAAACGGTATCACCGCCAAAAAAGTCAAGGTATTTTCCTTGGCAAAAAGACCCAACAAGAAGATAACAGCCGATGCTACTAACCACCGTGATTGATTGGTATCGAAGTATTTCATGGTGGCGTAGAGCGCGCCAAGACTGCCCATGAGTGCCAATATTTCGTCGCGGCCTTTAATATTGGCCACACATTCGCTGTGTATGGGGTGAAAAATAAAAATAAGCGCGGCAATAAAAGCCACACTTTTGAACCACAATTTCTGATTGTCCATTGGGAATAATCCTAACAGCACAGCGTACAACAAGATACCATTTAGGCCATAAAGTATAATATTGATCCAATGGCTAATTTGCGGATTACCGCGGCCTTGTGTGTCGAGTTTTTTGCCCGGTTCGGCAGTTGTGGGTGCTACATCGGCTTTGTCTTTGCCAAATAAATCAATTTCTAGTGCAAAAGTAGCCAACGACAGCGGACGGTAACGGCCACCTTCTAATTTGTAGAGTGACTCCTTTTTTTGGAAATACCCCATAAAACTATCTGATCCAAATATTTTACCAATACCCGAAGTACCATCCTGGACATACACATTTTTCCAGATTACCATTTCGTCGTCCAGTACGTAGCCAAATTTAGTGGAAGCGTAATAAAGATTGGTGGCCACCAAGAGCAAAAGGAGCGACGGAATCCAATGATTTTGCCAAAATCTGCCTTTAAAAAAAGAAGTAGGCGTTGGTGTTTCCTGCGTTGAAATTGGTTTTGGTGCTGGTTGCTTTTTTGTTCTGTTTGTTGCCATTGATACGTGTTGACGGTGGATTGGATGTATGGGATTTAGTCGTGGTATATAGGAATAGAGGCTGCCTCTATATGAGACAGCCTCTATCATAAAATCAATAAAAACTAGGAATCAAATAACGTATCGTACTGATTACCGCCTCGTGCCTCTTTTGAAGGCATTTTCGGTGCAGCATTTAAGTCCAATATTTCGGCTGGATTATTTGATTTATTGATAATCTGTTGCTTTTCGCCGCCCAGTAGGAAAGAAACACCTTCTTTTTCCCATTTTTCGAGCATGGCCATACCTTCTTCCTCGAATACGCCATTTTGAAGGTCGATAGAGTCCATGATATTTTTACTCATATCCATGAAGCGTTCCATTTCACCTACTTTTTGGCCTACATCATTGGCCATGGCTTCGAGCGCCATATCGTACATGTATTTCTTATCGGAATTACCGGTAAGAATCGCTTGTGCCGATTTCATGGCAGAGTGGCTGGCCTTAATGGCTTTGTACTCCTGCTCTTTTACCACCACTTGATCGGTTAAGTCTTCGAGCATGATTTCGGAGTTTTCGTACATTTTGCTCAACACCCTGTACAGCACTTCCATGCGCTTGTACACATCGTCGAGTTTCATGTTTGACTCTACTAAACGGCCTGCTTTACGTGCTTTGAGTACCATAATGGACTCTTTGCCCGTGTCTTTTGCCCGACCAGCAAGACTAAGGTTATTTTGGATATCGCGTTGGTTTTGCTTAATCATTTCAGCCATTTTGTACATTTGGCCTTTAAGATTACTGATCTGGGTGTTCATTTTGCCCAAACTATCGCGCAAATCCTCGATATAACTTTTCAGGATCCCGATGGGGTCTATTTCCACAAAAACGCCTGTAATCCAGCGCATCACGGATTTGTACATGTACCATATCAGGTTGCGCATTTTAGGATCCAAAACAATATACACAAGCGCACCAAGTACGCCAAGTCCGATGGCAAGATTAACACCTTCCCATACAATTTTGCCAAGGATGGGCAACAAATAATAAGCAGCCACAGCGCCTCCTGCCAACATTACAATGCCACCAGTAACACCTTCGGGGCGTTGCCAAAATGATTTCGGCTGATTTGGTTGAAATTCAGTACTCATTTTAATAAATAGTTGATTAATTAGTTTAGGGAATGATAAAACAATAGGTTATCATTTTATCCTTCCAAAATATACTTTAGGATTTAAAAATATTGGCAAAAAAATGTTGCACAATACTCCTAAAGCGCGGATTGATGATAAAGAGAATAACAAATGCCAGTACGATAATCCAGCCAATACTAATAATCACTTTTAGTATTTTAAAAACCAACCAGATCGCCAGTAAACCAGCAATAAATACAAGAAACGGATTTTTTAATGCGTCGTTCATAATAATATTTTTTTTCTATAGATTCGATTTTTTCTTTTGCTGATCGTAGCCAATAAAAGCATTGAGCAGCAATTGAAACACAATGATGCGTACCTAAGCACCAATCCCACCCGCAAATGTCGTCGATTATCTTGTAATTTCCGACAAAGGAAAGGAATTTACTGTGATTTATAATCATTGGAAAGCAATTTTTCGTGTTCCTTTGCACCATCATTAAACAGATCATCGAAATTTCGAGTTTTTAAAGGCGATAAATGAGCGGAATTTATTGTTTTCATTTTCATCACACTCCACTCCTTTTAAAAAAATCGAATCAATAGGATAAATACAAATGACTTTTGACATCACCATACCTGTCCTCAACGAAGAAACGACGCTTGACCAACAAGTACGTCTGCTGCACCATTTTTTGTGCAAGCACTTTACCGATCGATCGCTGTGGAAAATAGTGGTGGCTGATAATGGTAGCACCGATACAACACCACAAATTGCCGAACAACTGTGCCGCGAGCTACCCGAACTACAACTCGTAAGAGTACCCGAAAAAGGGGTAGGTTTGGCACTCAAAACCTCGTGGGGGCAAAGCAAGGCCGATATGGTGGGTTATATGGATTTGGATATGGCAACCGATTTGAAACACTTTTTGGAGGCACACAAGGCTATATCGGAGCAAAACTACGATTTGGTATATGGCTCCAGGTTACATCGCCAATCAAAGGTGGTGGGTCGTACTCTGGTACGCGAAATCACCTCAAGGGTATTCAATTTTATTGTCCAAAGCTATTTAGGCGTCCATTTTAGCGATGGCATGTGTGGGTTCAAATGGCTCAAACGCCAGCACCTGCCCGCCCTAATGAAAGGCGGTGCGGTGAGTAATGGCTGGTTTTTTAGCACCGAACTATTATCGGTAGCCGAATGGAAAGGGTTAAAAATGTATGAATTACCCATACTTTGGACCGATGATGCCGCAAATAGCAAAGTAAATATACCAAAATTGGCCAAGCAATACCTCCGCGCAATGGCCGTACTCAAACAACGAAAACCATGAATGAAAAAAGACGCCTCGTCAAACTCAGCCGTTTCATAGGCAAATGGAGTCTTTCGCGTATCCTGCGGTGGATGCTATTCTTGGGGAGTGTGTACTGGATTACCAAAAACTGGCAAACAGGCATAACACTCAATGAACTTTCTCAAAAATATGCCTATCCAGATTCCCGATGGATCGACGTAGATGGACAAGCAATCCATTATCGCGCTACCGGCCCTATCAAAGGTACACCTATATTATTACTCCACGACGAAGGTAGTTCGATGCACACCTGGAACCAATGGACGGATTCACTATCGCGCAAACACAGGGTCATCAGTGTGGATTTGCCTGGTTTTGGGCTTACTGGACCTAATCCACGTGGTAGTTATAGTGCTTTTATGTATGCCAGTTTTTTGGATCATTTTACGGATAGCCTCAAATTGAATACATTTACGCTCGCTGGTGTAGGTTTAGGTGCGCAAATTGCGTGGTTTTTTGCCGCAGAGCACCCAGAAAGACTGGACAAACTAGTGTTGCTGGATGCTCCGGGCTATAATAAGGAAGCCAATAATATTTTTACGATTTTGGGCCGTACGCCTATCCTGAATAGCGTCATGTGGACGGTGACCCCAAAATCAATTTTTAATTTGTACCTAGAAGGGATTTATGCCGATGACCGCTTGGTAACAGATTCACTCGTACAAAGGCATTTTGACCTCGCACTCCGCCCCGGCAACCGAAAAGCCTATACCGATCGTTTGTCGGTACGCGACAACCGCCCACCAGTTGATTTTGTAGAACGCATTACTACACCTACACTGATACTTTGGGGGGCAGAGGATGCACAAATTTCACCCCAACACGCCTACGATTTTCACCGCCGCATCAAAGGGGCATTACTCAAGATTTACCAAAATACGGGGCATTGGCCGCAAGAGGAGAACGGCGGCGAAACTGCCAAGGATGTGCAGGCGTTTTTGGATGGAAAATTTTGATTATCTAATATGATCCAAAAGATAAATTAAAGCAGCCAAACTAGCAGCCCCCAATTCCAATTCCCGTTTATTCACCGCCTCAAATACATCCGATTCGGTGTGGTGAAAATCGAAATAGCGTTGAGAATCCGGGTAATAACCGCAAAGTAACCCTTTTTGTGGTTTTAGTGGGCCAATATCAGCACCGCCACCGCCTGGGTTGAGCACCATATTATAGGGTTCAAAATAAGGCCGTAACGGTTTTATTTGTTCAAAAAGTGTATCAAAGGCACCATCAGCAGCATCAAAAGTAAATCCACGTGGTGTAAATCCACCCGCATCCGTTTCGATGGCACAGGTATGTATTTCTCCTTTGCGCAATGCTTCCTCGGCATACTTTGTACCGCCACGCAGGCCATTTTCTTCATTCATAAACAATACGCAACGGATGGTATGACGCGGCTTGAAACCCGTTTTTTTGAGGATACGCAACATATCCATACTTTGCACACAGCCTGCACCATCATCGTGCGCGCCTTCACCTACGTCCCAACTATCCAAATGCCCTCCAGCGATGATAAATTCGTTGGGGCGTTCCGATCCCCTGATTTCCCCAATGACGTTATACGATAATACATCAGGTAGGGTTTGGCAATTCATTTGCATGGAAATGGCCAATTCTGGGTCTTTTTTTAATAATTTGGACAATTCTTCTGCATCTAAAGTACTAATGGCTACCGCCGGGATACGGGTCACAGCGGTATCATAACGCAATGAGCCTGTATGCGGCCATTTGTCTATGTTTTGGGTCATGGAGCGCACAATAACACCAATAGCACCATATTTTGCGGCTTTTGAAGCACCACTTACCCGTTGGTCCACGGCACCGCCATACGCATCGAACGAGCGGATACGGGTAGGATCCATGGGGCGGTTAAAAAACACGATTTTGCCTTTAATACCTTTTTCGCCCAAGCGCTCCAGATCACTCCAACTTTTGGCTTCCACGATATTACCCTGTATTTTTTTGCCATCGGTACCCACAGAGCCTCCCAATGCCAATGCGTTGAGTTTATAACGGTTTTTTACACCCGATCCGATTACTTCCACCTGCTCTTTTTTTCCCCTTACCCACCGAGGCACCATAACGGGTTGTAACCACACGGAATCTAGACCAAGTGTATCCAGCACTGATTTAGACCATTCGACCGCTTTTTCTGCGCCCATACTTCCACTGATCCGATGACCGACCTGTTTACACAGGGTTTCGAGCCATGCGTGACAACGCCCATCGGCAAGTCCTTGGTTGTAAATAGATTTTACTGCTTCTTGGCGTTCTTTGTCCACCGCTTGGGCTGAGAGATTGGGCAGAAACATAATTATTGTCAAAAACACACTTACTACAATTTTATAGTAATGGTCAATAGAAAAAACCTTAAAATGGATGATATTATATGTCATAATGCAGCGTATTAGATATTATTAAAAGGTGTATTTTTTTAGAAGAAAGGTTAATTCATTGCGTGTTTTTAGGATAAAGCGGTTTTTAACGGGTCAAAACATTAGCAAATTCGCAACAAAACAAGCACATTATTAACAATAATGAAAATTATGGCCAATTAGTTAAAATTTACCGCCTGCTTCTTGTCATATTTACACAAAGCGTATTACCTTTGCAGTATTATTTATCTAAACGTAGTAAATACGCGAGAATAATTTGGTTTTATTTGGTTAGGGCTGAGGTAGTGCTGTGGTGGCGCTACCTCTATTTTTTTGTCCATTCCATTGTTGGGCCTAGTCTTTTTCTAAGTGCAGTAGCGAATGCTTCCATTTTGGCAACGGCTGTTTGGGGCATTGCCGGAAACAATTCGTTCATTTGGTCGGCCAATGCGGTTGGGATAACAAAATAACTGGGTTGCGCACCTACCTTATGGATATAGCGCCAAACTGGTATATAGCCATAGTTCCCTAAAACGGCTTTAGCCGCCCCTTTTTTCAAGATCAATTCGGTTTCTACCATAATGCCCCCATCGGTATTGGGTTGTTGTTGGTTACTGATATAGTTGCCTAAGGAATAAGCCACTAGTACTTCTTTACCTCGATAATTTTCCATTTTAACGGGCTGTACCACATGCGGGTGCATACCAATAATCATATCCGCCCCATTGCGCATCATAAACCGCGCCATGGCACGTTGATCTGCATTTTCGGTGAGTTGGTATTCCAGCCCCCAATGCACTACGGCAATGATAAAATGAGGTTTCCGTGCACGCGCTTCTGCAAAATCAACAGCCATTTGTACAGTATCCAGTAGGTTTACAATCGTGGGCATTTCCGTAGGGATACCATTGGTGCCGTAAGTATAATTGAGTAAGGCCAGTTTGAATTTATCTTTGTAGAGCATCAAAGGATAAAAAACATCCCTTTCTTTTTGATTTTTGAAGGTGCCTGTCTGCCAAAATCCTTCGGTACGTAGGGTTTCAATGGTATTGGTAACACCTGCACCATGACTGTCATTGGAATGGTTATTAGCGGTAACCATTACATCAAAACCGGCATCTTTTAACGCCGCCGACAGCGCATTAGGGCTTCGGAACATTGGATAACCAGTATAAGGTGGTTTGCCCGGTAATGTTACCTCTAGGTTGCCGATGGCCAAATCGGCTGCACTGAGTTGGGGTTTTACAAATTGGAAACATGACTTATAATCGTAAACGCCTTTTGCTTTTTCGGCACTTTTGATCTGTGGCGTATGCCCCATAATATCGCCCGTAAAAATAAGTCGCAAAGTGTCATTTTGTGCAATTACTGGCAGATTCAGGCAGCAAATTATCCCAAACAAGGTTATTGCTTTGATAGATATTTGGTTTGTTTTTGATCTAATTTTGTACATATTGAGTTTATTTTGGGCAAATGAATGGATTTTTTTCGGATTAGGAACGATAAAATAATAAATTACCACTTTTGGGTAGATTAATTTTTGCTCAGACAAGTTATCTTTTTGTGCGATGACCATAATGAAAAAGCAAGTAAACCTTGCTTTAGAATGGCGGGAATATGCGCAGCATAGTGGGGCTATTTAAACGAAAAGATAGGCAGTATGAGCGGAAAGGAATCAGCCAAAAGTGGTAATTTATTATTTTATTGTTCCTTTAGTTCACATTTGGCCTGAAATTTGTCATACTTCATCAAGGAAAGTGAATTGATTCCACTTTAGTATTTCATTAACGATACTCAAGGAATAAAACAAGCAACTTTTATGTTATTGTTCTATCTTTAATGAGCAAATAAGCACCTGTTTAGATTTTAAATTTAAACAAATTCAAACAAAAATTACTAACACTTAAAAACTGTAATCCTATGCTGATATTATCTGTTTTGATCTTAATTGCCTTTATTTTTGGCCAACAAATGCTAAAAGAAGCGTAATTTGTGCATTTCCCAAGCACACAAATAAAGAAGAGGGTAATCAATTTCCAGATTGTGAAGTTGATTACCCTCTTTCTTTTAGTCCTTCATCGATATTAGACTCGGTTACTTATTGCTTCAATTTTAACTTTTCACAAACATATTTTCCTATTTCCCTGCCATTTTTCAATCCAGCCACATTGCCAGATCGGTAGTGAATACCTCCGAACAATCGGCTCATACCCACTTGATCTGCTGCTTGGTTGAATGACTTAAAGGTACGCGGCTCAATTCCAAATTCCACTTCTGTACTATCTGTAAATGGAATATTATCTCCAAATGCAAAGGTAAGTGCCGTTGCAGCCGCAGCCGAAATCGTGCTGTGGCCACTGCTATGCTCTGGGAATGGCGGCGTTTGGATCAATGGCACCCATTCAGCATCGATGTATTGATTGATATACGATTCAGGGCGGATCAAGTTGGTTTCATATTTTGTTTTCCAACACGATATAAAGGCATCCGTCATGGAACAAATAACACGTACATAAGTCTCTGCCGAGCGCATAATATCTGCTTTTTGGTCGCGGCAGGCTGTGCTTGTAATGAGCATCCAGTGTCCGCCGGGGCTAATTTTTTTGCGTCCAAACGACAGATGACCGCTTACTTCCAGCGCAAAAGGGTTATCGTCCCAGTACCAAGCCGTGAGCGAGTCTTTGGTGTTCAGGTTTTTTACAATATCATATACTTCACGCGCTTGTTTATAAAAAGGACTTCCTTTTTGAATACTAAATGCCGTAGGTGGGTCGCATTTGAACTGGCCGGCGGAATCGAGTACCCAAGGGCGAATTTCGGCCCAATGGGGTTCCAATCCATCGGCGTACATAGGCGGTGTTGGCCGCCAACGGCCCGAATCTTTGGTATCAATCGTAAATTTGGGCGCACTCCGAGTTTGCGCATAATTATCTTTTTTAGACCATGCTAAAATATGTTTTGCAACGGTTTCACCATAGACCATCGAGCGGTCGTAGGTTTCTTGTGGCATATTCATGGCTTTGAACTGGTCAAAAATATCCTCCTTGAGGTCTTCTACCTCTCCTTCCGAGAACACGAGTGCTTTGCTTACAATAAGCATGGCGTTCACGCCCGCCAACGGGTAGCAGTATTCTTTGCCCGCTTCGGGTTTTGGTGCTGCTGACAGCCCATTCAATTGCCCCGCTAAATCCTTATATGCAGGGAAACCTGGTACCATGGCTTCATAACCCGCAATAGTAGAGTAAGCAAAAATACGTGAAGCAATGGGTGGCGCAAAAATATCATAGCGGATTATATCAACAATCCTGCGCACACCCGCATGAAAAAACTCGGGGTTATTGGACTTAGCTTGATAATCGGTGCTCACCGCACCAGATCCTGTTGATTTAACCGGCTTTTCGCAGGCTGTAAATGTAATAAACAATAAAAAAATGAATAAAAATCGCATTTTATAGTTATGTTATGAATATTAGGTGTCGTTTGATAAGTACTTGGATCTAGCACTACCACGACGCTAGTTGGATACTTCTTTGAGGTGTTTATTCAAAAACTGTGTCATTTTACGGTACAAATGAAGTTTTGCAGCAGTATCACTAATGCCGTGGTTGCGGTTGGGATAAACCATGGCCTCATACTGTTTATTAGCGGCAATCAATTGGTTCGACATTTCTGCGCTGTGTTGAAAATGCACATTGTCGTCCAAAAGGCCGTGTACTAACATATAATTGCCTGTCAGTTTATCCACAAAATTGATCGGCGCATTGTCATCATATCCCTTTCCATTTTCTTTATACGTACGCATGTAACGTTCTGTATAAATGGAATCGTACCATTTCCAATTGGTAACGGGCGCAACGGCGATGGCTAATTTGAATACATCTGCACCTTTGAGCAAGCATAGACTTGACAAATAACCACCATAGCTCCAACCAAAAATACCGATCCGCTCGGCATCAATATCTGCTTGTGCTCCGAGGTAACGGGCAACGGTAATTTGGTCAATAGTCTCCAATTTACCCAATTGCATATACGTACATTTTTTAAAATCGGCTCCACGTCCGCCGGTACCCCTATTATCCACACATGCCACGATATAGCCTTGTTGAACCAGCATTTGAAACCACCAATAATTAGCACCTTTCCATTGGTCGAGTACTTGCTGGTTGCCCGGGCCGCCATATACAAACATCAGCATCGGATGTTTTGTGCCGGGTGGGGAATTATTCGGTTTCATGATAAAGCCATTGAGCGTTCCTTGCCAAGGCCCACCTGCTTCTGGAAGGGTATATTGCAGGGGAATCTGAAAAAATTGGGCAGAAACCGCACCGTAATCGCGTAATTTTTGCTTAATTTCGGTATTTTGTTCCAATTGACGCACTATTTTACCTTCTCGGTCGCGCACCGCATATTGTGGCGGGGTATTCAAGGTAGATACACTTCCGATATAATAATCAAAATTAGTACTAAACTGAGCGTTATGATAGCCCGGATCCCCCGAAATCTTTTTAAGTTTTTTGCCCTTTAAGTTGACGCTGTAAATTTCGCGTTGCATTGGATTTTCAGTGGCGGCTTGATAATAGATTAATTCGTTGACTTCATCCATTCCATAATAAGCCGTAATATCAAAATTTCCTTGGGTAAGTGCTGCTTTTTCTTTTCCCTTCATATCGAATAGATACAAGTGATTAAAACCATTTTTATCGCTTTGCCACACAAAACCAGTATTATTTTTTAAAAATTGAGGTTCTTGCAAATCGAGGTAATATTTATTGGTTTCCTCTAGCAAAACCGTAGTTTTTCCTGAATTATTATTGGCCAAGAGCAACCAAAGGTGGTTTTGGAGGCGGTTTAGTCGTGTAACACAGAGTTGGCCATCGGGTGTCCAGGTGATTCGAGGAATATAATCGTCGGGATCTGAATTGGTGGCTACTGGTATGGTTTTGCTGGTGCGAATGTCGTATATAAAAGCGGACACAACTGCATTATGCTCACCTACTTTAGGGTATTTGAACTTGACGAGCTCAGGGTATTCGTCGCCATTATATTTTTCCATGGTCATTTCTGGCACTTCGCGTTCGTCGAAGCGCAAGAATGCTATTTTTGTGCCATCGGGGCTCCATTCAAAAGCGCGTACCAGTTTAAATTCTTCTTCGTAGCACCAATCGGAAGCCCCATTGATGATTTCATTTTGTTTACCATCGGTCGTAATTTGCTTTAGCGTATTTGTTGATAAATCTTTGAAAAACAAGTTATTATCAAATACAAAAGCGACTTTATCCGCTTTTGGGGCAAAGGTGGCATAGCGTTGTTGGCCATTATCGAAGAGTGGGCTAATTTTTTTCCCATCTATATTGCTCACAAAATAATCGGCTTGTGTACTCCAGCGGTAAATAGGATGCGTATTAGTGGCGAGGAGTAGCCATTGTTCATCTGCGCTTAAAGTATAGTTGTCCATTTTTCCTTTCCATCCGGAAGCGGACGGATCGAACAAAGTGGCTATTTTTTCGCCAGATTTTAGTGCTATTTTTTCAATTTTATTGTCGTTTTGGATCGAGTAATGCGCTCCGTCATTAAGGAAATGGATACCACGCGGCCCTGTTTTGGTTTGAAATGTGCCATATTCCCAAATGTCCTCGAGCGTAATAGGTTTGGTTTGG
The DNA here is from genome assembly GCA_043764095.1 of Chitinophagales bacterium. Classification (GTDB taxonomy): domain Bacteria; phylum Bacteroidota; class Bacteroidia; order Chitinophagales; family Saprospiraceae; genus M3007. The sequence goes on from JAYUKX010000009.1 coordinate 71,421, forward strand.
GCAAAAGCGGCGATGGCATACCCAATCAACAAGGCAGGGGCTAAAATAGCGCGAAAATAAGACATAAATTGCTCATATAATGACGTTTAGTATAAATATAATGTTGAACGCAAAAGTAGGCATTTAACACAAACCGAGCGTATAAAGCGGTTTAAAAATTTGCTTAGAAAGCCGAATGAAAAATGATAATAAAAACAATGTATGGTTAAATGATTAAACAAAGCGACGAAGAAATAAAAAAAACCAAAAAACAAATCACTGTGGGGGGAGTTTGGTATGATAATTGGTACAAGGTAGGAGTCCCCCCGCAATTAGTGATACCAAAGGGTGTTGCCGCAAGATATAGTCATCATAATGCGCAGCCTTTTTTTTACTCCGTTTACATAAATTATGAAGTCATTGAGTGTTTTGGTTGCCGATCATCAACCATTGTTTGCCGAGGGAATCCGTACCGTTTTGTCTGCGCCAGGTAATGCTGTTCTATGCAATATAACCGCTATTGCCAGGAACACGGATCAAGTAGAAGGCTATTTGAACGAATATCGCACCGATCTGTTATTGATGGATCCTACTATTCCAGTTGTTAGCGATACAGATATTATAGTAAAATTAAAATCACTCTATACACATTTGCGTATTGTATTTATTACTTCAACAAATGATCCTTTGGCTGTTCAGCGGGCTTTAAAAAGTGGTGCTGATGGCTATCTACTTAAATCAGCGTCAAAGGATGAATTGCGCAGTGCGATAAGGGAGGTAAGTGAAGGTCGCGTATATGTTGGCAGAGGGGTTAATCCAATTCCATCCGAGTCAAAATTAGCCGTCACCAATACTTCTAGTTTGGAGGTTATGTTTGTTAAAAAATATAATTTGACAAAGCGAGAGTTCGAGATTATCCGATATATTGGTCAGGCACTTACCAATAAAGAAATTGGGGATCGTTTGTATATTAGTGACCAAACAGTAAGTGTACACCGCAAGAATATTATGCGCAAATTGAGGGTAAATAGTACTGCTAGTTTGATCAAAATGGTATTTGAACACCATATACCGATTGCGAGTTAATACCCCCTATAAAATTACGCTACATCAAGTTGTGGGTAAACATTTTCACCCACAAAACACTGATTATCAATTAAATAAAATATAAACAAACACTAAGATACACATAAAAACACGCAGATATCCTAACGCTTTTTGCTGTTTTTATGCATTTGATAGTTAAAATGGAAAAAAAACGATTCAATTCCTTTTTTTATCGCACTAAAACTCCTTACCTTTGCAACACTTTATGTGTTGAATTAGGGAATCTTTTCTTAATTTAACTTATTTGAATTGGCGGCACTTATACATTTTACTTTTACGACATCTAACTCTTTTCAAAGTCTCGCCACCCATGCTGAACGTCGTTAGGTTTTGCGCATAGATTTATGGGGTGCCATACGATTTTCGCGCACAAAACCTATCGAACCGAAGTATATTTTAAATCATCCCCTTTTAGATCAGCGAAAATGCTAGATTTTTGAGGTATGTTTATATAACAACAGTAGAGCAATTAAAAAAACTAATCAGCAACCAGTATAAACAATTGATAATCAATTTTTTAAAAACAAATTGCTTTTTGTTTTTTTTATTTATCTATTCATTAATTTCGTATTATTAACAATTTTTTATTAATTTTTTAAATTTCTAATCTCATGAGGAAAGCGAATTTTACTATCGCTACAAAAGTTTGGGGTTTGTTATTGGCATTAACATTGATGGCCGTTTCAAGTGTAAGCTTGAGCGCTCAGTGTTCATTAACCTGTAATAACCTCGTTCAAATTTCTTTAGATCAAGATTGTTCCGTTACTTTAGACGACGACATGATTCTCGAAGGAAATCCCGCCCAGTACTGCCCAGGTGGCAATTTTCAGGTACAGGCTAAAATCAACAATGTTTGGGTACCTGCTTCCGGTAATTTTACCGCTACTAGCGCGCACATCAACCAAACAATCCAAGTTCGCGTTCGCGATCTAGTATCTGGCCAAAGCTGCTGGGGCTATATCACGGTGGAAGACAAATTGGCGCCAGTTGTTTCTTGCGTTAATGCTCGCGTACCTTGCGCAGCAACTAATTTTTCTCCTGATGCCTTGAATGCACTTGGCGTAGCTAACGCTTACCCAACGGCAACAGACAACTGTTCAGCAGTAACTCGTTCTTACACAGATACTTGGTTTGACCTTCCATGCGGAACGGTTCAAAACGGTAACTTGAGTGGCTATTACAGCCGTGTTTGGGCGTTTTCTGATGCTTCTGGCAACACCAACACTTGCACACAACTCATTTTTGTAGATCGTATCAATGTTGGAAATGTGAGTTTCCCAGCGGATGTAACAGTAAGCTGTACTAACCCAACTACTTCTCCAAGTACTACGGGTGCACCTTTCTTTTTCTCTACTGTATTGAATCGCAACTTCCCTCTTTATCCAGAGGCTTCTTATTGCGAGTTGAACGTTACTTACACGGATCAAGTGCTTCCAGTTTGTGATGGAACACACAAAATCCTTCGTACTTGGGTAGTTTATGACTGGTGTTTACCTACCAATCAAACGTCTAATCCTAAGTACTTTATTCAGTTGATTAAAGTAGTTGACGAAGTAGGCCCAACAATTGCACCAGTAGATGATGTAACAGTGAGCACCAATTCTAACACTTGCTGCGCAACTGTTGATTTGCCAAATGTAATCGTTTCTGACGCATGCTCACGGATTCGTACTGCTGTTGCTACAATTTATGGTTATGACCAATACACTGGTGCTTTGATCGGTACTTTCACTGTAAATGGTACATTGACATCTTTCCCAGGTAACAATTTTTGGATTCCTGATACATTGGCTAACTTCGGTTACACGGCTTGCTTGCCAATCGGTACACACGAAGTAGTTTACACGATCACTGATGATTGCGGTAACGCATCTACTGTTGGATTTGATCTTACGGTAGAAGACCAAACGCCTCCAACTGCGGTTGGTGACGAGTTCACTCAAACTTCTTTGGGTGTTGATGGTATGGTATTTGTAAATGCTTCTTCTTTGGATAACGGTTCTTATGACAACTGTGGCCCTGTTTATTTCAAGGCGCGCCGTATGAATGCTAACCCAGTTCAAACGAATGCTTTGGTACATGACCAAGTTAAGTTTGATTGCTCTGATATCGGTACTACAGTACAAGTTATCTTGCGTGTATATGACGTTGATCCAGGTCCAGGTTCAAAAGAACTTGATTTCCTTGAAGGCGATTATGATGAAGTAATGATCAATGTGTTGGTAGATGACAAATTCAAACCAACTTGTTCTGCACCTGCTAATGTAACGGTTTCTTGCGAAGCATTTGATCCATCTTTGTGGGCTTATGGCCAAGCAACGGCTACGGATAACTGTTCAAACCCAACGATCACTAGCACAGTGGTGTTGACCCAGTTTGACTCTCTTTGTAACAAAGGCACTATCACACGCCGTTGGACTGTTGTGGACGCAGCAGGCAATAGCAGCCAGTGCTCACAACGTATCATCGTAACTTACAACCAGAACTACTGGGTGAAGTTCCCTGCGGATCGTTTAGTTTCTACTTGCGACGGTACAACTGCTTATGGTGCACCTGAATTCTACGGCGAAGATTGCGAATTGCTTGCAACTTCTTACACAGACGAATTCTTCACTGTAATTCCTGATGCTTGTTTCAAAATCGAGCGTACTTGGCGTATCATTAACTGGTGTGCGTACAATCCAAACCTTCCAGCCAGCAATGCGCTGAACGTTTATGTACCAAACCCGAACCCGAACAATACCACTAACCACCCGACTAACTTGCCAGGTGTAACGGTTTCTCCAGCAGGTACTACTGTTGCAGGATGGGTTCCAACATCAGTAAGGATCAACCCAACTGATCCACAACCAACCAACTATTCTCTATTCTGGACTAAAGAAGCAAATAGCTACACATACAAACAGATCATCAAAGTATTTGATACACAAGATCCAGTTGTTCAGTGTCCTGCTTCTCCTGTGGAGTTCTGCGATCTTAGCGCAAATGATCCTCAGTTCTACAATGCAACGCAGTACTGGGATAATACAGTAGGCAGCCATGACCTTTGCGAAGGTGATGCGAATATCGAAATTACTGCTACAGACGCTTGTTCTGGTGCAAACCTTTCTTTCCGCTACTTATTGTTCCTTGACCTTGACGGTAACGGTTCTATGGAGTCTGTAATCAATAGCGTGAATCCTCCTGGTTTCAACAATATTAATTACAACAATATCAACAATGCAAACTTTGCAGGTGGCACGCCATGGGCGTTCGACTTCCGTCCAGTTGCGGGTGACCGCAAGTGGGGCTTCGGCTTACAAGTGGACGCTGCTAACGGTAACAGCCGCACAGCACGTGTACGTTGGTTCAACCAAGCGAACAACCCAGCAGCAGGTGCAGTACCACAATTGCCATACGGAACACACAAAATCAAGTGGTTCGTAGAAGATGGTTGCGGTAACGAAACTGTTTGCGA
>JAYUKX010000010.1:0-22034 GCA_043764095.1 Chitinophagales bacterium
TAAGTTTTTTTATATTTTGAGGGTGTAACCGACCCAGAATGGGTCAAATGTTTATAGAGCAATGTGGCTGTATGACATTCGACCCCTACAGGGTCGCACGCGTCTTGAAACCGCGATTTTGCTATAAACATTTGACCCATTCTGGGTCGGTCAACTGCTACAAATATGCTGAAAACAGAGACCTCAAAGCCTAAAAAAACTTATTTTACAGTGTATTTAGGTACTTAGACACAGCCCTCTATTTCACTACCAATTTCACCACCCGTCCACGATCGGTCGTTATTTCTACCCAATAACATCCTTTGGGTAAATTTTCCATAGGAACGGCGATCGTGTTTTTGTTATCAAAGTGCATTGAACTTTGTAGATTTCCTGTGGCGGAAAAGATGTTTACCTCCATATTAGCGGCTTGTGGCAACTCCATATACAGCCAATCGGTTACAGGATTTGGCCAAATTTGTGGATTTAATGCTAGGTTATCAAGGTCGTTATCATTGACAAGACCTGCTAATTGTTCCAGTGTTTTGTTCCTCCGCAGTTCCAAAAACGGCTTGATCCCATAAGGCGTATGGTTGTCGATGGTTTCGATGATACCATTGTGAAAATCTTGGATAGTGTAACCGTAATCCAATGTCCGGTAGGTGTCATAAATAGCGGCGGGCGTTATGAGGTCGTGCATTTGGTCAATATAGGTATTGAGTTGGTTCAGGCTGGCCACATTTTTGGTGATATGGAACAAATATTGGATAAACATTTCCTTGTACTCCGGAACAGCCATCAATTTAGTGGCCAGTGGGCGTGGGCCGCTATGACTTTGCCAATCGAGACAATTACGGGTGGCCCAGTCTCTATTGACCCAGTCAACGCCGATAGTGTTATCGGTATCTAATGTGATAAACTCAAATTTACCGGTTTCGGGGTTATCATAGAGGTAATAATTGTTTTGGTTATAAAAATAATCGTCCCAATTACCTGTGGCGACATCCAATGCAAATGCTTTAATAACGGATTCAACATTGAGGATTTGGCTAATTTTTGCAGGATAATCGGCATTTACAGGCAAATCTAATGTCGTTACTAATGTTACAAAACGGGAATAATCGTCGAGTGCTTCATTGGTTTTGAGATCGTAAGCACGTTCGTTGCTACCGGTCAATATCTGTTTATAGGCGCTTGGGTTACTACCAAGATTGGCCAAATTGGCGGGGTATTGGCATTTGTAGAGGTTACCATCGTTATTGCCAAAGACCCTTTTCAGCCATCGTTTGTCAATTTCTTCGATATTGGTGTATAGCCCTTTGTATTCGTCGTTGATATATAGTTCCACAAATGCGGCGCGGCGTTGCGGTCTTCCTGCATTTTCCCAGATATGGTAGAACAATTTTTCGCGCATCATAGTAGGATCGTTATGATTGCCCCGTAGGTTGAGTTTGCGCAGGCCTTGATACTCCCCTAGTTCGTCAAATTCATTAAAACTGACTTTAAAAGATTTTTTTTGTGCGTTTAAGGATGTATTACCACGCAAACGCAGACCTATATTTTCTACGGTATCGATGGTATTGCCGGAATGAAAAATAAAATTACCACGGATGTATTCGTCGTTCAACAAATTGGTAATCATGTATTCCAACGAATCTGGGCGTACATAAATTTCAATTTTACCAACGGTGTTTTCGTCGAAAAGTGTGTTGGTTTGTGCGCCAAGACTAGCGACAAAAACGAATAAATAGCAAAAAATGGTAAAAATATTTTTCATAGGAGCAAAGTTAGCATAAACAATCTATTCTGTTATTGTGTTGATAATTTTTCATTTAAAAAAACAATAATTCGCTATGTTTATGCAATCTTTAAAATTTATATTTATTTGTATGTTTGTGCTCGCTACCTTTTGTTCTCAGGCACAGGAAGGCCGTGTATTGATGACAAAAGAAGTATCTATGGAAGAGCGTTTTTGGGGTAATCGCTACTATATTGCAGGAAAAAAGGTATCTTGGAGAGATTTCAAAACAGAATTGAGTAGTACGCCTAAAGCCAAAGCAGTGTTTCAACAAGGGAGAAACTTACAAATTGCTTCTGCTTTGGTTGGGGTGCCTGGTACTATTCTTTTTGCGAGGAATTTGGAGACGATATTTGACGACGAACCTAATGTAACCTATTTATTGGTTGGATTAACCAGTTCGTTGTGTTCATACGCGCTAGAGTACAAGAGTAAGATTTTAATTCGACAATCTATCGCGATACATAACAATAGCCCAGCCATAGGTGCACGGCTACTGTTGAGGCCCGGAAGTATTGTACTCCAATTTTAGGGATTCAACGCCACTGTGTTGCCCAACTGAATAGTACCTGCTTGAATGACCCGAGCGGTGATACCACCGTGTCCGCGCATGGCATTGTACAAGCAGCAAAAGCGAATAAATAGCAAAAAATGGTAAAAAATTTTTTATAGGAGCAAAGTTAGCGTAAACAATCTGTTCGGCTAATCTGTTAGTGATTTTTCATTAAAAAAAACAATAATTCTCTATGTTTATGCAATCTTTAAAACTAGTATTTATATGTATGTTTATCCTCACTACCTTTTGTTCGCAGGCACAAGAAGGCCGTGTATTGATGACCAAAGAATTAATGTGGGAAGAACGTTATTTTAGTGATCGCTACTATATTGCAGGAAAGAAAGCATCAAGGGGCGATTTCATAGCGGAATTGATTAGTACGCCCAAAGCCAAGGAGGCGTATCAAAAAGGACGAAAATTGCATGTTGCATCAGTTTGGGTTGGTGTTCCCTCTTTAATTATTATGAGGTGGAGTTTGGAAAATCCATTTGAAGGAGGGGCGAATACAATCTATTTAGCAGCTGGTTTAACCGGTATATTGTGTACATCTGCACTAGAGTACAAGAGTACTATTTGGATTCGAAAATCTATCGCGATACATAACAGTAGCACAGCCATAGGTGCGCGGCTGCTCTTGAGACCGGGAAGTATTGTACTCCAATTTTAGGGCTTCAAAGCCACACTATCCCCTAACTGAATAGTACCTGCTTGAATGACCCGAGCGGTAATACCACCGTGTCCGCGCATGGCATTGTAGCCGCCTTTTCCGAGGTTTTCTTCCATTCGAGAGCAAGGGTGGCAATAACCAGTACCTTCGAGTATGGCCTCCCCGATGTGGAACTGACGGTCGCGTAAGGCGAGCAGATTGATACCACGCACCACAATATTTCGGCGGATCAGTCCTGGATCGATATTTTCTTTACCTAGTATGGAGGCCAATGCGTCCAAGTGTTCACCTTGGATGAGCGTTACCTGTCGCTTGCCTGCGAGGCCACCTTTGTATCGGTCTCCTTCGAGGCCACCTGTGGCCAATACTTGTACTTTTTCTACGGAAATGGGAGGTATGATACGTTCTTTGCGTACACCTATCCATGTTACGTTGCCCACTTGCGGGAGGACATTGAGGAGTTCTTTCATAATGGGCTCGTCCATTGTTACTTTTTTTTGCAAAAATACGTGGAAAGATTGAGATCGTAACCCAAAGTAGATTTAAAAAATGAGTAAATACTTACCAAGAGCATAAAAATCCTTAATATTGCCCGCCAACCAAATGATTTACAATTGGGCCTACATTTTTTAGCGTAACATCCACTATTTAACCCAATAAGATTATGCTTAATATTAAAACCAGTTTGGCCATTGTTATATTGTTTGTATCTTTCTCCACCATAATGGCGCAAATCAATACGTCTGAGGCCGATACACTTTTTGTAAAAGGGGAGTATTTATTGGCCAAAGGAGCCTATAAGGAAGCCCTTGATACACATAGGTTATGTTATGCCATTCGGGAAAAAATACTGGCACCTAATAGCCCGGATTTAGCAAAGTCGCTTCAACAAATTGGTATTTTGCTCAATGAAACGGGTGATCGAGCAGCATCCATTGCTTATTTTGAAAAGGCATTAGCAATCAATGTGGTATGCTTTGGAACGCATAGCATTCCAGTAGCAAATACGCTTACAAAAATGAGCCAACCGCATCGCTACCTTTACCATTACGACTTGGCAGTAGGAATGTTGGAAAAAGGGTTGACGATCAAACAGCAATTGCTCCCTCCTTATGATATTGATTTTTTTACCAGTTATTATAATTTAGGTATCTGTTTTTCCAACCAATATCGTTTTACGGATGCCATACATTATTTTGAACTGGCTTTAGAAATTAACCAAAAAAATGGTATAACGAAGGATAAATACATGGCCGCTCTATATTCTGAAATGGGCGAAATATCTATGTTTCAAAAAAACATCCCCAAGGCGTTGGAATACTTTGAGAAAGGGAACGATGTGATGGTGAATTGTGGGCTTTTGGAACACCCAGATTATGCCTATACTACCTATGATTTGGCACAGTTGCACTATACCTTAAAAAACTACGACCGCAGTATTGAGATGTACCAGAAAACCGTTCAGTTGCTACGCAAAGCCGCCCAACGCGACAATTCAGAAATAGCTACGGTATTGGTGGGGCTAGGGAAAGCGCAAACCGCAAAAGGCGATTTCAAAGTATCATTGGAAACATTTCAAACTGCCCAAGATATATGGAACAATATTTTTGGCTTGGATAATGCCAAGATTTACCAATCCGAGAGTGGCATGGCCAATACTTATCTAGCGATGTACCGTAACAATGGATATCTTGGGTATTTGTCACTGAGCCGGGCACATTTTCAACTTGCAGAAAACCTCATAGATAAAATGATCCGCTTTGAGGAATCTGTGCTTAAAAGAAAAAAATGGTTAACTACCGCGAATGGTATTTTTGAACAGGCGATTTCGGTCGAAATGATCTTACTATCACAAGGCGATTCTTCTGCCTTAGAAAACGCTTGGCAATTGAGCGAAACCATGCACGGTTTTGATCTTTTTGCTGCGGCACAAGCATCCAATGCTTTAGCGTTTTCTGGTCTTCCAAAAGATACTTTGGATAAAGAGAAAAAATTCAGACTGGATTTGATCGAACTGGAAAAACAAAAGATGCAATTGACGGCCGATAAAGGTTTGCCGCTCAACCATGTGCAGGTATTGGAGAAGAATAGGCTTTACTTGGACAAACAAAAATCTTATCACCAGTTCCTCCAACGATTAGAACAAAACTATCCGAGTTATTACCACCTAAAATATGATTACAGGAATATTACACTGGAACAAACCCAACGCTCGTTGACACCAGACCAAACCTTACTGGAATATTTCATAGGCGATAGCACGATATACATATTTGTCGTGAATAAAGACATTAGTCATGTCGTGGCAGTTCCTCGTGATTTCCCGCTGACGGAGTGGGTTACAAAATTGCGACAAGGCATCACGTCTTACCACTTTGCACCCGCTCCATCGTCTGGGCAGTACGAATCTTCTGTTCGGACGTATGCCACTACTGCGCACCAATTGTACCAAAAACTTATTTTGCCTGTGGCTGCTTGGCTCAATACTGAAATAGTGATCGTGCCTGATGGGGAATTGAATTATTTACCTTTTGAGACCCTACTTTCTAACTCACCAAAAGACCCGGCCAATTTCAATACATATTCTTTTTTGGTAAAAAAAAATGTGTTTAGTTATGCCTATTCTGCCACCATGTTGCAACAAATGACCCTAAAAAAACACTTACACGAACCATCAGGTGCCTTGTTGGCTTTTGCACCATTTTTTACAGACAGCAGTAGGCAATTAGCCAAACCATTGAACGAGGGAATAAGGTGGCGAAATACCTTTTTGCCCCTACCTTTTTCAGGATCTGAAGTATTGCTCGCTCAAAAGAGAATGGGCGAAAAAAGCGCACTTTACCTTGGAAATGGGGCTACTTTGGAGCATTTTAAGCAAGAAGCAGGTGATTACAGGGTGCTTCATCTTGCTACACATGGAAAAGCGAACGACCAAAACGGTGCTGCTTCTTACCTCGTTTTTCAAAGTACGACAGATAGTATCAGAGATGGCTTCTTGTATGTAAGCGATCTCTACAGCCTCTCTCTCAATGCTAACTTGGTGCTACTTTCGGCCTGCGAAACAGGTATGGGCGAGCTCTATCAAGGCGAAGGGGTTGTGAGTCTTGCGCGTGCATTCTCGTATGCGGGTGCGAAAAGCGTGGTGACATCCCTTTGGAGCGTAAACGATAATGCTACATTAGTATTGATGGACAATTTTTACCAAGAAATACAAAATGGCAAGTCAAAAAACAAAGCTTTGGCGGAAGCCAAAAGAACCTACTTGAAACAAAATCCTGCCCATAAAGGACATCCTTTTTTTTGGGCAAGCTTTGTTTTGGTTGGTGCTATTGGGCAATAAAACCGGGCCATTGCAAACGACTTGCAACGACCCGGGCAATCTACCATCTCAAAGGTTCTTAATATCTTACTGTTTTACAAATTTTTCTATTGCCGATGCTCTACTTCTTTGGGCGGGGTTTAGCCGTTTTGTTTATTTGCCTTTCGTACATGGCTGTTTGCTTTGGGCGGGTTTTTAGACGTTGCAGTGCAACTTATTTATTTGCCTTTCGTACATGGCTGTTTGCCTTGGGCGGGTTTTTAGACGTTGCAGTGCAACGTCTCTACGGGTACGAAATGACCAATTTCCCGATGGATTGGTATCCTTGCCCACGCACTTGCACCGTGTATAACCCTTCCGATAACTTTGATAATTGTAACATCACTTGGTTATTGCCCTTTACGCCATTTATTTGCGTCGTTTGGACCAATCGCCCGGTGGCATCCATTACTTGTACTGTTATGGGGGTGTCATTTTCTAATTCAAAAGACACTTGCGCTTTAGAGGAAGCCGGATTGGGAGCGATATGCATACCATTGATAGATGATTGTGTTATCGTTTGCTCCGTTGTACGCTCCAGTTCTAGGCTTGCAGGTCTGCTAGCATCCGTTGGACAGTAGTTTTCTGCCCAATTCCACTGCACATATTCCGGTGCATATACGTTGAATGCGATAAAACTACCTGTCATATTGGTTGGTACTAAAGCAGATGCTTTTTCCAATAAGAGGTCTTTTTTCGTATAAATATGGGCAAAAACATCACAACCACGTTCAATAGTCACGTTTTCAGCCGCAAAACATTGCACCAATTGACTACCTCCAGGGTTAAAATCAGCATTGGCTGCGATTGAAATACCTTTATTGACCAACAGTGTTGTGCTTTGATCGAACAGGATGATGGCCCCAGCCTTTATCGTCAATTCTTTGATTAATACCGTGGGTTGACCAGAAAAAATAACCGTTGTCCCAGATCCTACAATGATATTGCCATAACTGGCCAACCCTAGGGTAACAGCATTGCTATTGGCTGGAATAGAGATATTGTTGCTGCTTGGCGTGGTATTGGCCTGAAAAACAGGTAATAAAGCAGTCGGCACTTGTCCATTGTAATACTTGGTCACTTGGCTACCGCCTTGGAGTTCGAGGATAGGTGCTTTGACAAATGAATTGGCTCCGGTGACGGTTGTACCGAGTTGAAGACGCGCTTTTTTATTCGCATTTACAACGCCCACGCCGCCAGAAAACACCGTATTTCCCCTCATTAATACATCGTTAAAACCAATCACGGTATAGGCGTACTGTAAATCAGGATCTGCGGCTTTTTTTACCTGAACCGTAAAGCTACACGCAACTTGATTGCCATCGGGATCGGTGAGGGTAAAGGCATTGAGTGTTGTCCCAACTGGGAATAAACTACCTGTGGGTAATCCGCTGTCTTGTGTCAGCGTATTTGCACAATTGTCCGAAACCACCAAGTCATAATAGACGAGGGTGCTACACGTTCCCGTATTATTTTCCACAATGATATTATCGGGGCAAGTGAGCACCAGCGCTTGGGTATTTTGCACATTAGGGTCGTCGGCATCTACCAGTCCGTTACAGTCATCGTCTATTCCATTGCAGGTTTCAATAGCAGATGGGTGTATATCAAAATTGGTGTCATCGCAGTCGGTGTTATCCGCAACAAATCCATCTATGGGTACGCAACTGACAAACGATTGCGCGGCATTTCCGTAACCATCACCGTCGCCATCTGCATAATAATTGATCAAATTTTGACCTGTAAAAGATATTTTCAGGGTATTATTGGTTAGATCCCTATCGTATTGTAACGCAACGTTAGCCACCATTTGATTGATACCATTATTGGAAAAATCCAAACCCGTCAGATCAACTACCTCATAACTACCCGGATCAATCATAGTTGTATTAAAATATGGCCCGTAATTGCCCGTATTGGCTCCATTGATAGCAAGGCTGATAGATGCCGCTCCGATATCAACGGTTTTATCACCGCTATTAAACATCCAAAGTTTGAGTGTTTCATTGTCCCCCGTTGTACAGTTGTCGGGTAATTGGTAGTCGTATAAATTCAAATCAGGCTGTGGTGTAGAGATACAAATATCGAACAAGGCCGATTGTGATTCCTCCGAACCTACCCGCACATAATAGGTAGTTCCAGGGTTAAAGTACTGGTAATGAGGCTCATAATACTTAGGATAGCACCCTATACTAGTCAATTGGTCGCAATCGCCTACAAAGAGCTCATACTTTAGTCCAGAATAAATATCCTCAAGTGCTGTTTGATTTACTGTAATAAAATGGGTATTATCAGTGGCTTCAAACTTAAACCAAGCCGAATTAATGGTATTGCAGCCGTTGTAATAATACGAATAATAAGGATCTCCACCCATCAAAACACTTGATGTTGCGGCTTCGCAATTGGCTGGCCAAACTTGTAATGGCTGTGCATCAAGACAGGTTATATTGGTTGGAGGAGGGACTGTGAGTACGCAAAGATCAAAATTGTATGCCGAATTAGAGCCGCCATTTACTTTTACATAATAGACATTACCAGGCACCAAATTACTCTTGATAATTTTATTGCCATAACTCAATACTTGCAATCCATCGCAAGTACCCTCATAGAGAGCTAATTCGGTGTAATTATTACCATATAACTCCACAATATGCTGCAATTCAACTACATGCGCATTGCTAGTGGCCGTAAATTGATACCAAAGACTGGTACCCGACACCCAATTTCCAATAGTTTCGTCCCAAGATAAACCGCCCGTAGTACCCGATACCGGTTGGCTGCAATTCAGATCCTGACTTGGAATGAGTTCAATAGCACTGGAGCAATCCGCATTTGCGGACGGTGGCGGCGGGGTTAGGATGCATAAAGTAACATCTAAAGCAGTATTTTGAAGGCTAAAAATGCGGACAAAATAAGTGTTGCCAACAACCAAATCATTCCAAGTCAAGGCATCATATGGATTGGTGCAAGACAATGAAGTCAAGTTATCACAATCGCTTCCGCTATACAATTCTATATTATAATTGGCTTTAAAATCGCCATTAAAAGGATCCGTGGCGTATATATCCAACAAATGGGTAGTATTGGTGGCTGTAAATTGGTACCAAATATCATGCGTTCCCAAGCCATCGCAAGCGGGTGCTGATTGCGTGGCACCTAAGGTAGATCCTACGTAACTGAACGTACAATCCAACCCACTATTGGTTTGAATAACAATGGCTTGCGCGCATTCATCATTAGCAGGAGCGGCTGGTAGTGCTTGAAGGCAAATCTCAAAAGGTTCGATATTTCCACTAAAGGAAAACCGGATATAATAGGTATTTCCAATAACCAAGTTTTGAATAATCTCTTTTGGGCTATCCAAGATGGTACAGGTTACGAACGGTATTAACGCCCCACAATTACCTTCAAAAATCTCCATACCTATTTGATATGCATTAGTGGATAAAGCGTAAGAGGTACTAGTGGCTGTAAATTGGTACCAAATATCATTTGTTGGCATTCCATTACAATCGGGCATGGAAGGGGTAGCACCATAACCTGTTGCACTTGTCTGTTGCACACAATCCAAAGAGGAGTTGACCGTCAGCGGCACTGCGCCTGCGCACTCGTCATTGGCAGGCGGGGTTAGGCTGGTGACACAAATATCGAAGGTACTTATATTTGCTGAATTATACGGATCATACAATCGGAGGGTATAAGGCGAACCCGGTGTCAAGTTAGTCAGCAACAATCGGTTATTACTCCATAAAGACTGTCCTCCAACCAATGTCAATGCAACGCAATCGCCGGAATAGGCATCCAGTTGTAAATAACTATTGTAACTATAATAATTAGTCACCGTAATCAAATGGTTCGTTCCTGTCGCGGTAAAGGTGTACCAAATATCGTTAGAAATATTACCAAATCCACTATTCGGCACATTGGAGGAAGGAGTAGCCCAAGCAGTAGTGCCGCTGATCAAAGTGATACAAGTTTCGTCGGGTGAAACGGGTAAAACAACGGCATCTATACACGCGTCGTTGACAGGTGGCAATGGTGGTGTGCTGATACAAATATTAAATTCGGTAGCTGTCCAAATGGTATTTACCCGAAGAAAATACGTCGCACCCGGAATGAGTTCACCAAATGTAAAAGTGCTACCGTTGTATAATGAATTTCGGCATTCCAAGTGTTGCAAATTGCCGCATTCACCGTTGAGCAATTCCACATTGAAAAAATTGATATTGGAATTTACCGTAAAAGTAAGCGCCGATTGCGTTGCGATAAAACTGTACCAAACATCGTCGCCCGTTTCGCCACAAGCTGTTAAGCCGCTGGTAGGTGTAGCGCCATAAGTAGTGCCATAAGTGGAATATTCACAACCTTGCCAAGCAGAAATGGGCAAAGGCTCGGCGTTCTCGCAGCGATCGTTGGGTGGCGTGGGAAATGTGGTGATACAAATATCGTATTGAAAAACAGAACCTATCAAATTGGCTACTCGAATATAATAAACCGCACCAATGGTAAGTCCGCTTACATTGAACCCCTGATAAATATAAGTGTTACACCCCAAACTTGTAAACGACTCACAATCTGTACTTTGTAACACTTCAAATGATAAATAATTACCGCTCGTGGGACTTAAAACATTGAGTAACTGAACCGTGTACGCAGTAGCCGTAGCGGTAAATTTGTACCATACATCTACACCTGAGTTGACGATACAGGATTCACCTTCCACAGCACCTTCCGTCGTACCCGATGTTACGATCGTACAATCCAAACCAGTATTTGGGATCAATTCATAAGCACCCGCACAATATTCATTGGGCGGCGAAGTAGGCAGGGTTTTTATACAAAAATCAAAATTTGCTTCATAATCCTCGTAATTTCTATAAATTCGGACAAAATAGTGATCGCCAAGGACGAGTTGGTGCGATACTGCTGCTTCGTACGTATTAAATTGCGCCACCAAGGTCAAATCATCACAATTATCGCCTTTATAAAGGTCGTATAAGAGAGATGCTGAGTAATTACCACTAATCACTTCAATATTCAATAATTCAAAAGCATGGCTGGTACTGGTGGCCGTAAAATCATACCATGTATCTCGATCTTGATAATCGGGGGCGGTGGAACCTATTGTCGTACCTGGGTAGGTATTTACACAATCCAAACCTGTATTGGGTACAACTGTGGTTGCATTAGCGCACAGATCATTGGCGGGAGGCACTATGGGCAAGACACATAAATTAAAATCCACACCCGAATATTGCTCCCCAACTACCCTAATATAGTATTCCGTTCCGGGAACAAGATAAAATGCGTAGATTTCAAGGTTATTGGAACAAGTAGCGTTATAGAAATTATTGCAATTGTCTCGTAAAAATTCAACACCTAAAAATCCGTAACCATACCGTTGTACAGTATCCTGCAGTCGGATGAGGTGTTTATCGCTAGTCGCTGTAAATTTATACCAAAGACCAGTGCCATAATAGCATCCAACATAAGCAATATCGGTCAATCCAGCCGTAGTTCCTTCAATAGGATTGCTGCATTCCAAATTAGGGCTTGGCACAATTTCCAAAGCCGCTAAGCAATTGGTATTATTTGGTATTTCGGGTAAAGCACGGATACAAAGAGAAAACTCCCGCGCATCAATCTCATTGGTAAATACGCGCAACGTATAGGTGTTTCCAATGGTCAAATTTTCTAAAATAGTAGGCTGAATATCCGCATTATCGTAGCACGCAACAGGTAAAAGGTTGGCACAATCACTCCCTTCATAGATCTGAAAGCCTAACGGGTAATACGTAAAACCAAAGGGATAACCCGTTGATTTTAAGTCGATAAAGTGTTTTGCGCTGGTAGCCACAAATTGATACCATACATCTTGCGCAGCCTCTCCATAACAAGTAAATAACGATGGTGTAGCCCCCAAAGTAGTGCCAAAATATTTTTGGATACAATCAATGCCATTATTGGCCAAAATTAATTCAGGTTGGACACAATTGTCGTTGGCTGGCGGCGGTGGCAAATGGGTTAAACAAATAGAAAAGTCCCTTGGTCGGTTGACAAACGAATACAAACGGATAAAATAAGTATGGCCTGCTACGAGATTTTGCAAGTTTATTATTTTTCCGTAAGCATATTCGGCGCAATCCAAATAGGGCGTTAAACTAGCACAATCGCCCTCTAATATTTCCATACCAAACGTATAATCAGGATCACCTCCCAGCATTTGTGCATTCAAACGACTGCTTGAACTGGTGGCTATAAACTGGAACCAAATATCGTTGATCGGTTTGTCAGAACATCCCGGAACAGATTGGGTAGCACCAAAAGTTGTAGCAGTTATTGCCGATTGACAGACCAAATTGGGGTCGATCAACAACGGTGTAGCACCAGCACATTCATCGTTGGAAGGCGGCTGTGGGCTGGTCACGCACAGATCAAAGGTAATTCGATGATTATATAATTGAAAAACTTTGATAAAATAGGTATCTCCTGCCACTAAATTGGTCAAAATGATCTTTGAGCCGTAATATTGATCAGGCTGCCCTACCAATACTAAAGCGCCACAATCACCCGAATACACTTCTAAATTAATAAAATCATTGTAGTAACTATCATCGAGGTTGACAATATTTATCGCCTCTACATTATGGTTGGCTTGTGTAGCTTTGAAAGAAAACCAAACATCGTGGTAAGCATAACTAGAATTAGGTTCATAAATGGCCGTAGGTGTTGGCGTGGCATTTTCCAATGAACCAAATACCTTTATAAAACAATTTTCATCTTCCGAAACGGGTATTTTACGCGGTTTAAAACAAGCGTCATTGGAAGGAGGTATAGGCGGCGTACCCACACAAATATCAAACCCAATACCAGTTTCTGCACTCGAAATTCGGATAAAATAAGTGCTGCCAACCACTAAATCTCCCAGTAACATAGTACCCTCACCATAAAGATCGCTCCAACACGTAACTAATTGACTATTAGCACAATTTCCACTAAACACCGCCAAATCGCAGCTGGTTTGTTGGTCCCATATCGGATCATTTTGGGTATGTACCGTGATGGTATGCGCGCTTTGTTTGGCCTTAAAACTATACCAAACATCGTTTTTATCGCCATTACAAACATTGGTCAATATGGATTTGCCTGCGCCAAGCGTAGTGCCGATTACCGGATTTTGGCAATATTGATCGGTAGCAACATTCAGCGGTTGAGCATTAGCGCAAAGGTCATTGGGCGGTGGTGGAATGGTCTTTACGCAAAGGTCATAATTAGTGGCCCAACCTGCATAACTTACTGTCTTTACATAATAAGTTTTACCCGGTACAAATTGGTAAAATTCGATGGGGTTATTCATATTTTCCTGACAAGCCAGCACCGTAAAATTGGTACAATCGGTGGATTCTATCAATTCCATGCCCGTTGGGAAATAATCACCAAGCACTTGCACAATATTGATCGCCTCAATTTTGTGTATAAATGCGGTGGCCGTAAATTTGTACCATACATCGTGACCACCGTGGCAATTACCTGTTTGGGTATCATTGATAGCACCTAGTGTAGTTCCGGCGGTTACTATATCGCAATCCAAACCCTCATTTGGGGTAAGATCAAAAGCGCCAATACAATCTTCATTAGCAGGAGAAGGCGGCGCAGTTTTTATGCAGATATCAAAATTAAAATATTCAAAATCGTATAAAGGATATGCACGCAGGATATAGGTTGCGCCTATGGTAAGTGTATCCAAAAATGCACCATATTCGCCCATAAATAGACTTGGATTGCTCAAATTATTGCAATCATTGCCTCGGTAAAGGTCAAATTGGAGGTTACTTGTACTCCCTGCGTTGGTTTGAATATTCTTAATTGTAATAAGATGCGTATTGCTCGTAGCGGTAAATGTAAACCAAGTGTCGGGGGTATTGGCGTTGGGGCCAAATCCTGCGCCCTTGGTAGTGCCGGGCGTAGTTACATCACAACTGAGACCGATATTGTTTGCTACTGTGGTTGCTTGTGCGCAATTGTCATTGGGAGGTATGGGCAAAGCCACCAGACAAAGATTAAAATCGTGTGCGGTGTTATAACTGCTGAAAACCCGTATAAAATAGGTTTGTCCGGGGACAAGATTGTGAATTGTTGTTGGTACTTGATCGATATACTCTTTGCACAATATACTAGTTAAATTGTTGCAATCGCCACTAAACAATTGAAAACTCAAGGAATTTCCATTATCGTAATAGCCCTTTACAATGGGGTGCAACTGGAATAAATAGGAAATACTGGTAGCGGTAAACGTGTACCAAACATCTCTGCTTGGCGCGCCAGCGCAACTGGTTTGCGAGGAACTTGCCCCCAAAGTAGTACCTTGTTGGAATGGCGCATCGCAATAGGTATCGAAAACGGAAATTACTTCAATGGCCGCGTCGCATTCATCATTAACAGGCGGTGGCGGCAAAGTAGTGATACAAATTTTTATATTGAAAAACTGGTTTGAACTGTTAAAAACGCGTAAATAATACGTTTCACCTATCGTTAAACCCGTTTGTATTTGCCTCAATCCACCTAATTGTTTCGAACAACCCAAGGAGACCAATCCTGTACAATCACTACCTTTGTACCATTCAAATCCATTCGAATTTTGGTAAGAATACTGCATAACTACCGCATGTGCCGTACTGGTAGCTGTAAATTGATACCAAATATCATTCACCGTATTGCCCTCGCAATCCGTCCCTGATGAAGTGGCACCAGAATAAATATCTTGATGATAAGCCGTACAATCGGGACCTAACAACGGCTGAAGTGCTGTAGCCGTAGCACATTCGTCATTGGGTGGCGGTAAAACAGTACCGATACAAATTTGGAAAGAATCGGCGGTATATTGCACACTATTGCAGAACAAATAGTACGTTTGGCCAATGGTCAACTGTTGTAAATAGTTTTCCGATCCAATATTGAGGCATTCCTTATACTGGAGACTAGAGCAGTCGCTGCCCTGCATTAGCCTAGCACTAAAATTTTCATTTGTACCATACAGGTGGCTTATTTTATCAACACGCACCACATAATTATGGGCAGTTGCCTCAAATTTGTACCATACACCTGGGCCATAACCTGGCATACATTGGCTATATCTATCGGTCAAAACACCCGCAGTAGTACCCAAAACTGGTGATGCACAACTAAAACTAGACGCAGGTACGATATTTACCGCTTGCGCACAATCGGCATTGTCGGGATGAGCAGGCAGTGTAGTGATACAGCCGGAATAAGTATAATAATAATTTCCATTGGAATAGATACGCAGGTAATAGGTAGTACCAATGGTAAGGCCAGAGACCACTTTATTAAGTTGATAGGGCGTAACACAAGCAACGGAGATCATATTGTCGCAATTACCACTCAAAACCTCGTAACCAGAATTGTTGTCCACTACGATTCTTTGCGCCGAACTGGTGGCGACAAATTGATACCAAACATCATCATAATTATCATTGTAACAACTGCCTAGGGTTGGATTGGCACCTTTTAACGAACCAGAAAAAGCAGTAGTGCAATATACCGTTGGATTTGGTACAAGCGGGAGCGCACCTGCGCAAGCATCATTGACGGGCGGAGGTAAGGGCGCAATACAGATTTTGAAGGAAAGCCGCCCAACAACATAATCATCCACGCTGGATACGCGTATATAATAGGTATCTCCAATCACCTGATTGCGCGCAATTAGTGTGCCGCTGGCGTAATTTCTATTGTTATATCCTGTAAAAACAAGATTTTCGCAAGAACCCATATAGACCGAAACATCGGCATATTGGTAGGCATCAGGGTTATCTGTTAACGAAATACCAGTTAATTGAATGAATTGTTGCACCTCAGTAGCCGTATATGCAAACCAAATATCATCATAACCTATACTACAACCCGCGCAAGGTGGAACGGGCGACAAAGTAGCATTTTGGGTATTGGCCAACAGCGGTGTGGCGCAAAGTGGATCTGGTAGCAATACCACAGCACCCGCACAAGCATCATTGGCAGGTGGAGGTGGCGGCGTACTGATACAGAGGTTAAAATTAACCGCCCAATAGTCGTAATTAATGACCCGAATAAAATAAGTATTGCCCACAACGAGGTCGCCAAACTGGTATTTATCTTGGTAATAAGCCCCTGGAGAACAAAAACTGGAGACTAGGTCACTACAATTACCCGAGAAAAATTCTATCCCAACATAAGCAGCATAACCATTATAAGTACTTATTGCATTGGATATCTCTACGGTATGTGCCGTAGCACTGGCCTCAAAACTATACCAAGTATCCTGCAAATCGGGGTTACAAGTGCCTTGCCAAGAAGGTGTAGCACCATCTGTCGTACCATTTAATACAAGGCTATTATCACAAGTGGGGTCTGTGCCAATCCCTATCGGAAAGGCCGTGGAGCAATCATCGTTACTAATTTGAGAAAAAACAGAAAAAGCGGCCAGCATAAACGCGGCTAAGAGCAAGTATTTGGTTAAAGAGCGCATAGGTCTTTTTAAAAAAGATTAGGGAATGGGAGGTGTTTTTTTGTACTTCGGAACACTCGTTTCCGATGGTATGCCTATATATCCCTGCGCTTTGATTTTTGTGACCGGAAAATTGAATTTATTTTCAAAAAAAGTTTATAATTTTGATAACAACCATTCTTTTTCGGCAATTTTGGTGGTTTCTAGGATTTCGATTTGAACAACACAACGATACAAATAGTCCCACAATACACTTACAGATGCTTTCCGATTAAACATAGGTGACGCCACACAACGTCCTATTTCTTTTAAATCAGTATGGGTCGCAACAGAAAGCAATTCAAACAAACGAGAATTTTGCATATTATTTTAAAAGTGAATTATTTTTCAAGATACAAATTGATAAAAATAAACGCAAATAAATAAATAAAAAATCAGTTTCTACAACAATAAAAGCGAAAAAAAATAAAAAAAATGACAGTATTTAGATCAATAGAATATTTTAGGTAGAAAAAAGCCATAATAATACAAGATACAAATTGAATAAATTGAGTTTTTTAGTTGTTGTTTCCTACGGTCATCTTTGCGCTATAATTTATTACTTTAATCCTTTTCTGACAATCAATCATAAAGTACAATGCATTTAACAAACAGGCTAAAACTTATTGCACTTTTTGCAATATGGTGGTTTATTAACGTACCAATATGGGCACAAGGTAGCTGGGAGCGAAGATTGCCAAATTCCTTTTACCATACCGTATTACCCACACCTGACGGCGGTTTTGCGGTAGTCAATACCACTTTTGATGGGTTGTACAGGCTCGGTATCGAAAAAACCAATGCCGCTGGTACCAATGTATGGTCTAAGCACTACTTTATAGAAACTGGGGTTGAATTGAGTACCACTACGCAATGCGTGCTAGGCAGGGACCAATGTTTTTATATTTCCGCTAATTTAACATCGGGCGGAACGCAAAAATTATATGTACTAAAACTCAATTCCGTAGGCGATTTGATATGGAACAAACAATTGCCCGTGGACTCCATTTCAACCATTGAAGGCATGCAGGTCAACACAGCCAATAACATCCTCATTTTGGGTAAAAAAGTATTGGCCAATGGCAATTTTTCAGCAGTAGCCATCCAAACAGATACCGCTGCAGCCGTACAATGGTCTCGAGAACTATTTGAAAACAATACCAATCAAGCAAATAGAACCGCTTTCAGGCTGGCTGCGGCTGTAGGTTTGAATTGGGCAATCATGGGTGCAGATTTTGGCGTTCGAAGTGTCTGTTGGCTGAACAACCAAGGTACTACAGTACAAAAAACCAATATACCTGGAAACTTGCCTAATTACGACAATTTTATACGTGCATCAGATAATAAAATACTGGTGCTCGCCTCTACCCTACTCAACGAGGATCACTATTTATTGACTTATGACATTAATGGGAACTTAGATACGCAGCAACAGTTTCCGATGCCAAATCTATCGTACATTTCCAGCATATCGGAATACCCGACCAATGGTGATCTTCTTATTTCGGGTGTCCGATCGGATACCATTCAGTTCAACGGCACTATTGCTCAACGCGCCACGTTAATGCAGTTGGATCGTCAGTTGAATATCAGAAAACAAGGCATTTTTGGTCCTTTCCCGGGAACTACTACATTCGATTCAAATCCAGTTTTACTACGCGATAACGGTACTGTATTCCTTACCAATTACAACGGAGTAGATTGGCTAGTACGAACCAATGCTAGTTTTGGCACGTTCTCCAATAGCATAACGGGTACTCTTTTTACGGATGCCAATCAAAATTGTCTGCCCGATCCGACGGTGGATGGACGAATGCCCGAAGGAACGATCCTCAAAATTACAAACGACAACGACTCCCTTTACACCATTTACACCGTCACAAATACCATCGGCGCATTTGAATCCAACGTAGATACGGGCAATTACCAAATCCAACTGCCCGGATTGGGGCCTTATTGGGAAATATGTGATGCGCCAATATCGGTGGCCTTAGATACCCTTAATGTTGATGTAGTTTCCCAAATTACAGTAGATCCATTGGTCGAATGCCCTTACATGACCGTTGACATTGCAACAACTGGACTACGCAAATGCTTCCAAAACACCTACCATGTGAAGTATTGCAATTTGGGCACCATTGCGACCGATACCGCACGGATTGAAATACAATTTGGGCAAGGATTGACGGTGAATAGCGCAAGTATCCCTTATACGACCGTGGGTGACACATTGGTGTTCCAACTGGGGCAGGTGCTGGCTGGACAATGCGGCAACTTTACGATTGATGTGACCCCTGATTGCGATTCTACCGAATTGGGTCAAAGTATTTGTACCACGGCACATATTTTTCCTGACGATTATTGTTTGCCCCTCAATCCATTGTGGAGTGGTGCATCGCTGGAATTGGAAGGCAAATGTACCTCCGCCGATTCCATACGATTCCGATTCCACAACCGAGGCGCAAGTGACATGACCCAAGCCGTAGAGGGGATTATCATAGAAGACCATGTGATAGAGCGTAACATACAAATACTTTTACCCGCCGGAAAGGACACTATTTTTTATCTACCCAGCACTGGTAATTACTGGCGCGCCGAGGCAGAACAAGTGGCTTTTCACCCCGGAATATCTATGCCATCAGCGGCAGTGGAGGGCTGTGGAGGCTCAGCATCGCAAGGTTTTACGCTCCAATACCCGCAAGACGATGCAGATTATTTTATAGAGATTGATTGTCAGGAAGTAGTGGGTTCATTTGACCCGAACGACAAAACAGGCTACCCATTGGGCGTGACGGATGAAAAATGGATTCGACAAGGGCAAGACCTCGAGTACGTGATCCGGTTTCAAAACACGGGCAATGCAGCGGCGATTAATGTTTTGGTTCGGGACACGCTCCCTGCGTGGCTCGACCCCGGGACAATGGTCTCCGGGGCATCGAGTCATCCTTATCAGTTTTCTTTGCTGAATGGAGGAGTAGTGGAATTTTCTTTTCCGAATATCTATTTGCCCGATAGCAGCAGCAATGAACCCGCATCGCATGGCTTTGTCAAATTTCGTATCCAGCAACGCCCTAATTTGGCTAATGGCACCGTAATTGAAAACCGCGCTGCTATTTTCTTTGACTTTAATCCGCCCGTAATGACCAATTATACCCGGCATGTGATAGGCGATTATTTGAACCTATTACCCCAGAAACCTATTCCTCCGCTGCCCAAACCGGGCAAAGAACCCAGCCTAATCATTCAACCCAACCCCATACAAGAAACAGCCGTTTTGACTTGGAAGGGTAATGCTCCACTAAGTGCAGGCGAATGCCAAATATACCAATTCGATGGACAAACGATTAGAAATGAGCCATTTAAAGGCAACCAATTTGTATTTCATCGCAAAAATCTGCCGGATGGCTTATACACCTGCCGGATTTACGAAAAAGGGCAGTGGATAGGCACCGGTAAATTAATACTGATAAAGTAATATAAAAAATAAATCATTCACAAATTAAACTATACCACAAAATGACATTAAAATTCTTAGTTTCTGCAATGCTGCTGTATATTACGGTAGCCGGATTTGGCCAAAGCACTATTCCCAGTCCAACACATTATGTATCGCAACAAAGTTACGGCCCTAACATACCATTAACCAACAATGAGCAATGGTACCTTTACTACGATGCGAATAACAAGCAAATTGGTAGTC
Source organism: Chitinophagales bacterium (assembly GCA_043764095.1). Lineage (GTDB taxonomy): Bacteria > Bacteroidota > Bacteroidia > Chitinophagales > Saprospiraceae > M3007. Next base: position 20,599 of record JAYUKX010000010.1, read on the forward strand.
TTTCGGAGTTGTGGAATGGTTCTGCATGGAATTTGTGGACCAGAAGCGAAAACACCAATAACGCGGATGGTAATCTTTTAAACCGACTCACATTTACTTGGGATGCGGTGCTATCTGATTGGAAACTCACCCAACGCACCCAACGCACTTATAATGCAGCGGGACTTGAGTTAACTTGGACAGAAGAATCCATAGATCCAAATACCAATACGCTGGCCCCAACACAACAATTTGAAAATACTTACACCGCTACTCAAAAATTATCATCCGAAACCCGTCTGTTTTTAAATTCATCTGCTACTTATGGATTTCGTGTGCTCTATACCTATGATGCTCAAGATCGAGTTTCAACCACCATTAGCCAAAATCTACAAACTGATGGATCTTGGAAAAACCAAGATAAACGCACCCTTTTTTACACCAATGCTGATGACAAAGTAGATCTTGCAGATGTACAAAACTGGGATGATTTGGCCAATAATTGGGCTACTGTTTCTGAACATATTACCTATACTTATTTACCATTTTTAACAACAGCAGAAACTGAAACCCTCGTTAATGGTGTATCCACTGTGACCGGCAGAACATCTTCTGTTTATAACTCCAACCTCCAGTTGATTACTAATAACTATGAATCTTGGAATCCAACTACTCAAGCCCTAGAATACAACAGTGGCTTTGACATTGAGTACAACACAGACAAATCACGCCATAAGTTTAAATACTACTATCGGGACTTCCAAACTAAAGTCGTTTTCCAATCCTTAGATATCCTCTACGATTATGGCGTATATACTGGTACTCAAAACATCGCGGCCTTGCCTGATTTACAAGTATTTCCTAACCCAACCAATGGCCCATTGCAAGTACAATTATCCACAGCAGACGCCGCCGCACAACCACATATTACTGTAGTAGATGCCGCGGGAGCACTCGTTGCAGACCTTAATCATGTACAAAATGGGAAAGCATTTTCGCTTGAAAATCAACCAAAAGGTATTTATTTTATTCGGGTGGAAGCAGCAGGAGGAGTGCGTGTGGTTCCTGTGGTAAAAAATTAGTTTTTGAGGTAAAAATTAGAAAAACCCATTATTATATTTAATTTAATCCCATAGATAGTATTAGCGTAATTTGAACCTACGCCGATACTATCTATTATTTTAAGGTTAGTCCAAATACTTACAAAATGTAACATTAAAATTATGAAACAGACCGCATTAATTATCGCATTTTTATTATCGACACATTTGTCTTTTGGGCAGGAAGCTCCAAAAGAATATTTTGACCTTGTAAAAATTGCAGACTCACTTTACAATTCAAAAGATTTTAAGAAATCGGCCATACTACTGGACATTTTTGAAAAGTGCATGATTTTTTACAGTTAAGGCATTGAAAACATATTTTAAAAAACATACAAATTGATAGCATTTTTGGGT
>JAYUKX010000011.1:0-21926 GCA_043764095.1 Chitinophagales bacterium
GCATTTTTCGTCAGCCGAAGCGTTTTTTGCTTACTTTTTTTCGCTAAAAAAAGTAAGAAGTAAGCATTATTGCACGAGATTTCAACTTTTTGAAATTTGCAAGTGGGTAAGGCTTTTTTTCTGGAGAGAATGTGAAATCTTTTAAAAATTTACCTGCAAATATACACGTACGCTATCATATTGTACAAAAAAAATAAGCCAGAAGGTGCGTATGCACTTCTGGTAAAACAAAACGGTAACCCAATAATTAATTTAAAAAAAGACCTAATCCTGCACCATTATTTCCTCCATAAATACCTTATCCCCCTGTTGGATACGCACCAAAATAAGATTATTTAATAACGCGCTCAGGTCAAATTGCTGTTTGTAAATACCATCAAAAGCATTGAGTTCTTCTTGAAACAACTGGCGGCCTTGCAGATCGTACAAATTGACAATAGTAGATACTGGATCTACCTCAAATTCGAGGGTAATATGTCCATGCGTTGGATTTTGGAACGTACGAAACTGCGCAATTTCTAAGGTGCGTTCCTTATTCATAGGATCGCTTTCGCTGCCTTCTAATGGATTCATTACAGGCGCGTCATTGTCGGTAGCACCGCGAATTGTGATGATTTGACGCTCGCGGAGTTCCGTTTCGTCTGCTTCATTCATATTCCACGCAAAAAACTGACGCTCGCTAGAATTGCCCAATTCATCATTTTCGGTCATCGTGATTTGCTCGTAATTATCATCGCAAGTATTCAAGGTTGCTTCGGCTACGTGGTTATTTCCATCCCTCACATAAGCAATCGCTACCTGACTGTTGGGGTTAAATTTTGCCAATTCAGCCCATAAATCGTCAGAATCCTGAACGCGATTACCATTAATTTCAACGATAAGATCGCCTGCTTGAAGCCCTGCTAATTTAGCCGCCGAATTACAAACGACATTAACGACGTTAGCGCCGCGACGGTTTCCCGTCGTGACGCTTTCGTTGCAAATGCCTAAGCACGCAGATTTACTTCGAATTTCTATATCTTCATCGTTCCAATCTGCCTGGCCCCAATCCCAGGATGCTTGTTCCCCGACGGTGGCCTCTATGGTTTCTACCTTGCCATCTCGTTTGTATTTAACTTTGATTTTATCTCCGGGTTTGATGTATTCCATAAAATCTTGGACATCTTCAAAATCGTTGATTTCGGTGTCATTTAATTGTAGGATAATATCGCCATTTTTCAATCCGCTTTTTTCAGCACCCGATTTTTTAGTAATGGATACCCTTAATCCTGGTTCGTCTTCTACATCGCCAAATGGGCAAACCCCCAAGAAACCTTTTGGTGTGCGTGCTTGCTTATTGGTTATTTTATTTACGTCGTTGCGATTGGTCAGAACGGCTTCTGTCGTCATTTCCTTGCCATCGCGTTTGTAATTGATTTTTACTTTATCGTCTTTTTTGGCGTTGCGGATAAATTTTGTGAGATCAGACCATCTATTAATTTTGGTGTCGTTGAGACTCATAATAATGTCGTTATCGCGCAGTCCGGCTTTCTCGGCAGCGGAATTTTTTACCACCTCAATGACCAATCCGTCTTTGTCTTCATCTTCGTCGGAATCTTCTTCCACACCCAAAAAAGCACCGTTGAAATCATAATTATCATCGCTGTTGTAATTGTAATTGTAATTTCTTCCATTTCCGATGGATTTGCTCACCCAATTTACGCCTCGGCGTACTTCTACATCCACATCGCGAATGATATCTTCTACTTCATCTTCAATATCTTCGCCCCGTGTTTTTCGTGGGCCTTCGCTGCCGCGAAGCACAATGTTACGTTCTTCATCGCCACCTTCGGAGCGGATTTCAAGGTCAACATTGCTGGCTTTATTGTTTTTTACATAGTCATCAATATTAAAATCGCGCGCTGCTTGGCCTTTTTTAATAATGGTTTCAGAGGTATAAGAGCCATCAGCCTCTTTTACCTTTTTGGTGATGACCACTTTCTGTTCGTTATTTTGTTGTGCAAAAACAGAAAAAGCAGAAATAATAAAGCAAATTAAAATTAAAGTGTGTTTTGTTCGCATAGCTTAAATATAAAAATGAAAAGTTGTTCCTCATTGACAGAGGCGGAATATCAAAGTTGCATACTTCCATAAAATATGGATAAAAAAAATCGACAAACCTGCTTTGGGCATCTACTTTACGGTGGATAAGTGATGAAACAATATACATCCAAATCGAATTTTTATCCTAAAAGACCACGTTGAAAACACTGATAATACTAGTTCTAGTACTTAATCTCTATATTTGCCAAGAAATAAGCCGCAACTGCAAATAACAACAACATGGATTTTACCCGTCTATTCGATATTTTAGATTATCAACTCAAGCGTTTTCCGCGTAAGGATGCCTTTGCCAACCGCAATGCTGCCGCGCAATGGGAGATAATGAGTACGGAAAAAGCCGTTCACGAGCGCAATTGTATGAGTGCCGGTTTACTACAAATGGGATTCCACCGAGGGCAACGCATGGGCATCATCACCCATTGCGGCAGTACCAAATGGATGATCGCGGATTTGGCCATGTTGCAAATTGGAATAGTTCCTGTACCCATACACGCCACCGCACGACCCGACGAAATAGCCCATATCATCAAAGACGCTGAATTAGTAGGATGCTTTGTAAGTAATGAAGAAATGTTGCAAAAAATCTCTCTAACCCCAGCACAAACTCAAAATCCCGAAGTGATCATTAATCAACAATCGGTCACTTCGACTTCACTGGTCACTGAGCGAAGCCGAAGTGACCAGCGAAGTCAAAGTGACCAAGGGTTAAAACTCATCTCCTTTGAGCAAATGGAAGGCGCAACGCCTTGGAATCAAGTCATTTGTGAACCAGATGAGCACGATTTGCAAAAGATACAATACCTCCGCGATATGGTACAACCCGCCGATTTGGCCACCATATTATACACTTCCGGCTCCACAGGAATGCCCAAAGGCGTGATGTTGACACACAACAATATTGTGAGCAATATTAAATCTGTACTGGCCATTGTACCTGTGGATAGTTCGATGATTGCCTTGAGTTTTTTGCCCTTGAGCCATATTTTTGAGCGGACAGTTTGTTATTTGTACCAAGCCTCTGGTACGGGTATTTGGTACTCCGATTCGATGGAAACTTTACCACAGACATTGAAAGAAGTACGTCCACATTTTTTCGCGGCAGTACCGCGTGTTTTGGAAAGGAGTTACGAACGATTGAAAGACGAACGCGACAAAAGAGGCTATTTAGGCAAAAAAATAATCAACTGGGCTTTGGAGTTGGGTGAGCGTTTCCCTTTTGCAGGAGGCGACGCTATGCCATTTACTTACCGTTTGCAATGGATGGCGGCTAATATATTGGTGTTCCGCAAATGGCGTAAAGCAATGGGGGGCAGGTTGAGCGGCATAGTAGTAGGTGCTGCGGCATTGCAGCCCCGTTTGGGTCGCTTGTTCTCGGCCGCTGGCATAGCAGTACGTGAAGGTTATGGCCTTACAGAGACGAGTCCAGTAGTGGCTTTTAATCGGTTTGAACCGGGCGGCGTACATTTTGGTACCGTGGGTATTCCAGCACCTGGCGTGGATGTGCGTATCAGCCAGCCCGACGAAAATGGCGAAGGTGAAGTAGAGGTAAAAGGTTATAATGTGATGCAGGGATATTTGAATCTGCCAGAGGAAACACGCGAAAAATTTACGGAAGATGGCTGGTTGCGCACTGGCGATAAGGGCAAATTTGAGCACAAGCGTTTTTTAAGGATTACTGGCCGAATCAGCGAAATATTTAAGACTACTTCTGGCAAATTTGTCGCACCAGCCTTTGTCGAACAGCAATTGCGGACTTCGCCATTCATCGAACATGCTATGGTATATGGCCTTAACCAACCCACGGTAAGTGCGATTATTGTCCCCGATTTTGTCCATTTGGAACACTGGTGCAAAACCAATAAAGTGTATTGGACAGCACCGGAGTTTATGGTGATCAATCCTAAAATAGAAAAATTATTCCGCGAAGAAATGGATAAAATCAACGAAACCCTACTTGGTCAACCCGAACGTATCAAGGATATTAAATTGGTATCGGACACTTGGACAGCAGAAAATGGAATGCTCACCCCTTCTTTGAAATTGCGTAGGGCTATTTTAATGGAAAAATATGTGTCTTCTATTTAATCAAGGTCAATACCATATCCATCGCACGCACAGCACTTTCCACATCAAAACCACTACTCATTTCATCCGTATTGGTTGCTGCTACCTTTAATTCCAAGCCATTTTTTGCTTTTTCGCCAATTCTACGCCGTTCCGATGGTTCATACACCGAAAAAGTACGCCTCAAAATTGGCAATAATTCATTAAATGAATCTTCGGGCAGTTGATCTGTCCATTGGTACAGGATATTCCAAAGTATAGGATCGTACAGCAAAATACTGCCCGAACCCTTTAAAAAGCCCTCCAGCCAAGCCGCCGAATAAGTAGCGGGGTTACCATTGCTTAATGCCAAACCAAACTGCTGCGCGGTTTCCGATTCCGTTTGCCGCTTCGCATTGAGTAACAGACGGGTTTTGTATCCTAGCACCAGCGGGTGACAATTTTGTTGGGTTTTTAGTAAAGCATCATACCAGCCTTCGAGCCATTCGGGGCGTTCTACTACTTCCAGCGCATCTTGCATTTTGGTCATTAGCCCAAATAATTGAGTGGCAGAATCATCATCTAGGCCATAACCCACATTAGGAAAACCGACAAAAATCCGGCGAACCATCCCTTCTAACAACGTTTCCAAGGCCACCTTATCGGTATTGCGTACATTTCCATAACGCATAGCGCGCGCAAAAGGCGCAACTGCCGACATTAGATCAAAAACATCGGATGACAAGGCCGCCAAATCGCCCAAACGATGCAAAATATGCTCATTTACGGTATATAATGCTCCCGGCAGCGCGTGTTCGATCAATTGTGTAAGACCGTGAATCGTGGTAGCCGAATTAGCGCGCTGCATAAGCCAACTGGTCGCTGCTTCTTCAATTGTATTGCCCCAAGTACCACGGGTAATGATTTCTACTTCCATCTCGGGCCGCCAGGTTAATTCCCATATTTCACGAAATGTACCCTTGGCACCATCTGGTTCGGATACTTCGCCCCATTTGATTTGTAATGCCGACAAGCGATGCAAAAAAATACTTTTGTCTAATTCATTTTGTTCCCGCAAGTCGAGTTCCATAGACCGCGGCGATTCGCTCCGTTTGAGCCTTAGCCGCTTGATATGTTGCTCAAAATCCGCTTGAATCGGTAATTGTGGCAGTTTTTCGGGTACTTTTCCTATTTTATGGCCAATCACCAATTGTTTATGAATCCAATCCAATTGAATTTTGTCGCCCATACACATTACCGTAGCGGTGGCCTCGTTGTATTCTTCCAGCGTTGGTGCCGACAAATTGCGCATCGCTGCTAAGGTTTCTGATAGCCGCAGGGCTTCCATCACATGTGCTGTGGAAATGTCCATTTTTTTGCTTCGGAAGGCTTGCGCCACGGACGATAACCACTCTGCTCCGGTGTGTTTTGGGTATTTCCAGCGGTGTTCCGACCAACCCGGTGTGCGTACCCCTGCGCCATAACCGCTTTGGATACCCAGCCGTTCGTTGGTCCAAGGCACCCACGTTGCGCCAATATTGATTTTTGACTTAGGTAACTGCTTTAAAATATCGTTATCTGCGGCCTGTTGTGGTGCTATATCGAGTAATGCAGGCGCGTGCCAAGCCCCGCATACCACCACAATATTGGCATACATTTTCTTTTGTGCGGCGCGGATAATTTGCCGCATCCATGCTTCGCGGTATTTATTTTCGAAATCAAGAGAAGAGGGGATTTCCGCTTGGCGCAACGCTTGCATGGTGGTCATTACCGCTTCAAAATAAGTGGCGGCATCAATATCCGATCGGTTGGATTCAAAACGATGTTCCCACCAAATTTCGCTATTACTAAAACCTTCAATTGCTGCAAGGTGCGACATGGGATCTTTGCCTACACCGCGCGATTGGCTAGCCTCCAAAGAAGCGGCGATCTCCATCGTCAATTGAAGCGGTAAATCGATCATTTGAACCGGTACATTGTGGGCATTGGCGTACAACATCGCCTGCCATTCAGGTGAATAATCGGCAAAAGGATAAAAAGATGCTTGTTTGGGCTGATCTATATTATAGCCTAAAATGGCCACCGGAGGGCACATTTCGTCGGGTTTTGCCCATTTTAAGATCGTATCAAACTCAGGAGGGCCTTCTACCAATACCAAATCAGGGCGCAATTCGTGCAGCCGTTCGAGGACGCGGCGGGTAGAGCCCGTTCCGTGGTGTCTGATGCCTAAAATGGTGGGATTCATATCTTTGTGACAAAAGTACGACCTTTGTTGCAATGGAAGTATGTGCGTGCTGCTTGCTAGATGGAAATTAAGGTCTAATGAAAAAAATACCTTTCAATGTTATATTTTTAATTCTATTGCGACCAATAATTCAAACACAAACGCAACTTGTCAAAGCAAAAGACATCGGACGAAGCCGCATTTGTAGCGGTACTGGAAGCCCACCAAGGTGTGGTGCATAAGGTGTGCAGGATATACGCCCACACTACCGAGGCACGGCGCGATCTATTTCAGGATATTGTCGTGCAATTGTGGCGCGCTTGGCCGTCTTTTCAGCACAAATGCAAAATCAGTACGTGGATGTACCGTATCTCCTTGAATGTAGCCATTTCGGGACTGCGGCGGCGCATATTATCGACAGATGATTTGACGGATCATGTTTATCAAATTCCTGATTATTCCGCCCCAGAGGTATCGAATGAAGTACACCGTTTATACGCCGCATTGGAACAATTGTCCCCCGTAGAAAAATCGCTCGCCTTATTGATGCTGGAAGACCATTCTTACGACGAAATGGCTCAAATTACGGGTCTTACCGCCGCTCATTTACGGGTAAAAACGCATCGGTTGCGCGACAAATTACGCTCACTTATTCAACAACAAATGGAGTTATGAAAGATGAATTAGATGACCTTCGCTCGGTATGGAATACGGCGCAAGGTGCAGATCCACAAATAAATACCGCCGAATTTTACCAAATCATGGAGCAAAAAGCAAAAGATGTATATGACACGTTGCGCAAAAATCTACGTAAAGACCTCATTATCAATATCATAACCATGGCAGTCACCATCGGGGTTTTATCTTGTTTTAAAGCCAAAAACAACGGTATGTACTACGCGCTGTGCCAAATGGTAATGTTGATTTTTGTACCCTATTTATTCTTTTATTACTCGTTGCTCCATGTACTCAATAAGGTAGTTGCGCCAGACTCCAAATTGATACATTCGCTGCAAAGAATGGTTGCGCATTGGGAGCAAGCATCCATGATTATTATATGGTTGGGCATCCTTTTGTCTCCCGCTTTTTTTCTATCCGTTATCTGGTTTTTAGGTTGCGTGGATCATATCGATACCAATGCATTTTATAATCGACCGTGGTACTTTTTTGCCTTATTAATGTTGTTCTCCTCCTTGGCTGCGTCTGTGGGATTTAAAATGTGGATGGAGTATTTGTATGGCAAACACATTATTACATTAAAGACATGTTTAACGGAATTGGAAGGGTGAACCTAGGAAGGAGGAAGCAATAAATTGTCACTTTTGGCTGATTCTTTTCTGCTCATATTTCGGCAGGCTCAATATAAATCCTATCTATCTTTTCGCTTAAATAGCCCCACTATTTGCACTAAAAGATACTTGTCTGATCAAAAATTAATCTATCCAAAAGTGAGAATTTATTGCTTCCTCCTTCCTCACTCAAATATTTCAAAAGCAGCCCTAAAAGTATTAGCATGCGCCTCTACAATATCCGAAATTTTGGGAGAATAACCACCGCCCATACACACCACAACAGGCAATTGGTGCTGCTTACACCATTCCAAAACGATACGATCCCGCTCGCAACAACCTTGCCTCGAGAGACTAAGTTTGCCTAGTTTATCGGTAGCCAACACATCCACACCACTTTGATAAAATACAAAATCAGGTTTGAAATGCTCGTACAAAAACGGTAATTGCTCCTTCAAAATACGCAAATAAGTACCATCATCGGTATGATCCGGTAGCGCAATATCGAGGTCTGAGATTTCTTTGCGCAGTGGATAATTCTTTTCGCCGTGCATAGAAAACGTAAAAACACGGTCTTCTCCTGCAAAAATAGCAGCCGTGCCATTACCTTGGTGTACATCTAAGTCTATAATAAGTATCCTTCGGTGGGGTGTTTTCGATAGCAAATAATTGGCCGCAACCGCTTGGTCGTTCAAACAACAAAAACCTTCCCCACGATCACTAAAAGCATGGTGCGTACCACCAGCCACATTCATCGCAATGCCATATTGCTGGGCGTATTCCATACATTGAACGGTGCCAGCCGAGATATGCCGCCCGCGTTCAATAAATTTTTTATTGATCGGAAAACCAATAGCGCGCTCCTCAGAACGGGTGAGCGTGAGGTCGATTAATTTGTCCCAATACGCTTTGTCGTGCGTCATTAAAGCCACCGATTCCGACAACCGATCGGGATGAAAAAAATTACTTTCCTGTGCCGTGCCTTCGTACAACAATTGCTCCCGAATCAATTCGTATTTCACCATCGGAAAGCGATGGCCATCCGGTAATTCGTATTGATAAATAGGGGAGTAAGCTATTTTTATCATAAATGTCTGTAATTCTTGGGTTGTTGGGGCAAAAATAAGAAGAATTGGTGGGTTGGTGAATGGTGGTGGAAAAATGAGGAGATTAACCGAATAATAATTTTATATTTCAACTGCATAATGTATAATACTTGCCAACTTAAAAAACGTTATATTTGCAATCTTAAATTTTCTAAGCAAAAAATGAGCGTATTTTTGGCTCCTCCTCGCGCAATGAAATTGGAGATCACAAAAAGGCTTGATTTGTTGCACACCTAGTTTTGCGCTTCAATAAAAAGGCGTTGTTTCAAAACAATAAATTACATGAAAATATTAACCTCAACAATTATTCTTTTAGCAATATGCAGCAGCATCTCAGCGCAGCACATGTCCTATTTTTTTAGAACTGCCGTGGAAAATGCCAATTATACAACTATTGACGGCTCTTTACGGGATCAAAACACTTGGAAATATGGCCCAGTATTTGAATTGGGTACGGCCTTCGCAGTGCGGAAATGGTTTAGCCTAGAAAGTAGTTTGTCGTACCGCGAACGCAAAGCCTTGGAGATATATTCTTTCCCATCTGTAAGAGAAAGTAGATGGGTGTTTGTCCAATATCCGAGCAGCCCACAAAGTCCTAAATTTAATTCAACGGATTATAAGCATTTACCCAATTTCAAGTACCTTCAGTTGTGCATAACACCTACTGTACTGGTAGGCCATAAGGTGCGTTTGGCTGCTGGTATTGGCTTTTTTGGCGGTTTATTGCTAAATCGAGCAGCCAAACAAGTGACGAAAGAAGACTTGCCACTTATCAAAGATTTCTTTCAAGCGCCTTTTTACGCTTATGGCTCGGTGAACTATAATCTTTACGATTTTGGTTTTGCTCCACGGGTACAGGTGGAGTTCCCTATTGCTGCAAAGCGTTGGATAGGGCTTAATTTTTCATCGCAACATTCAATAAGTCATTTGAATAACGATTTTGTGCAGCCCGGTTTGTACTCAAGGTTTAATATATTTTGGCTCACATTTGCAGGCGGTATAAGTTATCGGACTGCATTTTAGTATTTATGCGCTCCTTCTCTAATAATAATATTAAATTTGCGGCGCGTTCCCAAGGCTGCTCAATACACTGTAAATTATTTTTTTGCACAATGTATTTTTCTGTCATAAATCACAAATAAAGATACAATAAGGAAACGTACACTTTAGTGTACGCAACGCTTTGTGTGCTAAAAAGCAAGCGAAGCGCCTACTCTAAGTCTTTGTGAACTTTGTGTCCTTTTGTGGTGGAAAAATAAAATTCATGTACAAAATACTTATTTTACAATGTACTCAAGCCCCGCAAAGCGTCAACAACACTTATTCGTCTTTTTTCAACATTCTCCATTATGCGCATATTCCTTTTCACCCTCTGTTGTCTGTGCCAACAGGCAATTTGGGGTCAAGTTTCTACCCAAACTTTATCATCGCCCGATAAAAAACTGACCATTCATTTTGGCCTCAAAACTGGCGGCATACCTTATTACGATGCCTTTTATCAAGATCAAGCCATTATCACCGATTCAAAACTGGGTCTAGTGTGTCGCGGTGTGGATTATAGTAAAAATATGGCCATCATTTCGTCTTCCAACAGTACAAAAGACGAAACATGGACACCTGTTTGGGGCGAAGAAGATAAAATTCGCGACCACCATAACGCGCTAAAATGCCTCCTCGAAACCAAAGACGGACAACGCATTAATATCCACTTCAAAGCATTCGACAATGGATTTGGCTTCCGCTATGAATTGCTGGGTAGCGGCCCCGTTACCGTCTTGGATGAGGTAACGGAGTTTTCTCTTACCGCCGATCATACTACTTGGTGGGCACCTTTAGACTGGGATTCCAACGAGCACACCTACACCGAAGGCACTATCAGCATCATTGATGCTACTAAATACGTCAAAGATATTGAGCCATTTAACCAGTATATCCCTTATATATATGGTGTACAAACACCCGTTACCATGAAAATGGCCAATGGCGTGCACATCGCCATTGCAGAAGCCGGATTGCACGATTACGGCGCAATGAGCCTCACCCTCGACCGGAAAGCACTGCGATTCAAGTCTTTTATCGTTCCAACGGCAGATTCAACCGTAAAATCGGTGAATAAACTACCCTTCAGTACGCCTTGGCGCGCTGTACTCATCAGCCCCGATGCAGGCGGTATCATCACCAATCGCATCATACTCAACCTGAACGAACCCAACAAAATTGAAGGCGACCTGAGTTGGATCAAACCACAGAAATACATCGGTATTTGGTGGGAAATGCACGTAGGAAGAGGCTCTTGGGATTATATGGGCGGTCAGGATAGTATTCCCATTGCCCAACGAAAACCACACGGCAAACACAGCGCGAACACCGCAAATGTGAAAAAGTATATCGATTTTGCTGCCAAATATGGTTTTAGTGGCGTGTTAGTAGAAGGCTGGAACGACGGTTGGGAAGAATGGTTCAATAAGATGAAACCAGAAGTATTTGATTTTACAAAGCCGTACCCCGATTTTAATATGGACGAATTGGCCGCTTATGGTAAAGCAAAAGGTGTAAAAATCATTATGCACCACGAAACATCATCGGCAGTACCCAGTTACGAACGCCAAATGGATGCCGCATATACTTACATGAGAAAATATGGTATAGAAATGGCCAAAACAGGTTATGTCGGCTATATCCAACCCAAAGGCGAATGGCACGATGGCCAGCGGATGGTCAACCACTACGAAGAAGTGGCGCGCCGGATGGCCAAAAACAAACTCATGGTGGATATGCACGAACCCGTGCGCCCAAGTGGTACGCACCGTACTTGGCCCAATTATATGTCGAGCGAAGCAGGAAGGGGTATGGAATACAATGCCTGGAGCAAGGGTAATGCGCCCAGTCATGTGATTACGTTGCCATTTACCCGTATTTTGGGTGGACCAATGGACTATACGCCGGGTATTTTTGAAACCCGTATGAATACCTATAATAAGAACAAAAAAGAAATTATACAATCCACAGTGGCCAACCAAATGGCATTGTACGTAACGATGTATTCGCCGATTCAAATGGCTGCCGATTTACCCGAAAACTACGAAAAACGCCTCGATGTATTTCAGTTTATCCGCGATGTGCCTGTCGATTGGTCCGAAACCAAGGTGCTCAACGCCGAAGTGGGTAATTACCTCACTATTGCACGCCGCGAAAAAGGTAAAAATAACTGGTTTATCGGAAGTATTACCGATGAAACGCCCCGCGTACTCAAATCAAAATTGGATTTTCTGGAAGCAGGAAAAACCTATGTAGCCACTTTTTACGCCGATGGCAAAACCGCTCACTACAAAACCAACCCTTATCCGGTCGTCATTTACAAAAGAAAAGTAAAAAAAGGCGATAAATTGATGTTGCGGTTGGCGGCTGGCGGCGGTTGTGCCATATCTATTGTGGAACAAAAAAAATAGACGACACACACCTTATGGGACCAATTGGCATATTTGATTCAGGTTATGGCGGCCTTACTGTTTTTCGGGAAATTGCCCAAAAAATGCCGCAATACGATTATATCTATTTAGGCGATAATGCCCGTGCGCCGTATGGTATTCGGTCTTTTGAAGTCATTTATAAATATACGCTGGAATGTGTCGAGCGGCTATTTGCTATGGGTTGCCCTTTGGTCGTTTTGGCCTGTAATACGGCATCGGCAAAGGCATTACGCACGATTCAACAGCGCGATTTGGAGCGTTATTCGCCGAAACACCGTGTTTTAGGGGTTATTCGCCCTACGGCAGAGGTGATCGGTGCTTATTCACAAACCAGATCGGTGGGCATATTGGCTACCACTGGCACCGTAGTATCAGCGTCGTATCCATTGGAAGTAGAGAAGTTTTTCCCCGATGTAACAGTCTATCAGGAAGCCTGCCCGCTCTGGGTGCCTTTGATTGAAAATGGCGAATTTAATAGTCCCGGTGCCGATTATTTTGTACAAAAATACATCCACCAATTGCTGGCACAATCCGATCAAATTGATAGTATTGTACTGGGTTGCACCCATTATCCTTTGATGATGGATAAAATACGGGCCTATACACCTCCGCATATCCGATTGATCGAACAAGGGGAAATTGTAGCCAATAGCCTCCAAAAATACCTAGAAAGACACGAATGGATGGATCAACTTTGTAGCAAAAACGCTACCCGAACTTTTTATACCACCGAAAATGAAGTAAATACTGCCGACAAGGTGGAATTGTTTTTTGGTGCAGCGGTAAAGGTGGAGCATATTGAGATTTGAGTAGGAACGATGGAGATAGATGCAATCATTTAGGAGTACACATTTTCTTCGAGCAGGATTTTCTTATAAAAATTTCAGGTGCAGCGCACCGTAATATTTGTAGCAAAAATGGACAACATCAAGTTTGAAGGTGCAGCGCACCGTAATATTTGTAGGCATAGTAATTTCAAAAGAAAAAGTGTGCCGCTGTAAAGTTTTATTCCGACTTTTGCACCCGAATTTAAACAGATAGCAGATTTGCGACTGTAACAACATTAAAATATATAAAACAATATAAATATGGATCCCATTTTTTCCCTGATTCAGAAAGAACTCGAACGCCAACGCAATGGCATTGAACTCATTGCTTCTGAAAACTTCACTTCCCAAGCCGTCCTAGATGCAATGGGTACCTGCCTAACCAATAAATACGCGGAAGGTTATCCAGGAAAAAGGTACTACGGAGGCTGCGAGATCGTGGATCAAATTGAGCAAATTGCCATAGATCGGCTCAAGCAACTTTTTGGTGCTGCTTATGCCAATGTACAGCCACACTCCGGTGCACAAGCCAATGCTGCAGTTTTTTTGGCCTGTTTGCAACCAGGCGATACCATTTTAGGCTTCGATTTGGCACACGGTGGCCACCTTTCCCACGGCTCTCCAGTCAACTACTCGGGTAAGGTATATAGCCCTGTATTTTACGGTGTAGAAGCCGAAACAGGTCTTATTGACATGGATAAAGTGGCTGCTATTGCACGCGACAAAAAGCCTAAATTGGTGATTTGTGGTGCATCTGCTTATGCCCGCGATTGGGATTATGCCCGCTTCCGTGCCATTGCTGATGAAGTAGGAGCGTTGCTTTTGGCCGATATTGCGCACCCTGCTGGACTTATTGCTGGAAAATTGCTCAACGATCCCGTTCCGCACTGTCATATTGTTACCAGTACTACCCACAAAACCCTCCGCGGGCCACGTGGCGGTATTATTATGATGGGTAAAGATTTTGAAAATCCGTGGGGACGTACTACCAAAAAAGGCGCGCCCATTATGATGTCCTCTATCTTGGATTCGGGTGTGTTTCCGGGGATGCAGGGTGGCCCATTGGAGCATGTCATTGCGGCTAAAGCAGTGGCATTTGGCGAAGCGCTTGACCCATCTTTTGCAGCGTATGGCCGTCAGGTGATTAGTAATGCGCAAGCAATGGCCACCGAATTTGTAGCACTTGGCTACGATATTATTTCGGGCGGTACCGATAACCACTTGATGCTCTTAGACTTGCGCAGAAAAGGCGTTACTGGTAAATTAGCCGATCACGCACTCGGATTAGCCGATATTACCGTCAATAAAAATATGATTCCGTTCGATCCCCAACCACCCATGATCTCTTCGGGTATTCGGGTAGGTTCGGCAGCCATTACCACGCGGGGTTTCAAAGAAGCCGAATGCCGCCAAGTAGTACAATGGATCGATGAGGTATTAAATGCACCGGAAGATGCTGCTGTACAAGCAAAAGTAAAAGGGCAAATCCACGAATTTATGGGTGCATACCCCTTGTACTAGTCGAAATATTGTAAAATGGATCAATTACCCTCAGGCATTCCTTTAGTACATTGTAAAAACTGTCAGCATGAAGTGCATCTCAAATTTTGTCCCAATTGTGGACAAAGTGCAGACACACCGCGTATTACAGGTAAATTAATGTGGCGGGAAATCCTGAGGGTATATTTGGTTTTGGATAAAGGACTGATTTTTACGGTAAAAAGCATGTTAATGCACCCCGGTCTCACACCGTTATCGTATATAGAAGGCAAGCGTATAAGGTTTATGAAACCACTAACCTTTATTGCGATCAGTTCGGCGTTGTGTAAGGCTGCCGTTCAGAAATACAGCCCTGATTTTAGCCCCCAGTTTGATATACGAGAAGTGCCAGAAACGCTGTTGAGTATGATCCTCGTTAGTACTGTTTTGGTGCAAATGGGGGTTAAAAGCAAACAATTTAACTTTTGGGAAGTGATCACCTTGCAAGTATTTATTCATTTTGTTTTTATCATAACGGTGGCTTTATCCACGTTTGTTGTACCCTCTACAATTTTACCTTCTTTTTTAATTTGCCTTCCACCGATTTATGCCATGTACAACGCCGTTGCGTATTGGGAGTTTTTTGACCTAAAAACACCAGATACTATGATTAAAGCCACGTTAGTTGCAGCAGTACAAACCATGATGCTGATCCACCAAGTTCAATAATTTTTCATCATTTTTGCATAGTCTTTTGCAAAATAGGTCAAAATAACATCTGCACCAGCCCTTCTAATACTCAGTAAAGTCTCGGGCATTGCTTTGTTATAATCCAGCCAACCATTGCGGCAAGCAGCCAACAACATAGCGCATTCGCCGGAGACATGGTATGCAGCAATCGGTAAATTAGAGGTGGCTTTAAGTGCCGCTATCACATCCAAATAATGCAAGGCAGGTTTTACCATCAGCATATCAGCGCCTTCTGCGGTATCTAGTTCCGCTTCGATCAATGCTTCCCTTTTATTAGCAGGATTCATTTGATAGGTTTTTTTGTCGCCACTTTTGGGTGCAGAATCGAGTGCGTCGCGAAATGGGCCATAAAAAGCACTTGCATATTTAGCGGTGTACGCCAAAATACCGGTATTGGTAAATTCTGCATCATCCAGTGCTTGCCGAATAAAACCTATACGGCCATCCATCATATCCGATGGGCCGAGCATATCAAAACCAGCGGCGGCTTGAGCCACTGACATTTTGGCTAAAATAGGCAATGTATCATCGTTGACAATGGCACCATCGCGCACCAGTCCGTCGTGCCCATCGCTGCTATACGGATCCATCGCAACATCGCTAATGAGGCAACATTCGGGAAACCGTGCTTTGATATCGCGCGCCACTTTCAAATAAAAATTATCCTCGTGGTAGCTATAAGTGGCAGTGGTATCCTTGAGGGCATCTGCGACAGCGGGGAACAAAATAAAATTGGTCAAGCCCAATTCCATACATTCCTCGATTTCTGTTAATAAGTGTTCTGGTGAAAAACGGTAAATACCCGGTAGCGATTTAATCTCGCTTTTGATATTTTGACCGTCTAGTACAAACATTGGGAATATCAGGTGGCTAGTATCGAGGTGCGTTTCGTTAGCCATCCCGCGTATAGCAGGAGAAATACGGTTGCGGCGTGGGCGTCGGAGCATTGTATGGGTTGTAAATTTATGTTTTTAACAATGTATGCATTGATTTGTTCAGGATGCAAAAATATAAATCTTCTATTATTCTTAATCGTAGGTTACAAAATAGGCATAAAATGAAAAAGCCGCGTCTCATCTGACGCGGCTTTTCAACAAATTATAATCCCATGAACATTTTAAATTGAGTGGCCTTTTTCAAGGCAGTGGTCATTTTGAATATTTAACGGTATTTAAACGAAAAAGTTCAAAACGTATTGCAGAAAAATGAAGTTATTTTTTGAAATTTTCTTCAGCATTTGGGTAGCCTCCTTTATTTGAAGAAGACTACCCAAATTATCTGAAATTGTATAATCCCATGAACATTTTTCTGCGGCAATTCTTTAACTGCCACTTTTAATGATACAAATGTGCGGCATATCACAAACTCCTACAAAGACATTTTTTTATCATTGTGAAAATTTAAAAAAGAAAATTTAACATTAAGTTGTTAAATATCAATATTTTATGAAAAAAAATGTGAATCATAATGTTTATTTTTTTTCTATTTTTTGAATAAAATTTAACATTTAGCCTACCATTATTAAGGTAACAAAATGGGCAAAATTTCATTTTTCTGTATTTTGCTATCTTCGAGGTAGTATTTGTCTTCTTAGTAAAATGGACTTTCTTCCAAGCGGCTTGCTTTTTTTAAACAGTTGGATTATGATCGAAAAAAAGAACGAGTAAATAGTAGTTTGTTACTTTTTAGTAAGTAGATTTTTACGCCAACAAGTATCTTTTTCTACTTCACTTAAATGGAATGCACTACATTTGTGCCGTAATGGCTATTAATACAATACACAAAATACTACTACTTGGTGCCGGCGGGCGCGAGCACGCGTTTGCCCTTCAATTAAGCAAAAGCAAACGCTGCGCGCAACTATTTATCGCACCGGGTAATGCTGGTACAGCCCATTGTGGCGAAAATGTTCCAATCAATCCACTCGACTTTCAAGCGATCCGTTCATTTGTACTACAGCACCAGATTACGATGGTTGTTGTTGGGCCAGAAGAGCCTTTAGTACTCGGAATTTGGGATTTTTTCCAAGCCGATCCTGAATTGAGCAAAGTATTGCTGATAGGCCCATCGCAAGCGGGTGCCGTATTGGAAGGTAGTAAGGCTTGGGCTAAGCAATTTATGGGGCGGTATCAAATCCCTACTGCCGCGTACCGAGAGTTTTCAACAGACCAGTTACAACAAGGTTTGGATTATTTGTCCAAACACGCACTTCCAATTGTACTCAAAGCCGATGGTTTGGCGGCGGGCAAAGGCGTTGTGATTTGCCAAAGCATCAACGAGGCGCAGCAAGAAATGAAGGAGATGCTCGGTGGTAAATTTGGAGATGCGTCTGCAACCGTAGTAGTGGAAGCCTTTTTGTCGGGTATTGAGTTCAGTGTCTTTGTACTCACCGATGGAAAAAACTATAAAATTTTACCAGAAGCAAAAGACTATAAACGCATTGGCGAAGGCGATAAAGGCCCCAATACAGGAGGCATGGGTGCAGTAAGTCCAGTGCCTTTTGCCGATGCACAGATGTGGCAAAAAGTAGAAGACCGTATTATTGTACCAACGATTAAAGGTTTGAAGAAAGAAAAAATCCCTTATATTGGTTTTGTCTTTTTCGGTCTTATTGTAGTAGGTGGTGAACCGTATGTCATTGAATATAATTGTCGGATGGGTGATCCGGAAACAGAAGTGGTATTGCCTAGGCTCAAAAACGATTTTGTTCAACTGTTGCATGCCTGTGCTACGGGTAAATTAAAACGAGTTGTAATTAAACAGGATAAAAAAACAGCTACTACAGTTATGCTCGTGAGTAAAGGTTATCCGAGTGCATACGAAAAAGGGAAAGTCATAGAAGGATTAGACACCACAAAAGGGAGTATTATTTTACATGCGGGCACTAAGATGAGCGAAGGGAGCGTTTTAACCAACGGAGGGCGCGTGATTGCGGTAACATCATTTGGTAAAGATATACCATCTGCACTCCGAAAATCTTATAGCAATGCCCGCAAAATAAAATTTGAAGGCCGCTATTTCCGTCGAGATATAGGCAAGGATTTGCTTTAATTTTTTTAAACGCTCATGTATTTTTTAGGCATTTCGCGTTTTTTTTGACCGATTATTACTTCAATCCAAATAATAATCAAGATATTTGACCGCAAAATATACTGCCATCAACTACTTTGCTTTATAGCCCTATTATTACTGACCAAGAATTATCAAAATCGAAACATCGAATTTTGAATATTATCAATAACTTTTTCTATTTTTTAATTACCCTTTCTTTTATGTTAAAATCGCTACTTTCTAAAGGGCTAATGATCGCTTTATTTGCGGCATTCTCCTTGACGAACAGCTTCGCCCAAGTATTTTGGAGTGAAGATTTCTCTAACCAAGCCTCCTCTACGGCCAACTGGGTAACTGGTGGAACTAACGCCGGTACAGAAGTATGGAATTGGTCTCTCGACCCATTAGCTGGCTTTGTTGATCCCAGTATTCCTGCTTTTGCTGCACCAACAGCAACTACAGGTTATTTTTTCTTTAACTCTGATGCCAATGGTCAGGCAAAACCACACGACATTACACTTACTAATGTAGGTGCACCAATTAACTGTACAGGTAAAAGCGCGATCACTGCTCGTTTTTTTACGCAGTTTGCAAAAGCAGCTGCAGGGTCAATTGCTGAATTGGGCGTAAGCACCAATGGTACAACTTTTGTTTACAAAACATTATTTGCTGGTTTACCTGCTAATGCATTACTAGCGGATACCATTGATGTACCATTGCCAGAAGCAACGAACCAAGCACAGGTATGGTTGCAGTTCCGCTGGCGTGGCAACTGGGAATACCACTGGAAAGTGGATGATATTTCTTTGTCGGGTACATCTACCCTTCAGCAAGTTCCTGTTACCTTCCGAGTTAATGCCGCACTACTTACGGTAGATCCAGCAGGTATGCAAATTGCAGGTTCTTTCAATAACTTTACCGACGAGCCAATGGTGAACGGCGGTAATGGTGTTTGGTCGATCACTAAGCAATTGACAGAAGGTACTGAGGTACTGTATAAGTTCAAAAACGGCCCTAGTGGCTGGGAATCTGGCCAGGCAGCATGTGGTGTTTCCGATGGTTTTGGTGGATTTAACCGTACCATCACGCCGCTAGTGGCAACAACACTTCCTGCGGTATGTTTTAACTCTTGCAGCGGATGTATTTTACCGTGTAACCTCAATCCAGATGCATTAATATGTGATAAACTGGACACTTATGTTACAAACCTCAAACTAGGCCCACAGGCTACACATTGGACCACTTGGAGCGGTACCGAAGGTACAACCGAGGATGGTATTGTCTCTACGGAGCAGGCATTTAGTGCACCTAATTCTTTGAAGATTGTAAGTACTGCAGCAGCAGGTGGTCCACAGGATGTTCTATTGGCCTTGGGTAATCGTTCATCTGGTCGTTATGAGTTGAAGTGGAAATCATTCGTACCAACAGGCAAACAAGCATATTACAATATGCAGGCCGCTGTACCACTTATTATCGCCGCTGGTGATTTTGATATGCAGATCTATTTCGATGCAGCAGGTGCTGGTCGTATTTTCAACGAAGCCAATGTTCAAATCGGAACATTTAGCTATCCTAATGGAAGCTGGTTCGAGGTAAAACAAATTTTTGATGTTGATAATGACCTCATTTCTTTGTATATTAATGGTGCATTTGTAAAGAAATTCCCTTGCACGAAGAATATGGGTGGTATCGACTTTTACGGTGCAAATGCAAGCAACCAGTTTTACACCGATGATATCGAATTTATAAAGTTAACACCTATTGTATATAATGTTGATGTGTGTGAATCTGCTATTGATTTACAACTTGCCTTGGCAGGTGCCTCAGGTGTTGCAACAACTGTTGGGCCATACGATATTACGAATGCAACCGTAGATCCAGTAAATGACCCAACAACGGGTTTGGATTGCTTCTTCCAAGGAGATCCACTTCAAGGTAACCATTGGTTTACATTTATCGGTGACGGTGGAAAATATACCATTGCCTCATCTAGCTGTGGTGCTACACCTATTGTAGATACAGATACACAATTTGCTTTGTACTCAGGCAGCTGTGGTAATTATACTCCGGTTGATTGTAGTGAAGATATTACAGGTACTGATTTGCGTTCTTCTATTACTATCGAAACGGAAGTAGGTGTTACGTATTTCCTTATGGTAGATTCTTATAATGGATTGAATGGTACTTATTGCTTGGATATCACACCAATACCTAGCGTAGATTGTGCTGATGGCGTAGTAGGAATAAATACAGTATCTAACGACGGTTTCCTTTGCTGGGGAGAAAATCTTACAGCGATTATGGAGTTTGATGCATCTACTTATGTACTTCCAAATAATGGCGCAGTAAGCGGACATTTGTGGTGTATCAGTGATGCGCCGCTTGATCCAAACACATGGCCTGGTGCTGTTACAGGTATTGCTTCTTCAGGTGCTACTAATACATTGGTTGCGGTAAATATTGTCAATAATGGCACTGCAACATTCTTCCAACCAGGAACAAAATACCTTACTTCGGTTGTATTTGGTGGCGGTACATTGGTAGATCCTACTGTTGGTGCATTCGTATTTAATATTGATGTGACTGCTGGTTGCTTCTTTATTGGCGAATCAAATGAACTTACGTTGGTGCCAGAACTAGATCCAATTGTAGCGTTTTCTGCAATAACTCCAGGTAGCACACCGCCTAATGTAGATATTGATCTAACCATTGATGGTGGTATTGCTGCCTTTATCGGTGATCCAACTTTTTATGATATACTATGGAGCAATGGCGCAACGACACCAACGTTGACCAATGTACCTAATGTGCCATACACTGTTACCATTTCGGATCCAACAGGTTGTGTAGATCCGTTTGTGCTTGCAACAGTAGGCACAACAGACCCATCTACTGTAAAATCATTATCTTTGACACCAAACCCAACTACGGGCTTGTTGAACTTGAATATGTCTTTGCAAAAAGCAGCAGATGTACAAGTTGAAGTATATAATACCCTTGGTCAGTTGATCAATACGATCCAAGCGGGTAAAACTTCGACGCTTAGCCAGTCTATCGACCTTTCGAATGCGGCTACGGGTGTTTACACGGTACGTATCCGTATGGACAATGATATTGCGGTACGCCGTATTGCGGTACAACGCTAATACACTTTTAGGTATGCTAAAATAGCCTATAGCCTCTATTAAGAGGTATTATTTTTATAGCAAACATTATCCCTGTTTTTGAGTACGCTCAGAAACAGGGATTTTTTTGCCCCCCCGGCCCCCTTGCTACTAAGGTTAGGGAAATACCGAGATCAATGTACAGAAAGAGGCTAGTACCCAATTGTCGGCGTGACTTTTTCGGTCACGCCGACAATATACCGTCACCCAAGTGTCCCATCAAATAAAGTGACCCTTTTGTCGGCGCGACTTTTTCCAGTCACGCCGACAATTCGCACAACTATTGAGTGGTGTAAAATAAAATTTGCTTTAATAAAAAATAATTTTTTGTTTCTAAGTGCTTCTTTATCAGTTAATTATAATAAAAAATCACTTCAGTTCAAAAAAAACTTGTAAAATAAATCAAATGCCGGGAACTTT
>JAYUKX010000012.1:0-21821 GCA_043764095.1 Chitinophagales bacterium
TGCCACGCCAATTGCGACGGATAATTGTGGTGCAACGGTGGCACAAACAGTAGGTTTAGCCTCCGGTAGTTTATTCCCTGTGGGTACAACAACGGTTACTTTTGTGGCTTCGGACAATGCAACTCCACCGAATACCGTCTCTTGTAATTTCACGGTGACCGTTATGGATATGCAGCCGCCAACTGCTGTTTGCCAAAATGTGGTACTCAACTTAAATGCCGCAGGAACTGGCGCCATCACCACCGCTCAAGTAAACGGCGGAACAACCGATAACTGCCCCGGTTCACTAACTTATGCCTTGTCGAATACCAATTTCACGTGTTCCAATATTGGTCAAAACAACGTAACACTCACCGTAACCGACGGCGCGGGCAATACGAGCACTTGCGTAGCGACAATAACGGTGCGGGATATAACACCACCGACCTTTACTTGTCCAAATCCATTGACTGTAGATGGTTGTAATGCCTTAGTGCCAGATGTAGTGACAGGTATTATTAATGAGGCTGATAATTGTGGCGTTGCCAGTACTGTTCAAAATCCAGTTGCAGGTCTTGCATTTGGTCAAGTAAGTGGCAATTTGGTCAATATTACAGTAACTGTAACCGATATAAATGGTAATATAACAACCTGTATCGTGCCAGTAACGATCCAAGACGATGATGAACCGGATTTCTTGAATTGTCCAACGCAGATGCTCATGTTTGGTAATGATCCTGACCAATGTAGTGGAAAAGTAAATTGGCAACCTCCAGTAGCCGTAGATGATTGTATCCCATTACCCATCTCTGCACCAGGCGCACCAATGCCCGGAACAGTGGTGCAAACAACTGGCCCATTATCGGGAACTGCAGTGGCTATTACTTGCCCTCCAACACCTACTTTAATTACTTATGTGGCGACAGATGGCGTTGGAAATCAATCCACTTGCTCCTTCTTTGTGATGGTTGTAGATACTGAAAAGCCAGAATTGGACGCAGATATCATTATGCCGAATGATACAACGGTGAACTGTCATCAAGTACCATCCAATTGCGTCTATCACGGACCATCAACATGCACGCCACTTACGAACAACGATGTGAATGATAATTGTACCATCCCTGGAAATATTAGCATCAATTATAATCAAATAAGCACACAAAATGCTAATAATGCATTATGTACACATTATAATTATAGTTTAACACGTACTTGGACGATTTCCGATTGTGCCGGCAACGCACTGGTACACACCCAGAAAATTCAAGTTCGGGATACTACAAAGCCAGTTGTATTGTGTAAACCTATTTCTGTAACATTAGATAAAAATGGTAAGGCGATTATCGTACCAGCGGACGTTAATAATGGCTCTTCGGACAATTGTGCGCCTGCTGCCGTATTGGATTATCAATTAATTGGATTAACGACATTTACTTGCGCAAATATTGGTAGTAATACTGTAACATTAAAAGTAAGTGACCCGTGTGGTAATTTTTCCACGTGCGCGGCAATTGTTACGGTTAATGAAGGTATTGCGCCTTGTACACCACAATACAATGTAGTCACGTCATGTTTAGACAATGCAACAGATGAAAATAATGGCCAATTCCAAGATGTAATTACGATCAAATCGTTGGCAATGCAAACTTGGACAGTTTCTGCGAATACAGGTTTCTTTGTAAATAACAGTCCCAATCCACCCGTAGCCCCAATTGCTATGCCCATCGGTACCGTATTCGTACTTGGTACTGCCGACGGTATAGATAACGATAACGATGGCACGCTAGATGAAGCGGATGAGATGATCTATTATACCCTTAAAGGCCGTTTTACAGAATGTATTGGGTATAATATAAGTATAAGTAATGCAGGTGGTATTGGTATGGCAACCGCGGCCACCACTTCCACTATTGCAAATAAAGCCTGCTATCCAAGCCCTTATTTCTTGAATTTGCTCGATCCGTTCTGCTCGAATACGCCTCCATTTACGATCGAAGTAGGGGAATATAATAATGCGCAAGGAACGGTAAGCAATATAATGGTGGACGGTATTCCGACGAATACCTTCAATGCTGCTGCATTAGGACTTGGTTTCCATACGGTTATGGCCACTTTTGATGCTGGCGTAGCACTCAATACGCTGACAATCAATGGTGTAGTACAAGCGGGTAGCGGTAACATGGCTGGTGCAATCGCTGATCCCGGCTGTAAACAAAAGATCACTAAACAGGTGCAAATTGTAACTACCCCCACGACAGTTGTATGTAACAACAATGTACAGGTCTCCTTGGATGCCGATTGTAACGTTACCATTACAGCCGATATGGTTTTAGAAGGTACTTATTATTGTTATGACGATTACAAAGTTGTCATTACTTATCCTTCGGGAACAAGCACATTTACACCACCCAATATAGTAAATGCAAGTCATATTGGCCTAACATTGAACTATACTTTGGTGCACCCAACAAGCGGTAATATGTGTTGGGGCAAGTTAAAGGTGGAAGACAAATTAGCACCCGCACTTACTTGCCCTCCCAATAAAACACTCCATTGCAATGAATGCACAACAACCGCTTGTACTGGAATTCCGGGCATAACAGATTGCGATAATACAACTACGCAATTTACTGAAGTCGTATCTAATCCTGGCCAATGTACAGGCACACAATTGGAATATAAGCGTACGTGGGTGGTTACGGACGATTCTGGCAATCAAAGCAGTTGCCAACAAACCATCACGATCATCCCGTTTGCATTTCCAGATGTGATTTTCCCAGCCGATATTACGATGAGTTGTACCAATATTAGCCTCGGAACAGCCTCTACCAATCCGGTATTTACCGGCCGACCAAGTATTGCTGGTTTCCCTATAGGCAATAATGGCCTTTGTGCGGCAACCGTTGGCTACGATGATGTCATTTTGAACCTATGTACGGGTGATTATGAAATTATCCGCAAATGGTTGGTGCGTAATGCTTGTTTACCGCTCAGCGCAAATAATCCTGTTGAACATTTCCAATTGATCAAAGTCGTGGATGGTGTAGGGCCTGCTTTTGCTTGTCCATCTAATTTAACGGTTTCCACCGAAGCTGCTACATGCTGTGCGCGTATTGATTTGCCGGATGTCATCGTTACCGAACATTGCTCTCAAATTATTAGCGCAAAAGCAAGTGTAATCGGACCTGATTCTTTAAATAATTTGATTCAAATTGCAAATGTCAATGCTACACTGAGTAATTTTGCTGGCAATAATTATTGGATAAAAGATACCCTCGCCGTATTCGCACCGATCACCAATTGCTTAAAAATAGGTACTTACAATGTCACCTACTCATTTGAGGATCAATGTAATAACATTACAAATTGCGTCTTCGATATAACCGTGCGCGACCTTGTTACGCCTACTACAGTTTGCGATGAGTTTACCCAAATCGGGCTTGGACTCGATGGCACAGCATTCGTAGATGCTATCGCTTACGATAATGGCTCGGTCGATAATTGTGGCCCTGTTTATTTTAAGGCACGTCGAATGGATGCCAATCCGATTCAGGCAGTTTCCGCATTATACGATCAGGTAAAATTCGCTTGTGAGGATATTGGTGATACCGTTCGCGTTATTTTACGTGTATTCGATGTTAATCCCGGTTCAGGAGTGCTTGCACTGGATGCTTTTGAAGGCCATTACAGCGAATGTATGATAAATACCTTTGTGGAAGATAAAATTAAGCCAACATGTACTGCGCCGGCTGCTGTGACGGTATCTTGTGAAGCGTTTGATCCTTCATTGGTAAGTTATGGTACAGCGACAACGGTTGATAATTGTAGTAATCCAACATTGACCAATACAGTAGTGTTGACCCAATTTGATTCGCTCTGTAACAAAGGAACAATCACGCGCCGATGGACTGTAGTGGATGCTGCAGGTAATTCTGCCGTTTGTTCACAAAGAATTGTAGTGACTTATGAGCAAAATTATTGGGTAAAATTCCCCGCCGACCGCATCGTAACAGTGTGTGACGGAGTGAGTATTTTTGGAGCACCAGAATTTTATGGCGAAGACTGCGAATTGATGGCAACTTCATACGTGGACGAATTTTTTACTGTTATCCCAGATGCTTGCTACAAAATAGAGCGTACTTGGACGGTCATCAATTGGTGCAAATATGATCCAAATCTGCCAGCAAACAGTGCTCTAAACGTTTATATCCCTAACCCAAGTCCTAATGCAACCGTCAACCACCCGACTAACCTTCCCGGTGTAACGGTCTCTGCTCCGGGAACTACGGTCAATGGCTGGTTACCTACTTCGGTAAAGATTAATCCAACTGATCCTAATCCGACTAATTATGCCACGTTCTGGAATAAAGACGCAAATAGCTATACCTATAAGCAAATTGTTAAAGTACTTGATGGCCAAGACCCAACAGTTACTTGCCCTGTATCGCCGGTCGAAATTTGCGATTACAGCAACAATGATCCAGAATTTTATAACGCAACCCAATATTGGGATCAATTAATCAGTAGCCACGACCTTTGCGAGGGAGATGCCAATATTGAAATAACAGCCACTGATGCTTGTTCTGGTGCCGCAATCTCCTTCCGTTATCTATTGTTCTTAGATATGGATGGTAATGGCTCAACCGAAACCGTCATCAATAGCGTAAACCTTCCAGGCTTTAATAATATCAATTATAATAATGCGAACAACCAAAACTATACAGGTGGAACGCCTTGGCAATTCGATTTCCGCCCTGTACCCAATGATCGCAAATGGGGATGGGGAATCCAAGTAGATGCACCGAGTGGCAATAACCGCTCTGCTCGAGTCCGTTGGTTCAACCAAGCAAATAATCCTTTATCCGGCGCTGTGCCACAATTGCCTTACGGTAATCATAGGATCAAATGGATCATTGAAGATGGTTGTGGTAACGAAAAAGTATGCGAATACAATTTCTCGGTGAAGGACTGTAAAAAACCAACAGTAGTTTGTTTGAATGGTCTTGCCGTAAATATTTCGATGACGAGTACCCTCAATGTCCAATTATGGGCAACCGATTTTTTGCAATACGCAGAAGATAACTGCACGCCCGCCGCTCAAATTAAGATCGCTGTGAGGAAAAAAGGCATGCCTGATGGCCAAGGAAATACAACCGGATTCCCTAAAAACGCCGATGGTTCGCCTCAAACAGGTATTAGCTTTGGCTGCTCGGATATGGGTACGCAATTGGTCGAATTATGGGGTGTGGACAAAGCAGGAAACGCCGATTATTGCGAAACTTATATCCTTATTCAAGATAACACAGGTCTTTGTGGTGTTAATGCCTCTATTGCAGGAGCATTAAAAACAGAAGTGATAGAAGGTGTGGAAGATGTAACAGTCGAACTACAAAGCAATGGAACAGGTGTCCCAAATATGGAAGTATTCTCTATGCAAACAGGGGATTACTACTTCTCCAATGCTTTACCATACAGTAGCAACGCAACCATAACCCCTACACTGGAACTTGATCCGCTGAATGGGGTAAATACTTGGGATTTGATTCTCATCAGTCGGCATATTCTCGGATTGGAACCATTGAACACGCCATTTAAATTGATTTCGGCAGACGCAAATAAATCAGGAACGGTGACTACTTTTGATATCGTAGAGTTGCGCAAATTGATTTTAGGTACTTATCAAAAACTACCGAACAACAGTAGTTGGCGTTTTGTAAACAAGGCGCAAGTATTTACTAATCCACAAAATCCTTTCGCCGATGTCATTCAAGAAGATTTGCAAATTGTTGATATACAACAACATGTCAATAATGGCGACTTTGTGGCGGCCAAAATAGGCGATGTAGATATTTCCGCAACGCCCAATAATTTGATCGCCAGCGATGAGCGTACAACGGGAACATTAATGTTTGATATACAGGATCAATATGCAAAAACAGGTGAAGTTTTTCAGGTGACCTTTACCGCCGACCAATCCATTAAAGGGTATCAATACACGATCAATTTGAATGGCTTAGCAGTCGAGCGAATCGAAGGTGCCAACATGAGTCAGGATAATTTTGCCATTTTTGCGGATGCATTTACTACTTCTTGGGATGCACCAACGACATTCAACGGCAAGGCTTCATTTACAGTCACTTTTAAAGCGCTAAAAGATGGCAGTTTGAGCCAAATGTTGGGTGTAAGTAGTCGTAT
Organism: Chitinophagales bacterium; assembly: GCA_043764095.1. GTDB lineage: Bacteria > Bacteroidota > Bacteroidia > Chitinophagales > Saprospiraceae > M3007. Next base: position 6,178 of record JAYUKX010000012.1, read on the forward strand.
TACACAAGCAGTTGCCTTTACGGGAACAACAAGGTACGATATTGCTTTGCGTTTCAAAAACAATGGAATGCCTGTAATTGCAACGCAAGGTTTCGAATTGTATCAAAATGTTCCAAATCCTTGGGTGAACAAAACCAATATCGGGTTCTATTTACCAGCGGATGCCACAGCGATATTGACTATCTATGATGCAATGGGACGGACGATTCATACCACTAAGGGTGACTTTAAAAAAGGACAAAACACATTTGTTCTAGATAGATCCAATACCGGATTTACCGCCGGAAGTGCCGAATTTTTCTATAAAGTAGAAACACTAACGGACAGTGGCTTAAAACGAATGATATTAGTTCGATAATTCATCAAATTTATGCTCCTGATATGCTTTTATTAGTATATCAGGAGCCATAAGTATTTCATTACAAGGTATTTCAGTATGCTCTTTGAAAATATTATAAAATGAATTTCTGAAACATCAAATATGACATTGCTTTCCTCCAAATCATTGCTCTCCTTAATTTAGAATAAGTATTATTTGGTAAAAACAGACCAATTTTGACGTAAAATACATAAAAATTACCCCGAAAAAGCATTTTACACCTACCTTTGTGTTGCAAAATCTATCCATTGCATAGTCTCGATATGACAAACCACCACAATAATGGCCTTGATATGGCTAATGTTCCTAAATCCTCGCGCGAGGACCGCTACCAACACCACGATTATTACGGTGTAGATGATTTACTGACCTCTGAACACAAAATTGCCCGCGATGCAGTGCGTGAATGGGTAAAATCGGAAGTAAGCCCGATTATTGAATATTATGCCGACAAAGCAGAGTGCCCAAGGCAATTATTCAAAGGATTAGCCGAAATTGGTGCTTATGGCCCATCATTACCCGCCGAATACGGTTGCGGAGGCATGGACGAAATCGCTTATGGCGTTATCATGCAAGAATTGGAACGTGGCGACTCAGGCGTACGCTCCATGGCTTCTGTGCAAGGATCGCTGGTTATGTACCCCATTTATAAATTTGGTTCCGAAGAGCAACGCAGGCATTATTTGCCCAAATTAGCATCGGGTGAATATATTGGTTGTTTTGGCCTTACCGAACCCGATCATGGTTCCAACCCAAGCGGTATGGTCACCAATATTAAAGACGATGGCGATGCCTATATCCTAAATGGTGCAAAAATGTGGATCACCAACTCTCCCGTTGCTGATATTGCAGTAGTTTGGGCTAAAAACGAAGAAGGACGTATTATTGGCCTGATTGTAGAAAAAGGTATGGAAGGCTTTACCGCACCCGAAATCCACGGTAAATGGTCGCTTCGTGCCAGCATTACTGGTGAATTGGTTTTCCATGATGTCCGCGTACCTAAGAAAAATGTACTACCTGGTGTTTCTGGTTTGAAAGGCCCGTTGATGTGCTTGACTAAAGCGCGTTACGGTATTGCATGGGGCGCAATGGGTGCGGCCTTGGATTGTTATGATTCGGCACTCCGCTATTCACAAGAACGTATCCAATTCGGTAAACCCATCGGTGGTTTCCAGTTGACCCAAAAGAAATTGGCCGAAATGATCACCGAGATCACCAAAGCGCAATTACTATCTTGGAGGTTGGGTACGCTTGCCAATGCGGGTACCGTAACATCGGCGCAAGTATCCATGGCAAAGCGCAATAATGTCCACATGGCACTGGAAATTGCACGTGAAGCACGCCAGATCCACGGTGGTATGGGTATCACCAATGAATACCCCGTAATGCGTCACATGATGAACTTGGAAACTGTACTGACTTATGAAGGTACACACGATATCCACTTGCTTATTACAGGTATGGATGTAACAGGTTTGGATGCGTTTAAATAATTAGAAAAGTATTTTATTGATAGACAAAAATGGGCTAGCCAAGCAATTGGTTAGCCCATTTTTCGTAATTTTAACCACCAATTTCCATATTGGTTTTGTGCCTAGATTCCAAGCCCCAAAGGGGCGCATCATCTAGCACAGGGCATCGCCCTGTGCCGATTAATAGAAAAAAAATGGACACCTTGACGAATCAAGATGCCCATTTCTATATCATTCAACCATCAAAAGATGATTATTTCGCTGTAACGCGCACTGCAATACGACGGTTTTGAGCGCGACCTTCTTCAGTGTCATTGCTTGCTACCGGATGCTGTGAACCATAACCTTCGCCTGCCAAACGTGCTTTATCGATGCCTTTGCTAACCAAATATGCCACAACTGCTTCTGCACGAGCAGCAGATAATTTCATATTTCCGGCTTCGCTACCTACATTATCGGTATAGCCACCAATTTTGAGTTTAACATTCGGGAATGCTTTTAACACTTCCACCATATTGGTCAACTGATCCGCTGATTTAGACATATCAATGCTTGATTTGCCTGTTTCGAACAATAAACGGTCGAAATCGAACCAGGTTGTTTTATCTACTGGTTTAGTTGCGTCCTCAATAAAGGCTACCAATTTGCTTTCGATACCTTCTTTGCTACCCTTCAACTCGAAGCCAGAAGCCAATTTTTTCATATAACCTGCTGCACTTGCGGCCATTTCAGCTGCTTTAATGGCTGCTGAATCAATTTTAGGCATTTCTGCCATTTCTACTTTTGGTAATTCTGGTTTTGCAGCGCAGTTTTTCATATAATATACAATACCGGCACCCAAGCCCGCCAATAGCAATAATGGCCATATCCAACGGTTACCACTAGCTGTTTCAACTTCAGGTGTAGCAATATTGCCACCTGTATTGCCACCGCCTAAACCTGAAGCAAGACCCATAATGGCACCCATGCCACCAGGCAAAGCACCTAGGATACTACTTTTTTCGTTGCCTAGCAAGTTCAAAAGACCGCTTACATTTAAGCCATCACTTTTTATTTTTTTGCCGATAACACCCATTACCAAAGGACCAACCATACCCAACAATGTAGAGGTAGAACTGGATTTGATACCAGAAAACGAAGAAAGTGCATTGATAATGGCTGGTACTTTTCCTCCGAAAAGTGTACCCATCAAATTTCCTGCGATATCTTTAGGATCGTCATGCGCCAAATTGCCGCCGCCAACCAAACCACCCAAATTCTCCAAAAATCCTGCATTGCTATTGTTGGAAAGTAAGCTAAAGACATTACCCATCGCATTGGAATCACCTGATTTGTTTAAAATACCTGCGAGGATAGTGGGAGCAAGACCGCCAATCGCTTTGCCTACGCCACTCTCGTTTTCACCTAGTAAAGATGCGGCCTGACTAACGATCTCAGGAGTAACATAAGATTTAATTGAATCTAAAAGATTTGACATGTTGTAATTGTACTTTTTTTAAAGTTTAAAGAATTTCGAATTGCTTAGTACTCATCGTAATAATTATTTCTTGCTGATCTGTAACGATTACGACCTGAAAAACGAATCTCACCTACTTTTTTAGCGATAAACGTTTGTTTATCCTTATCATTTGTTAGGTTGCCTTCCACTTGTACCTGAAAGAGCCGTCCGTTTGGATCATAACCATTAGCATAAAGGTCTCCGTAATAATCATTATCACTTCCTCCCAATAAACTATTATCACTGTTTTTCGACTTAGCGGGTTTAAGACCGTAGTCGGTAGGTAAAGTAACATAATTGAGTACCCAATCCTTACTTTTTTTTCTTTTAACATCAAAAAAGTAAATAAATGCCTGTTTTTTGTCAATTACTGACTTGCTTTTACTAATAAATCGTACGGAATCAATCTCATCAGCAGGTATTCCTTTTAAAATATACGAACGCACTAAAGCAATAGAATCGCTAAACCATGATTTGTATTGATCTTGAATACCGCCTTTAACTAAAGCACTATACAACCCAAATCGGGTTTCATCACTTTTACTGAGTGGCTCTAAAATAGAGGAGGAAACAGGTATTCCGGCACGAGCAAATAGATTAATTACATCTAGTTGTATTTGTTTATTCCCCTTTGCCAACATTTCTTGGAACAACGCTTTTACTTCTTTGTCCTCATTGTAGAAGGTCATCAATAATTGTAACGGAATATTGGTGCTTTCCCCGGAGTCATATCCGCCATTCTCATCATAATAAGGCCGACTATAACGGTTATAGTTACCGCCGTATCCACCACCATAACGATAGTCACTATTAGTTTGGTCGTGCATCACCTCTTCATTGAAGCGAGATTGACTAAGCGCGTAATATTGATCCGCAATTAGTTTGCTTTTGAGTGCCTTATACGATTTTGGTTTAATTAAACCATTTGAAACCATTTCGAATAACAGTTTTTCTACTTTATTCGTATGCTCCTCCCGTTGTGAAAGTTGTACTAATTCCGAAACAAAATGACGTGTTAGTTCCAGTGTATCCTGTAGCGTGTAATAAATAGCATTAATATGGCTATAGTCCATGTACGGGCGTTTGGCCAATAATAATTCAAAAAGTGTTTTGAATGCTTCTTTACTCCTCAAGCGTGGAATGTTTTTTAATGCAACACTTTGATAACGTGCACTATCCGCATGAGTATAATAGAAATTTTTGATAAACGGGAGTGCTTCTGGCGATTTTCCTGCAACAACAGATGCCAACAGGTATTCTTTGTCAGTAAACTTCAGTTTATCAAAATCAGGGTGCATAATGAGGCTTTTCAGTTGAGCAAAATCCTCTTTTTTAAAGGAAGACCAATTGTAACCCCTCATTTCACTCAACGCTTTTTTGCGCACCAGACTATCGGTTGCATAAATATTTTCTAAAAAATGAATATCTCTTCCCCCAAATTCAATAGCATGTCGGAGACTGGTATCCATTGGCTGGAACGTCTCAAACACTTTGTTAATAAAAGCACTTGGTGGGGCATCCATATTGATATTGGCCACGAGCGTGTACCTACGTTTGCTGGTAAGGAATATCTTTTGTAAAATGCCTCTGTTACTATTGGTATCCACCACTTCGTAAGTCATAACGATCATCGTATCTCCTTTTGCCTCAATTTTGGAAGATTTGATCTTCATTTGTTTATCGGCACTCATATAGGTATCTGTGCTGCGTTTCAGGGAATCTTTATCAGAAAATATCCTAGATGAATAAGGGTACGAATTGATAAATACTTTTTCTCCAGTTTGCGGTGAAAGAATCTGATCGCTATAATTTTTGCCATAAAAGTCGTAGTCGCCATTATCGCCATATTTTGCACGGGCTTTTTTAGCAATTTCTTCTCCAATTTTTTTCAAATTCTGATAAAGTTGGCTAGGTTGTTTTTCTTCTCGTTTTGGTACCATAACGGTATATTCTCCCGAAGTATCTTTTTTCTCCATCCATCCTTCTGGCCATGTAGAAGATTTTAGTTCAAATGAATTAAAAAAAGCATCAGGTGATTTGCCTGTGGTGTTGCGGCAACCCAATAAATAGTACTGCGGCCCATCAATAACTACCTTGCCAAAATAATAAGATTTATCCTTATCCGATTGAAAATTAAAGGTTTGGGTAGGGTAAGGCATCATTTGACCCGGTGTAAGCGTAGGCTTACTTTTGGTAAATTGCTCCGCAATTTTTTCACAAATAATATTGAGTTCAAAAGTATCTTCTTCGATATAGTCAGTATCGTGGTAACTGATCCGAGTCAGGAAATAATATCCGTTATCTGGATTTTTTTCTTGTCCGGCGATATAGAGTTCAGTCGCTTTTTTATCGGTACTGGTATTGATAAAAGTAGATACTGGAAATTTGACTTTTATATTACCCGGCTTAGGTTCAATCAGGGTTTCTTTTTCCTGTGTGGTTGATTTGGATGGATTGATTTGGATCGAATTAAAAAACTGATCCCCTTCTTTACCCGATACATAATCACCATTACCACCCATAATAAACATTATAACTTCCGAAGGGGTAATCATTATTTTGTAGCGTTGAATATCACCACGTCTTGTTTTAGTCGTAATATCATGGCCAGGAAAAGGGCTCGTAAAGCGTTTGCGCTCTTGAATTTTGCCAGGTATTTTCTCGTAAATGATACTGTCTATTCGGGTTGAAATATATTCGGGTGTCTGACCTGTCCAAAGTCCATTGGTTTTTAAACGATAAACAGCATAATAAGCACCATTGCACATATCGGCGCAAAGGCTCTGTTCTATGCGCCATGCCTCGGATGTAGTGTAGAATTTACTAGGTGCTTCTGCCGTCCAAACAGAGTCGTTAGACCATTGTTGGGACAACTTAACGGGGTAGCGTATCTTTTCAATATCGGCCATGTTTTTTTTATCCGTATCGAAAGAGAATTGGACTGCACGCACCGTATAGCCACGTTTCCGCAATTGCTCAATAACTCCAATATCGCCGGCTAAATGCGCTGCACCGACGGCTGAAAACATGTTTTTTCCCATTTTGGCAATAGAATCAATACCATTGGCCATTACAATATTGCGCTCCTCGAGCATCCATTTCCTAAAGTTTTTGCCCGGACTCATAATGGAATTTAGAGAATCCAGCGCGTTCAAATCTTGTTTCCGATAAGCATCGCGGATACTATTAGGATTGATATACCGACCGCCATAAGGGTTGTATTCCTCTTTTTCATCGTCATCGGGAATGCGCGCACGTGTTACGGATTCGTAACTGCCGTCCATTGTTTCTAGTCCAATAACTTGTTTGCCTAGTTTTTTGCCTGCTTGAAAAATAAACAAATCAAGATAAGTATCTTCTTCAAAATCTTCGCCAAAACCATTGGAACGGTACAAAAACTCATTGGCCATAACGGGTTTATAGGCAAACATAGCCTCAAACAAGCGCGTATCAGGTGCTTCTAGTTTGAAAGATTGGCCGTAGAGGTCTGTATAATTGTTATAATTATTACGTGTAGAAAAACCACCGTTTTCGGCGTATCCAAACGTTTCATTGTCTTCTTTCATCTTTTGCATAAACTCCTGCCATACATTATGGTCTGTTTCCAGCGACACATAATCACAATGGCGCAGCGCAATAAAAAAGGAATCGGATAAATTATAGACTAATTTTTCAGGAACATGCATTGTTCCATACAGGTAACTTGGTCGTGCAGTACCTTTGCCGCTGATTTCCCATAAAAGACCTTGGTAACGTTTGTTAGTATTGGTTTGGGCGGTTGCTTGCTGGCCTAGTACCAAAAGCAAAAGAAAATAGAATGTTCGGAGTTGCATAAATTTATTTGATTGAAAATTCGAGAATTTCGAGATTAGATATATTAGTGCAGTAACGCCAACTTTAACATTTTCGTTCGTCATTTGTTAAAAAAAAATTATCAAATTGTAAATAAAGCAGTATGGAACAAATAACGCCCAATAATTCGTCCAATTTATTGGATCAGCCGCAGATCGAATTGCAGCACCTGTTCGACCGTATGAAAGCCATTCGTGCTTTTATATTGGATGTAGATGGCGTACTCACCAACAACGATGTGCTAGTAACCGAAGAAGGGGCGTTTCTGCGTACCATGAATGTGCGCGATGGACAAGCCATTAAATGGGCCGTGGAAAAAGGTTATCATTTTTGCGTGATTACCGGAGGCCGTTCCGAAGGCGTATTGAAGCGTTTAAAAACATTGGGTATTCAACAAATATATTCAGGTATTAGTCAGAAAGTACCCGTATTTGAACAGTTTATCCGCGAATTTATGCTGTCTCCCATCGAAGTTTGTTATATGGGTGATGATTTGCCGGATTTGCCAGTATTGCGCAAAGTAGGTTTGCCCGCTTGCCCCTCAGATGCTGTACCCGAAATCATTAACGTTGCGCGCTATATATCGCCATGGAATGGTGGGCAAGGATGTGTGCGCGATATTGTAGAAAAAGTACTAAAATTAAGGGGCGATTGGCCTGTTTATTGATCCCGTATTTAACGTTCCTAACCAAAAATATAAAAAAATGCAATTACGTCTAGGTTTTCTTGGCGCAGGTCATTTAGGTAAAATCCATATCAATTGTGCACTTATGAGTGACCAATGGGACATTGTTGGGTTTTATGACCCCAATGACCAAAATGCCGCTTCCGCAATAGAAAAATACCAAATAAAGCGTTTTCATACAGCGGAAGATTTGCTGGATGCCTGCGATGTCGTTGATATTGTTACGCCTACTATTAGCCATTATGCCCTTGCTGCGATGGCTTTGAAAAAAGGCAAACATGTATTTATTGAAAAACCAGTCACACATACAGCCGCAGAAGGCCGACAACTACTGAAATTGGCGCAAAAAACAGGTATGAAAGTCCAAGTAGGGCATGTTGAACGATTTAATCCTGCTTTTCAGGCCGTTCAAGATATGGAATTGAATCCCATGTTTATTGAAGCACACCGTTTGTCTGTTTTTCAGCCGCGCGGTACCGATGTTTCTGTCGTATTGGATTTAATGATACACGATTTGGATTTAATTTTACATTTGGTAAAAAGTCCTGTTAAAAAAGTAAGTGCAGGTGGTGTTGCGGTAATGAGCAAAACCCCCGATATTGCCAATGCGCGCATTGAATTTGAAAATGGCTGTATCGCCAATTTGACTGCCAGTCGCATTTCATTAAAGCAAATGAGAAAAATGCGGCTTTTTCAGCAAGATACCTATATCAGCCTCGATTTTTTGGAAAAACAAGCGCAAATGATTCGCTTATTCGAAACAGATGCGCCACATTTGCCACCGCAAGATCAGTTAATGGAGTTTGATACCCCCGATGGAAAAAAATGGTTGCAATTGCAAATGCCTGAAACCACAGCAACTAATGCCATTATGGAGGAATTGAACGCATTTGCTAAGTCCATTAGAGCAAATACTACTCCACCAGTGTCTTTGCAGGATGGCGTGAATGCCCTTCAATTGGCCCATAAGATTTTATCGGAAATTGATAGACGATTGGAAAATAGAAAATAATGATTCATCTCTATTGTACACCAGATTTCCAAGCAGAAAAAACCTATGCTTGGCGTTTGTTACTAGACGAAATTTTAGGGATTCCCTATCAATTGCATTTTGCCGCAGCGCAAAAAGATTATCGTTTAGTATTGCCCAATGGTAAATACTTGGTGGTAGAAGATCATTTTTTTAAGCATTTGAAAGAAGGCGAACCATACAAAATAGCCCATTGTCCTAGCAAAATCACCAGTTTTTCTTCTGTTTTTGATCAAAATACAATAACTGTATTGTATGGAACGCCACTTTGTGCAATAGAGGAGGACTCCATCCAATTAGGCATTGACCTCCCTGCGTCCACTTTTTTTATGGCAACCCGTTGGGAAGAAAGCGTATCAAACGTACGCGACCAACACGGGCGTTTTACTGGAAAAGCATCTTTGGCACATCAATTTGGTTTTTTGGAGCGGCCAGTGGTACACGAATGGGCGGAATACCTTTGGCAAGCATTGTTGCATCTTGGTTACGCGGAACAAGAGCGAAAACAACGTACCTTCCAATATGTCTTGAGTTGCGATGTGGACCACCCCAAATTGTGGTGGAAGCCTTGGGATCGCATCTTTACCTTGCTGGGCGCACTCAAAAGAGGCAATGCAATAGGGGAGTGGCAGTACTGGTGGAAAAAAGGTCTTTTTTGGGAGCGAGATCCCTATGATACTTTTGATAGACTCATCGAAGCCGCAAAAGGCGCACAAGTGCAGTTTAATTTTTTGAGTGAACGCCCGCGTCATTTTGATTGTTGGTACAACTTGAAGCATCCTTTTGTGCTTCAATTAATAAAAAAACTACGCGCAAGCCAACATATTATTGGGTTTCACCCGTCTAAAGAAGCAGCAAGTGATCCGGAACGCTTTGAAAATGAACTAAATGCACTCAGAAATGTTGCAGAAGTCCCCATTCATTCAGGACGACACCATTATCTCTGTTTTGAATCGCCCCATACTTGGCAAATGTGGGAAGACAATGGACTGAAAATGGATAGCACCGTCGGTTATTCCGATTTACCGGGATTTCGAACGGGATTATGTATTGATTATCCCGTATTTAATTTTATAACCCGAAAACCCCTCCATTTACGCGAACAACCATTGATCGCAATGGATATTACGTTTAAAGAATACCTTCAACTGGATCCGGTAGCAACCCAAAATTATTTGCTTTCTTTGCGCCGCCAAGTGGAACGTTTTAATGGACAATTTACGTTGTTATGGCACAATTCCTCGCTAAACACCGTTTATTGGGAAGGTTGGGATAATATCTTTTGAAAATTAACTAACGATAGTAAAAATATTAAATGGGCTCCATCACAGCGATCAATCAATTGCACGACACCGAACCGCGCTGGTTTGCGGTCAATACGCGCTCCAAGTGCGAAAAGATGGTCGCGCAAATGTTGGGTAAAAAAGAAATATTGGCGTATGTTCCACTGGTGAAAACCATTCGCCGATATACTCGAAAAATTAAACACGTTGAGAAACCCTTAATTGGTTGTTATGTTTTTGTCCAAATTGTAAAAGAGGAATATGTACGGGTGTTAGAAACCGAAAACGTGGCAGGTTTTGTGCGTTTTTCTAAAAACTTGATTGCAATTCCCGATGAGGAAATACAGGTTTTAAGGCGGATCGTTCTCGAGCAAGATATTGAATTAGATGCCGTGCTGGGGAGTAGTGTATCCAAAGGTGATCCAATAGTGATTACGGCAGGTCCGCTTATTGGATTAAGTGGCAAAATTGTAGAAGTAGAAGGCAAGCGAAAATTCAAGATAGAACTAGAACGTCTCGGTTATACATTATTGATGACCATTGATGCTCAATTTATTCAAAAAACAGGTATAGTTTGATGCAAATCCATTTAGTTGACATATTGGTTAGTTTGGTACTGGGGCTGGTGATGTTCGGTGTAGGACTTTCGCTCACGGCGCGCGAGTTTAAAAATATCATCAAAAAACCTAAAGAATTAACGATTGCCTTATGCGGTCAATTGATCGCATTGCCCATTATTGCTTTTATTTTAACCTTATTACATCCGAGTCTGCCTCCGGAGATCAAAACGGGTTTTATTATTTTGGCCGCAAGTCCAGGTGGTGCTACTGCTGGTTTGATTGCTTACCTATTTCGGGGCAATGTAGCACTTTCGCTCTCCATCACAACAGTCAATAGTTTCCTCACTTTGTTCTCTATACCGTTGGTGGTCAATATTGCACTGGGTTATTTTATGGGTAATCAAACCGATTTAGTACTGCCATTTTGGGATACGGTGGTGCATATCTTTAGTATTACATTAATTCCGGCTAGTTTGGGTGTAATACTTAGGCATTACCAAACAGATTTAGCCGATAAAATGGAAAAACCAGCGCGGTATGTGATGTTGGCTCTACTCCTCATCGTATTTATTGTCAAAATTTTTGCAGGAGAAAAACAAGGAGGTACTTCGCTCGCTTTGAGTGATTTTGTGATGGTATTGCCGCATGCAATGGTGCAAAACGCTGCTTGCCTGTTTTTTGGTTATTTCCTGATGAAATATATCGGTGCTCCACAGCCCTCCCGCATCACAGCGGCGATTGAATCTGGTGTTCAGAATACCACCCTTTCTTTTCTCATCGCAGGTACTTTGATTGGCAACCAACAAATGGTCATTCCGCCGCTCATTTATTCTATGTTTTCTTTTGTAACGGCTTGTATTTTTTGCTATTCGGCCAATAAACTGGCGGGACAGCACCCTCCAACCAATATGTAACTAGATCAAAAAAGATGGATAAATTTATTCCAGAAGAATTCAATACCCCTGTTCGCACCTTTGCATCTGGTTACAACTGGAAAGAAAAACTGGCTTTTATTAAAAACAGAATAAAACCTTCCAAAAAATACGACCAATTAACCACAGCATTAGGCAAAAAAACGACCCTCAACGATGGCATATCTACCCAAATAAAAATTGGATTTACAGGTGATGTAATGCCCATTAAAGACTATAAATTGGTAATTTCCGCCGATATTAAACAATTTTATGGCGGACTGGATTATCTTCTGGTCAATATGGAAGGAGTCGTCACAGAGCAACACCGGATGTTGGCATTAAGTCATCGAAGAACGATTGTTAAGTACCTTGCCGATATGTTCCCGCTTGAAAAAACAATCGTTTATGTGGCCAATAACCACGCTGGCGATTTTGGTTACCAAACCTTTAAGGATCAATATGCGTGGTTAAAAGATCATTTTGGTTGCGTTATCGGCGCGCACGATGAGGCTGCTACCCGTATTGGTGCGGTCAATATTGCTGCTGTAACGGGGTTGTCCAACCAAATATGCCATTATGTCCCCTGGCTAAAAGACGCAGACCAATGGTACGATCCAACTGCCGATTTTAACCTGCTTTTGCCACATTGGGGCTATGAACTGCAATTGTATCCACATCCAAAACAGATCGAAATGGCCAAAAATCTATTACAAAAGTGGAATTTTGTAGCAGGTAACCATTCGCATTGTCCACAGCCCGCTGCTGCTTATAGGGTAGGGGAGGAGCGTAGGGGCGTGATCTATTCAATGGGCAATTTCTGTTACCACCACCGTTGGCCCAACCATCGTTTTGGTAAAATAGCAAAACTGGAAATTGGCAAAAATACCACAGGTCAATGGCAGGCGGGGCAATTGGAATGGGCATTTACAAGACACGATGTGGTAAAAAACAATGAAATGATAGTACAAATAACACCTAAAGTGCAATATTGAATATGACCATTTTAGACGAACCTTTAAAGGGCGAAAAGATGTTTTTCGAGTTGGCACCACAATCTGCAAGGATTGCTAACTTATTTATAGATACTTTAGTATATACGATGCTTATGGTCTTCATCTTAACGCTATCGGAGGGGTTTGATTTTCGAATCGAAGGCTACTGGGGGTTATTTTTTGGGCCAGCCTACTATTTTATTTCCGAATATAATTTTAGAGGTAAAACAGTTGGGAAATATTTTACCAAAACACGAGCCATTGAACTAAATGGGGAAGATCTAAGCATTAAGAGTGCTGCACTTCGGGCATTGATCCGAGCAATAATAGTTTCAACCGTTTTTCCCTTATTTTTTTGTTTTAATAATATTTTTCATGACACTTGGTCTAATACGGCTGTGGTAAAAGATTGATTAATATAACCTTTAAGATTGTTTATTATGCACAAAATAGCCTTCAAAATGCAACTCAATCCCGGACAGGTGGCCGAATACAAGCGCAGACACGATGCGCTGTGGCCAGACTTGGGGCAATTACTCCGTGAAACGGGCATCCGAGATTATTCTATTTTTCTTGACCCTCAAACATTGGCTTTATTTGGTGTACTAAAAACCGATAATCCATTAAAAATGAATGACTTGCCACAGCACCCTGTCATGCAGCGGTGGTGGGCATATATGTCTGATATTATGGAGACAAACCCGGATAACTCTCCGGTGAGTGTGGCTTTGGAAGAGGTGTTTTTTATGGAGTAAATCAAGAAAAAAGCGACTCCACAAAGGCCCGCTTGTTAAATATCTGCAATTTATCAATACTCTCCCCAACGCCCACATATTTAATCGGAATTTTAAAAGTATCGCTGATACCCAAAATTACACCACCTTTCGCTGTGCCATCCAATTTGGTCAAAGCCAACGCCGTAATAGGCGAAACTGCCGTAAATTGCTTGGCCTGCTCAATCGCATTTTGACCTGTTGAGGCATCCAATACCAACAATACTTCATGAGGCGCGCCCGGCAAACTTTTTTCTACAGATCGGTGTATTTTACCCAATTCCTGCATAAGACTGGTTTTGGTTTGCAAGCGACCAGCCGTATCAATAATGGCTATATCAAATTGATGATCAATGGCGTATTGAGTTGTTTCATAAGCCACAGCAGCAGGATCGGTATTCATACCTTTGGAGTAAAAAGCACAACCTACACGCTCCGACCATATTTTTAATTGATCCACAGCGCCTGCGCGGAATGTATCGGCAGCACCCAGCACTACTTTATAACCTTTTTTCGTGAATTGATGGGCTAGTTTGCCAATAGTTGTAGTTTTACCTACACCATTCACGCCCACTACCATAATGATATAAGGCTTTGTACCAGTCGGAAAATCGTAATCCTCTACGTCAAAAGTGCCGTTTTCGGCCATCATTTGGACAATTTCGTCGCGGAGAATTGCATTCAATTCACTGGTATTCAAATATTTATCTTTTGAAACCCGCGCCTCAATCCTTTCAATGATTTTGACCGTTGTATCGATTCCTACATCCGCAGACACCAAAGCAGACTCCAATTCATCCAGCACTTCCTCGTCAACGGTGCTTTTTCCTGCAACTGCACGTGAAATTTTACCCAAAAAACCCTCTTTGGTTTTTTCAAGACCTTTATCTAAATCTTCTTTTTTCTCTTTGTTAAAAAACTTATTAAAAAAACTCATCTTATGTTAGGCATTAGACCAATACATCAGGCACGATTAATTTACCGAAAGTTTGTGGTCTATTTATATTTATTTAAGAATTTGAATGACCTTATACATCGCCATACATCCGTCGCATAGCATCCATAATAACGGGGCGTTTGCGGCGCGATACCTCTATTTTTTCCAAATTTTCCAGTTCCAGATAGCCTTCGTCCTTGGAAAATTTCTTCATATAGTTCATGTTTACGATATTTTTCTTGTGTACGCGCAAGAAATTAAACCTAGTAAGCACATCTTCGTACGTTTTTATCGTCTTTGCGGTGGTTATTTTTTCACCACTCACCACAAAAAAATGCGTATAATTATCTTCTGCTTCTAGCCGCACAATATCGGTTAATCGGATAAAATGAATACCTTCCACCGCCGAAATACCAATTTTCTCAAAAGGGTTTGTGTTATTGGGTGCGTAATTCTGCTGCAGCACCTCCAAACGTTCCTTGGTGGTTCGTCCGCTTTTGTTCAAACTAATTCTGCTTACAGCACGTTGTAAATCAACCGGTTCTATTGGTTTGAGTACATAATCAATAGCCGAAAAATCAAACGCAGTAAGTGCGTATTTATCAAAAGCAGTGACGAAGATAATATCAAACGGGATTTCGTCCAATTGGTTCAATCCCTGAAAAATCAAACCGTCGGGAAGCATTACATCCAAAAATGCAACATCGTATTGGTTACCGCTATCCTCGGAGGCCAATTTTATCAAATCAGCATTGGAGCCACCAGTAGAAATAACTTCTACTTCGGGGCAATAGGTCTTTAGCAGGCTGCGTAAATTCTCTACGCTCTCTGGCTCATCCTCAATAATTAGTGCTCTTGTCATAAATCGGTGGGTTATTAAACAATGAATAGATTACCTCATTTAATTTTTGGTGCGCAAAGATCGTAATTTTTTTTGCTACCGTACACTTTTATTTTGGGTAATTTACTTTGAGATTTGGCATACAGTACAGTACCCAAGTGTGGCAAGACCGGCCTTAGAAAAATGCAGGTTTTGCTTGAGTGGAGGCGGATGAAGCCAAAAAGTGTTTGAGCCAAACGGATTTGATGAGGCGCAGCCTCCGCTCCATAGTGCGGCGAGTTTTTTTTGGCGCCGCCGGAGCGAGGAAGCAAAAGCACCGCATTTTTCGTTAGCCGAAGCCTTTTTTGCCTACTTTTTTTGTATCCCCTCAAAAAGCGGGGGTAAACTTATGGAAAAAACATAACTTTGCAAGATGTACGAACAAATAA
>JAYUKX010000013.1:0-74770 GCA_043764095.1 Chitinophagales bacterium
CTTCTTACTTTTTTTAGCGAAAAAAAGTAAGCAAAAAACGCTTCGGCTGACGAAAAATGCCGTGCTTTTGCTTCCTCGCTCCGGCGGCGCCAAAAAAAAACTCGCCGCATATTCGAGCGGGGACGGTGTCCCGTAAATTTCGTTTGGCTCAAACACTTTTGGGCTTTATCCGCCTCCACTCAAGCAAAACCTGCATTTTTCTAAGGCCGGTCTTGCCACACTTGGGAACTGTACTTTATCTCACATTTCAAAATAAATTACCTTAAATAAAAGTGTGCCGTTATAAAATAAAACTTCAGAAAAGCAAACCATCCCCTAGTGGTATCAACTCCCTTTCATGCGCTAACAAGTATTGTTTGCGCCATAGTCCACCGGCATAACCTACCAGTTTGCCATCGGTACCAATGACGCGGTGGCAGGGAATCATCAGGCCAATTGGGTTTTTACCATTGGCGGAAGCCGCTGCACGGATACATTTTTCATCACCTAGTCGCAGCGACATTTCGCGGTAAGTGACCGTAGTGCCAAAAGGGATTTTTATCAACTCTGCCCAAACCTTTTTTTGAAACTCCGTGCCTTTTGGGTGCATAGGCAGGTCAAATACTTGGAGTTTGCCTAAAAAATAAGCCATCAACTGGTCTTTTACTGCTTGGAGCAGACCAGTTGACGGCTTATTAAAATCAATTTCCTCCGAAGGTGTATCTAAAAAACTCAATTCAAGCAATGCTTTTTCATCTACGGTAATGGATACCGCACCGAGAGGCGTTTGACAAAAAGAGATTTGTTGCATAGCGTCATTAATTTTGGCACATTCCTTGACAAATGCTAAGGAACGATGAAACAATAACTTACCCCTTTTGGCTGATTCCTTTCCGCTCATACGGCCTATCTTTTCGTTTAAATAGCACCACTATTCGCACAAAAAGATACTTGTCTGAGCAAAAACTAATCTACCCAAATGGAGCAAGTTATTGTTTAATCATTCCTAACCGCCGCCGCCCTTTTTGTCCTTATCTTTTTCCTTGTTGAATAATTTATCAAAAACTTGCTTCACCTTCCCGTCTTTTTTGTCCTTTGGTGCTTCTTGAGGCTCGTCATTGTACTTATCGGGATCAATATCGCCGCCTTCTGGTTCATCGGGTACTTGTCCCCCAAACCGATCTTTAACAATTTGCTTTAAATTTCTGTAACCATTGGCACGCATGGAATCGCGTATGGTAGAATCTTGCAAGAGCATATTTAAGGTATCCGGCGAAATGGAAATTCGGAATGGACAACCACATTTGCTTACAATGGCGGGTTTCTCCTCAAATTTTTCATTCAAAAGCCCACGTAATTTTTTGTCATTGCCAACTTTATGCCAAAACATGGCTACAATAGGCAAAGCCATTGCCGAGCCTTGACCCATGCTCATGGAACGGAAACGCACGGCTCTACTCGGTGCTCCTACCCACGCGCCAGTCACTAAGGTTGGGTTAAAATTGATGAACCAACCGTCCGATTGGTTTTGTGTAGTACCTGTTTTGCCCGCAAACTCATTCATTAAACCAAAACCAGTACGCAACCTACGGCCAGTACCGTAATCAATCACACTTTTCATCATGCGGGTCATTATACCGGCTTGGTCTTCCGTTAAAGCCTGCACATGAGGGCCAAGGTTACTATCTTCAATGAGTGCTTTTTTATAATCAAATATTGCCTTCCCATTTCGATCCGTGACTTTTAACACCGCAATAGGTTCGGGACGAACGCCTTTGTTTGCAATGGTGCCATACACCTTAATCATGTCGTACAAATCGATTTCGCAAGCACCCAAACTAATACCAAATTCGCGTGGCAAAGTAGAAGTAACGCCCATTTTTGAGGCTAAATCAATTGTTTTTTGAATACCTACTTGCTCGATTAATTGCGCAGCGATGACGTTAACAGAATAAGTTAAACCACCAATTACAGAATACCAGCCGCCATAACTATCATCGGAGTTTTTGGGGGTCCAGTCCTTAATCGTTACCATTTGATTTCGTATAAACTTGCAAGGACTAATACTATCTTGAATAGCAGCCGCATATACAATCGGTTTGAAAGTAGAGCCTACCTGTCGTTTGCTAAAGATATGGTCGTATTTAAAATTGCGGAAATTGGTACCACCCACCCAAGCGCGGATATAACCCGTTTGATGCTCCATCGCCATAAACCCACAATTGAGCATACAGAAATAATACCGGACGCTATCAATAGGGGTCATGGTAGTATCTACGTCGCCACCGCCATTTTTCCAAGAGAAAATGGTCATTTTGGCGGGCTGTTCAAATGATTTGAGGATTTCGGCATCTTTCATACCACCCTCTTTGGATTGCTTCCAGCGTTCGCTTTTACGCACCTGATCATCGATCCATTTATCATCGCCCCATGCTTTTTCAGCCTTGTAACCTTTCCAGTGCTGGTCGAATTTTGATTGCAGGTCTTTCATGTGTTTTTGCACAGATTCTTCTGCATATTGCTGCATACGACTATCTAATGACGTGTATATTTTGAGGCCATCGCGGTACAAATTATAGGTTGTACCGTCTTCTTTGGTCAAACCTTTGAGCAAATCTGGCATGACCTCTGTGCGCAAGTACTCGCGGAAATAAGTACCCGTACCATCGTTATTATTGTCACCGCCGTATTTTTTTGCGCCAACAGGTTTTTCTTTCAATTTGTCGTATTCGCCCTGTGATAATTTACCGTTTTTAATCAATTTGGCTACAGTGGCCAATTCTACGGAATTGAATTCAAAATCATTATTGCGCACCATACGCGACATCACCAAATTGCGTCTTTTTTGGGAGTTTTCAGGATTGCGAACGGGATCAAGTGCTGTGGTGGCTTTTAGCATACCAATCAACGTTGCCGCTTGGTCGGGGGCTAGATCCTTTGCTTTTTTATTGAAAAAATACTTAGCGGCTACATTAATTCCAAATCGGTCGCCACCAAAAGGCACTGTATTGAGGTAAAGTATGAGTAATTCTTCTTTATCGTAGATATTTTCCAGTCGGATGGAAATGATATTTTCCCTAATTTTATTGAGCAAAATACTGATGCCTGGTACTAAATAACTACGTCGAGGATACAGGTTTTTAGCCAATTGTTGGCTTAAAGTAGAGCCACCACCCAAATTTTGGTCGCTGGTAGCCATGCCTTTAAACGCACGCAACCACGACATTAAATCGATACCACTATGTTCAAAAAAACGTTTGTCTTCCGTTGCCAATAAAGCCGTAATGACGTAAGGCGAAATATTTTCCAATTTAATCGCCGTACGGTTTTCAATATAATATTTACCGATCAAAACGCTATCTGCGGTGTATATCTCGGTTGCATTGGCTGTTTCAATATTTTTTAATTCTTCTTTATCGGGCATTTTGCCAAAAGCACCGATCCAAACACCAAAAATAAGGGCTAATAAAGTATAAAAGCCCCATTTGAATACACGCATCCCAAAATTGGCGACACTTGCAACTATTGGAAACCGCAGAGAAAATGCTGCCCATCGCGTAGTAATAGGTGCTATCAGTGCTGCCCAACGAGCGTTGAGCGGGTCAAGAACGGGGCGAAGAGGTGATAAAATAAGATTCCATACGTATTTTACTGGCTTCGTAATGGTTGCCCATACGATGCCAATACGTTGAATAATCGGGTTGGATAAAAAAGACTTAAATATATTAGACATGGATATATTGCTCAAAAATTTCGCGAAGGTAAAAAGAAAGGGGTAAAAGTAGGTATTAATTAACGATTGGCATCTTCTGGCTTAAAACTTTTTTGTGGCAAAAGCCCCATTAGTTGCGCATGCAACTGTATAATAGCACCATCTACTGCCGCACCTTGGCCACCCCACGTAATCCGATTGAACCCATCGCCTGACGGCACTTCGATAAAAGAATAAGTATTGCCAGGATTGGTATAAGCCAATTTTTCCAAGCCCAATTTTTCGGCTTTTTTAAAACAAGCCTTGGCAATGCGCTTCTTGGCCGAATCTAATTCTGTTTTGCCTTCCTCAAATAATTGACCGTTATTGAGCAGGGTATAGCGCTGCTCAATACCAGTAAAGCCCCCCCCTTTTCCAAAGCGAATTTGAGCCTTTGGCAATGTATCTGCCGTGTATTTAGTGTGTTTACAAAAAACCAACAACGTAGCAATGGAAAGTAGCGACAAAGCAAGTATAAGTAATTTCATGGTGCAGTATGTTTTGATAAATTTAGTAGCAAAGGTATAATCTAATTTTTAAAACGCAGTACCTTTACACCTATGAACAAACAGGATACCCTTAATTCCCTTCAAAAATATACACCGTTCGATGAAGATGATGCCGTTTTTTTGACGCAAACCATCGAATTTGTACAAAAAAACGACGACTTCTGGCAGCGTTCCAACCTTAATGGACACCTCACCGGTTCTGCTTGGGTGGTATCGCACAGCCGATCGAAGGTATTGCTGATCCATCACCTCAAACTAGGAAGATGGTTTCAGCCAGGTGGTCATGCCGATGATACAGATGATTCGCTACAGGAAACTGCCCGCCGCGAAGCCATAGAGGAGTGTGGTTTACAGATACTGACACTTGAGCAGGACGGTATTTTTGATATAGATATTCACCCCATCCCAGCCAAGGGCGATGTGCCAGCACATTTGCACTACGATATTCGGTATCTTTTTTCCACACCAGAGGAGGATACCGCATTTGATCCCTCCGAAATAAAAGGTATGCAATGGATGGACTTAGAAAGCCTCAAAAGCCCTGAAATATCGATATCGCTGAGGAGGATGGCCTTGAAAGTGGATCAACAATAAAGTATTTTTGAAATGTTCGGATTGCCCTCGTAACTTTGCAACCCCTTTTCACGTTTATAGTCGTTAGGAATGATAAAGCAAGGGTTGTACCCTACTATCAAAACTATCGTTTTTTAGCAACAAGTACTAGCGCAACTTAAAACTACATACCATTATGCAGCATATTAAATTTTTATTGGCCACAATCGCCTTGTTTTGCGTACTTGCAATAAGCGCGCAGGATATTAATTTGGCCAACCAATACTTTATCAATGGCGAATATGAGAAATCGGCTAGTCTTTTCGGCCAAATTCTCGAAAGCAACGCTTCCAATGAGTTTGCCTTGAATCGCTATGTAGAATCAATGCTTAATTTAGAGCAATTTGAAGAATGCGAAAAAGTACTCAAAAAGCAGATTAAAAAGAACCCTAATTCGGGTAATTTATACGTACAATATGGTGCTATTCTCGAACGTCAGGGTAAAACAACGGAGGCAAAAGCGCAGTATGAAAAGGCGATTCAAACGATTTCACCCGATTTTAATTCAATAAACAGACTGGCCAGCCAGTTCTCCAATACCAGTAAATACGAACTTGCTATCCGTACCTACGAACGAGGTGCTGAATTACTGAAGGACAAAAATGTGTTTGCTTTTAATTTGGGCGAATTATACCGACGCAAAGGCGAACCGGCAAAAATGATTGAGCAATACCTCAACAGTTTGGAATCTAACTCGATCAATAGCGTACAAACAATCACCATTTACCTGTCTCGGTACTTAGAGCCTTCCGATTTTGAAGAATTGCAATCGCAACTTTATACACGTATCCAAAATGATGAAAAGCCCGAGTATATCGAAGTACTTGCTTGGTCGTTTATTCAGCGCAAAGATTTCAAAAATGCACTTCGCCAACTAAAAGCCCTTGATGCACGCCTCAATGAAAGCGGTCAACGCATTTATCAAATGGCCATTGATGCATCTGAAGCCAAGGATTATGATTCGGCTATTGCGGCATACGACTATATTATTCAAGAAAAAGGGCAACAAAATCCTTACTTTTTTCCGTCTAAACAGGGTGCGATGCTCAATCGCCGCAATAAAATTGTACAGGGACTTTCTTACACCACTGCCGACCTAACGGCTTTAGAGCAAGATTACCGATCTTTTATTGATCAATACGGAATGAACCGCCAAACGGCCTCCTTGGTATTGGAATTAGCAGAATTAGAGGCTTTGTATATCAATGATTTGCCCAAATCAGTACAGTTGTTGGACAGCCTGATTAAAGCACCGGGCATACAACGCGATGAACAAGCGCGCGCCAAAATAAACTTAGCTGATTATTATTTAATGTCGGGCGAACGCTGGGAAAGTACCCTCCTGTATTCTCAGGTGGATAAAGGGTATAAAGAAGAAATACTAGGACAGGAAGCCCGTTTCAAAAATGCAAAATTGGCGTATTACAACGGTGATTTCCAATGGGCGCAAGCGCAGTTTGATGTACTAAAGGCATCTACCTCAAAATTGATTTCCAATGATGCATTAGATTTGTCGGTGTTCATTATGGACAACCTCAACCTTGATACCACTGCTGATGCTATTACTTTGTACGCTGGTGCTGAATTGCTCGTTTTCCAAAATCGTTTTGATGAAGCCATATTACGGCTGGATACCCTCCGTCTTAATTTCCCAGAGCACTCTTTACAGGATGATATTTATTATCTTTTGGCACAAATTGCCGAAAAACGCAACGATTTTGTCCGTGCTGCTGCATTGTACCAAAAAGTAGCGGATAATTATAAAGAGGATATACGCGCAGATAATTCGTTGTTTGCACTCGCTCGCTTGTATGAGTTCCGCCTCAATGCGCCTGAAAAAGCCCAGAATTTATACGAAAAAATATTTATGGATTATTCTGGAAGTGTATTTGCGGTGGATGCCCGAAAACGGTATCGAATACTTCGTGGAGATAAGGTGCAATAATTGAATAATCACCCACAATGTATTGGATAGCCGCTACCCTAGCCGATCTTGACCAGATTGCCACAGAAATGATTCGCTTGTTAGCGCATCGTAGAAAAATACTATTATACGGTGAAATGGGTGCTGGGAAAACAACCTTTACTAAGGAGTTTTGCCGTTTGCTGGGGGTACACGATGCCACCTCCAGTCCTACATTTTCTATTATTAATGAGTACGAATTTACGGATCAACAAGGCGGTTCTGCGCTTTTTCACCACCTTGATCTGTATCGCTTGAAATCCACTCAAGAAGCACTTGATATTGGTATTGAAGATGTTTTGTACGATCCGTGGTTCTGCATGATTGAGTGGCCACAAGTCATTGAGCCGTTGCTCCCACTAGATTATGCGGTTATTCGGATTGAATTATTAGAGGATGGAAAACGGAGTTTTACATTGGAGGTGGCATGATCTTTTGAGGTATTATTTTATCGTTCCAAATGGTGTATCTGATATAAAAACCTCGATCCGGATGTAGGTCTTCTGCCCCCTAGGACAAAAAAGGGTCATTATTGGATAGAATTGCTTAGGTTTGCGCTGTTATTGATTCAAGTCTATGTTTGTAAAAAGATACTCCATCCTATTCGCCACCTTTGCGCTCCTTGGGGCTGCGTTTTATAACGGCTACCCATTGGTGTATTCCGATACGGGCACTTATATTGGAAGTGGTTTTGAGGGACAAATTCCTAACGACCGCCCTGTGGTATATGGCTTATTTTTATGGTTTTTTAGCGGTGGTGGATTGTCTTTATGGCCTACTATTTTTGTACAATGCCTCCTAACGGCATTCGTTTTAAAAAAAACACTCACGCTAATATGGCCAGGATCGGGTAGTGAAGAACGTTTTTTATGGACAAACTTGGTACTTTGCTTACTCACACCGCTTCCTTGGTACAGCGGTCAATTGATGCCAGATATTTTTACGCCTATCCAGATCTTATTGATAGTTATTTATTTGCTACAGCCGCGCATTCCTTGGTTACAAGTAGGTTGGATGGCTGCGCTATACGTTTTTTGCTGTGTCGTACATTTTTCTAATTTATTTATCGGGGTGGGGACACTAATCGGTATCGCCATAGGACACAGATTTTGGTCGTTTGGGGAAGCAGGTATTTATAAAAAACTCCTCATTATGGGTGTGTGGAGTATGAGTGCTTTTATCGTGCTACCCGCCATCAATTACGCAGTAGGGCGAGAATGGATACTGAGCAAAGGTGGATACACTTTCCTGATAGGTCGTTTTATTGATTCTGGCTTATTAAAACAGTACTTGGACGATCATTGCGCTACCAATAATTATCGTCTTTGCCAGTACAAAGACTCGCTGCCAGTGAACAGCCGCTTATTCCATTGGGAAGCAGATAGCCCATTGACCAAAGAAGGTGGTTGGGGCAATAAAGTAACCGAAAATGAATACCGCCAAATTGTAAAAGGTACGCTCACCTCCCCTAAATATGTAGCCCTCCATTTGTGGGAAAGTGTCATTTCCACGCCTACTCAACTTATGCAAAACGCGACTGGATCCGGTTTGGATTACAAATGGTACCGATCCCCCGCAAGCCCACCTTGGCAAGCCATTTCGAAATGGTTTCCGCATGAACACAATGAGTACCGTTTTAGCAGACAATGCGGTAATTTGTGGAAGCAAGAATTAAATTTTGATTTTTTCAACACACTCCTTTTTTGGGTACTGAGCCTAAGTTTGGTATTGATGTTTTGGCAATTTTGGCAAGGAGCAACACTACCAGATACTTGGAAAACTGCCATGTTGGTGATGGCCATAGGCGTTTTGGCAAATGCTTTTATTACATCTAGTTTGGGGAGTATTTGTGATCGTTTTCCATCGAGGGTGGTTTGGTTACTGCCTTTTTGGGCGATTTTGGTGCTACTGCGTCGTTTTTTGCCTAAATAATTACGCTTACGCTTTATTGGCAAATGGCCCATCAAATTTAGGTTTCCAAACTTCCGAGATAGAGTAGGCTCTAAATTTTGCGCTATCGGCCACGGGACCGCTAAAATGGGTATCCACGGTATTGTTAAAAATTTCTACCCAGCGGTCAAAATATTCCGTTTTTAATTTTACACGTAGCGCAAGATCAAGGTGTTTTTGAATTGGATTACCTGTATAATTTTTGCCTCCGAGCAGTAAAAACTCCCAAAATGCGTACATAATAGGCAAATGATGCTCCCAATTCACATTGGCTACATCATTAAACACAGGGCCAACAAGTTCGTCTTTGATGATTACGCTGTAAAATGCGTCGATCATGGTTTTTATATCGTCAGGGGTGGTAATATCTTGCATGTAAAAGTGATTGAGGTTGTACTAAAGCACGGTTTTTAAATAAAAGTGCATTTATTAATTTCACGTTCCTTATTATTTTTTCTATTACAAAGTATTTTTCTACCACAAAAAAGCGCACAAAGCGTTTTAAGTCACCCCAATAATAGACAAAAAATCAATTATTGGGGCGACCACATATACAAGCCCCCCAAGCCCCCTACAGTTCCCTAATCCAAATATTCCGATAACTCACCAAGTCATCGTGGTCTTGTAACTCAATTGGTGCTTTACCGTGCGCGATATTTTTAGGCAAACCGATATACTCGGTAGTACCCTTTATTTCGGTATGATTTTGCACCAAAACGCCATTGTGCAGCACTGTTACATGTCCAGTTGCCACCAAAACGCTATCTTTATTAAAGCGCGGCGCCGTATAAATAATATCGTACGTTTGCCATTCGCCTGGTTTTTTACAAGCATTCGCCAACGGAATAGATTGTTTATAGATAGAAGCCGTTTGGCCATTGGAATAAGTAGTATTTTGGTAGCAATCCAACACCTGTACTTCATAGCGTTGTTGCAAGAAAATACCGCTATTACCGCGACCTTGTCCCTCTCCTTTTACAACAATAGGCGCACGAAACTCCACATGTAATTGGCAATCGCCAAAACTGCGGCGGGTACGGATATTCCCTTTTCCAGCGGCAACAGTCATGCTGCTATCGCGATTGATCGTCCAAACAGCAGCGGAACTATCGGCCAAAGACACAAATTCGGAAAGGTTGGTACCATTGAATAATACAATAGCATCGGAAGGGGCTTTGGTTGCCGAGCCGGGTGTTACGACTTTTGCTTTGGGTGACCAGACTTCGGTGGCTTTGGGATCGGTAATTTGAGCGTTAGCAACAGAGCATACAATGCCTGCGAGGAGCAGAGAAACGAGTACTTTATACATTTTATATCTATACATTAATAGAGGTGATGAAAGGCTGCAAAGATATTTTATTTTTAGCAAAGATCGTGCATGGGGGTTACTTAAAAACGAGGTTGTCGATCAAGCGTACATCCCCAGCCCAAGCGGCTACACAGGCCACAATCATTTCAGATTTGTCTTTATTCCTTATGGGTCTCAAGGTAATACCATCTACAATATCAAAATATTCGGGGCGCAAGCCTGCATCGGCCAATTTTCGCATGGCCCAAGCCTGAACTTGCGGATTAGGCGATTCCTTCACCCGTTCTCTTGCTTCGAGTAATGTTTCGTAAATAATAGGAGCGGTAGCACGCATTTCGGGCGTGAGGCGCATATTTCTACTGGATTTGGCTAGTCCATCTTCCTCTCGAATGGTTGCGCACATGACCAGTTCCACCATGGAACCTAGCAGGCGCAACATTTCACGTACAACGCTGAGTTGCTGATAGTCTTTTTGTCCCATAAACAATTGGTGTGGCTGCACAATATCGAGCAATCGCTTGACAACTGTGGCCATACCATCAAAATGCCCTGGGCGGAAATGCCCTTCCATTACTTTGTCCAATGCCCCAAAATTGAGCCGCAAAGTAAGGTCTTTGCCAGCAGGATATACCTCCACAACCGATGGCATAAACAGTGCATGGCAACCTACACTTTTCAGCAATTGCCCATCTGCTTCGGGCATTCGCGGATATTTCTCCAAATCCTTTGGATCGTTGAACTGTGTCGGGTTCACAAAAATACTGGCTACTGTACGGCTACAAGTTTCGTGTGCGCGTTGCACCAGCGTGAGGTGTCCTTCGTGTAAAGCACCCATAGTAGGCACAAATCCGATGGTATGACCTGCTTTTCGCTCGGTAGCCAACCAATATTGAAGGTCGTAAACGGTATTAAATATGATCATCCTTGGTGCTTATGAGCTCAATAAGAACTTTATCAATTTTACTTTTGTCCATATCTACAATTTCAAAACGATAGCCTTCAGTAGTAAAATGATCGCCTACTTCGGGTATTTCGCTCAATTTGTAAAGAATATACCCAGCAATGGTGGCATAATCGGCATCTTCCATATCAAATTCTTTGAGATTTATTTTTTCGCGCATTTCATCAATTGGAGTACCGCCATCTACCAACAAACTACCATTTTCGCGCACCACAATATGAGGTTCTTCTGTGTCATTTTCGTCGGGGAGTGCCCCGAAAATATTTTCAGTCAAATCGTGGAGGGTAATAATGCCTTGGGTAGAACCATATTCGTCCACAACCACAGCAAAATAATTGCGATCTTTTCGGAAGCGTTCGAGAATTTTGAGTCCATTCATGCTCTCTGGCACAAAAAGCGGTTCAGCAACAATACTTTTCAAGTCAAATTCGGGGTTATTGCGGTGATCAATATAGTCGCGCAATTTGATGACCCCTAATATATTTTCAATATTGTCGTCGCAAAGCAAGAACTTAGTAAAACCGCTTTCATAGATAATCCGGTCGTTTTCTTCGCGGGAGGAATTAATATCGAGCCATTCCACTTCATTGCGGTGCGTCATAATAGTATAGGCATCGCGATCGGCAAAACGAAGAATATTATTGATAAATTCGCTTTCTTTTTGTTCCAACACACCTTGTTCATTGGCCATTTGCACCATGTGCTTGATCTCCTCCTCCGAAATACTTTGCTGATCGTTGGGTTTGATGAGTAATAGCCGCATAAACATTTTGGTGCTCCAACTCAAAAACACGGAAATAGGTCCGGTGATTTTGGTGATAAACAACATAATGGGCGAAGTAGCCAAAGCCAATGGTTCGGCATATTGGATACCAATGTATTTAGGTGCTAATTCGCCTACGACCAAAGATAGATACGTGATAATGGAGACAACAATAGAGATAGAAACGGGCTCCGCATAAGGGGCCAACGATGGTATTTTCGCTACAAAAGGAGATAATTGGTGACCAATAGCAACGCCACCATAAGCGCCTTCAATGATACTGATTAGGGTAATACCGATCTGCATGGCCGACAAATAATTGTCCATATCATCGATCAGGTCGATGGCTATTTTTGCATTGATATTTCCTTTCAGTTTCTCCGCTTCCAGCCTTGAGCGTTTAGCGGTAATCAGTGCCATTTCGCCCAACACGAGAAATCCGTGAAGAACAATTAGGACGAGTATTATAAGTATTTCCATAAAATTGTGGGACAAAAGTACAGCAAGTTTGTGATTTATTTTGTAAATTAAACACAATTAGTAATGTCCCAAGTATTAGACTTATTTGAGTTTTTTTGTTGCTTAAACAAAGGATACACAAGTTTTGCCAACGAGGCATTCCCGACAAACAAAATAAGCCGTTCCAACAGTGCTGGAACGGCTCACTTATTATTATCGAATGATTTGAATCAATCGAAGCAATTCAATTTATGCTTCTGCAACCACTTCGAAAGTGACATCAGCCACTACTTCTGGGTGGTACTTAAGGATAGCAGTATAAGAACCGAGTTCTTTTACGTCTTCCGGCATAGTGATATGGCGTTTTTCGGCCTCTACACCAATAGCAGCGAGTGCCTTAGTGATATCGCCAGCGCCAACGGAACCGAAAAGACGGCCGCTTTCACCTGCTTTTGCAGTGATTTTGATGGTTTGGCCTTTAAGTTTATCCACGAATGCTTGATAAATAGAGATCTTCGCGGATTCTTTTTTGTCGGCCTGTTTTTTCATGCCATCTAATTTGGCCATATTAGCCTTATTGGCCACAATAGCCAGCCCTTGCGGGATAAGGTAGTTGCGTCCGAAGCCGTCTTTTACAGTAACTACTTCGTGTTTCGCGCCCACCTTGTCGATATGTTCGAGCAGAATGATATTCATGCTGTTGAGTAACGTTTGTGTGTGTGAAAAATTAAGAATTCAAAATTACTTCATCAAATCCGCCAAG
This sequence comes from Chitinophagales bacterium, assembly GCA_043764095.1. Lineage (GTDB taxonomy): Bacteria > Bacteroidota > Bacteroidia > Chitinophagales > Saprospiraceae > M3007. Next base: position 13,020 of record JAYUKX010000013.1, read on the forward strand.
AACGGCAGAATTGCGAGGTGACGAGCGCGCTTTACAGCAGTAGAGATACGACGTTGGTACTTGAGGCTATTGCCTGTAATACGGCGTGGTAACAATTTACCTTGCTCATTGATGAACTGAAGAAGAAAATCTTCGTCTTTGTAGTCAATGTACTTGATACCGAACTTGCGGAAACGGCAGTATTTTTTGCGGCGCAATCCAATGCGAGGATTGCTGAGGAATTTTACATCTTCTCTTGAAGCAGCCATTTTATAACGTTTGCTTTAGTGTGGTGAAAAATAAGAATGGGTGGATACAGGATTGATTAGATAAGTTCTGGTGCATCTAAATCAACCACTTCTGGTGCAAGCAAAACAACCTCATCGAGATCATCCGCTTTTTTAACAGGCGCAGGGGCAACTTTCTTGCGGGAGCCTATAAGGCCGTTGCGCTTGTCTTCGTTGTACTTCACACCATACTTGTCGAGTTTCACCGTTAAGAAACGGAGTAATTTCTCGTTGCGCTTTAGACTCAATTCGAATTTGCCGAGAAAATCAGCAACTTCGCAAGCGAATTCTACGCAGTAATAAACACCCGATGAACGTTTGTTGATCGGATAGGCCAATTGACGCAGGCCCATAGTATCCACAGCAATAATTGAAGTGCCGTAACGCTTCAAATCTTCTTGGATGGTTTGCGCTGTCGATGTAACTTCATCGCCCGACAGGACTGGATCTACGATGAAGGTGACTTCGTAATGTCTCATTATCAATGAATTATGAATAATTATGAATGCTTTTTTGAAAAGCAGGTGCAAAGGTATAAATAATTCCAGTGATAAAGTAGGTATTTTTAGAAAAAAATTTTGGAAATGTTGGGTTTCTTTCAATAAGGTGGAGGATTCATGTTGCGGAGCATCACCTATTTTAACCCAAAAATACAAATGCAGCGCACCGTAATATTAAATTTAAATATTACGGTGCGCTGCACCTTCAAAAACGCGAAAAACATATCAATGCTACAAATATTACGCTGCGCTGCACCTTTTATACATTAATGCTGTTAATCTCTATTGTCAATCTTATTCAAATCCACTTTTGGTTTATCATCCAAAGCATTGATCCAAGCCGCTATTTTTAATACATCTTCTTTCGGAATATGCGACATTGGCGCCATTTCGGTAGCGTATTCGGGCCAATTGGCGGGCTGTGGATGATACACCAGATCCAATATTTTTTCATTAGAATAGTTGCGTTTGGCAATATCAATATATGGTGGCCCCACCACACGGGTCGATTCAGCATGACAACCTACACAAGCGTGTTTTTTTAACAAAACAGCCACTTGTTTTGGATTTACATCGGGTTTTGTACTGGTTTCGCTCCCCTCTTTTGCTTTTTTCTTCGACTTTTTACTCGTTTTTACAGGCGAAGGTGCTGGTTTAATGGCAGGTGGTGGCACATTGACCATTTCACCGGCGGGAATATCATTTAGGGTATAATAACTAATGTCGTGGAGGAGCGGCTGACCAGCATCGTTGGTGATGCCGGTGGCTTGTACCTGGTGGATATAACCTTTGCGCAAATTACCCAATACCAAACGTACTTTCATCCGGTCTTCGGACACGATGGCCGCCTTTAGTGGCGTTTCTTCCGAATTAATAATAGGACTGCCATATTCATGTTGGTATTTGTAGGTAAAACTTTTTAGTTCGTAACTGGCAAAATCTTCCGCAGTTTTCCGGGAAATGGGCTGCGTAAATTCAATTTCAAAACCATCTGGCATTGCGCGTACGTTTTTCATTTCAAAAGGCATTTCCCCGTTCCATACCAAACGTTGCAGGCCATACTGATCTGTACCCGTAGATCCCCAACCCCGCGAAGTCATGCCCACCAACAACGAACCATCCAAGCCCCATCGTCCCCGCAATGTGCCCGACTGAAAGCCCTCGCGGAACGGATAGCAAGCACCTTGGTATTTGCCGTTTACTTTTTCTAAGGTCATGCGCATCACCTTGGATTGTCCTTGGTCTAATACAAAATATTGACCTTTGAAGGGACCAAATTTACCGTCCGTATCATCTTCTATCACGTCTGCGGTCGAAATGCCCATTAAAGCATGTGGAAACCATACGGCTGGTAGTTTGAGTTCTTTCAATTTTTTAGCGGCCTCGTACATCGGCTCTCCGGTGTCTGGGACATCGGCTTTGGTTAATAAACGCAGCGGCGATTCGGGTTCTTTTGTCCAATGAAGGCTTCCTGCATTTCCCGCAAAATCGCCTTTCTCGAGGTGGGTAACACGCCCCGAACCAACCCAATCGCCTTGGTTTTCGCCAAAAAAAATATCGCCGGCAGCGTTGATATTAAAGCCAGCCGGTGAACGCAAACCAGCAGCAATGGGTTCGAGGTTGCCATCTTTGGTGACCTTTACCAACCAACCGCGCCATTTTGCGAATTTTCCTTCGCCATAACCCACCCATGATACATTGAAGGTGAGGTAGATATCGCCGTTTTTATCAAAAACAGGCCCATAAGAATACTCGTGGTAATTACCGGATAAACCCCAAGTCGCCACCGCTTCGTAGAGATCAGCTTGGTCATCGCCGTCGGTATCGGTCAATTTGGTCAATTCGCCCCTTTGGCAGCAATAGAAAGCGCCATCGCGGTAAGCCAGGCCGAGTGCTTCGTGCAAGCCACTGGCAAAAAGCGTAAAATGCGCTGGGGTGCCATCCACCTGGTTAGGATTTTCGATGATCCAAACCTCGCCCCTGCGTGTGCATACGCCCACGCGACCGTCGGGCATGGGCGCAACGCCACCTACTTCCAACCGTACATCGGTAGGAATGGCGATGGTTTTTATTTCGTAATAGTCTTCTTCCAGTAATTTTTGGGTAGGTACTTGGGATTGGGCTACCGTAGTGCTAAGTACTACTGTGAAAATAAGTATATAAGACTGGCGTAACATGCGTTGAGATGTATTTTTTTATGTTCAAAAAATGAATTGGTAAGCAATTTCTTTCCCAGCAACGGCCATCACCAATTGTTTGATGCCTTTGTTTTCTCGAATAAATGGCTTATTACTGCTAGTGGGGTAAGTAAGCACATAGTATTGTCCGTCTATCAAAAACCGATTATCTCCCATATCCTGTATAGTGGTTGCCTCAGCGATTAAAGCAAAAAGTTGCTTTCCGGGCTGTAGGTTTCCTTCCCAGTTCAATTGGCGTGTCATCCCTTCCGATGTGGCCGTTGGAGTCGTCACATCGTTGATACGCAAGCCTTGGTATTCGTACATAAAATTGGGATATTGCTGCGTTTCATCGTCAATTATGTGTTTTTCTAAGCGATAGCCTTTGTACTTTAGGTCTTGTGTCGCCAATGAATCCGGGAAATCGGCATATTTATCAGCGAGCAAGGCTAAGGGAAATTTATTGTTCAGGGACACTGATACGCCCAAAGCATCGGCGGTTTGTGGTTCGCCGCGGTCGTGCCACATTTGGGTGGTATTTAGGAATTTTCCACGCCAAATTTTCACAAAACTACCCTGTTTGAGGTTATAAGCAAAATTCAATCCGCAAGTCATACCAATATTGGCAACATGGGTGAGTTTTTTATTACCCATCATCATAAACGAACGTTGCACCACGGTTTTATCATCTGGCTCCAGTTCTACAAACGGGACTGGCGGAGGATCAGGCAAAGAGGTACGTTCGGTGATACTTTGCTTGAGGCCACCCTGTCGCTGGATAGAAATGCCCAGTGATTTATAACCCCAAGAAAAATCTTTACCGTAATGAATGGTGTATTTGTGTATGCCTGTGGTGAGTTTTTTCTGCCGTGTCTGCGGATTGTCCACCCAGTACCAACCATTCACCAAAGTATCGCCATCCACAACAAACATGGAAATATGACCACCAAAATAGGCTTTAAAAGTATAAATATCTGTTTCTGGCACGTACATTTCGCCATTAAACAGCAGCAGAAAATTAGTTTTGACATCTGCGGCTTTCATCGTTGCTTGGGGAAGTGTACCACTGCGCACCAATTTGGTAGCAGTATCCACCGCAGGGTAACCTTTGCCGATATAATATTGGTAAGAAACGGGGCTAAATGTAACCAAAGGCCGCGCATTGGTCTCGATTTGCAGGTTTTTGAACGCTACTTCGCCATGATCGCCTTGGATACGCAGCGGCCCTGTTGCTGCCTCTGTATTGGATATGGCACCACGGGTAACACCCAATAATTCTAGGTTTTCGTGCAGCGTAATACCATTCATTACCACTTTATTAAAGCGGGCATTGGTCGTTTTTTTTCCTGAAGCATCAAAAGTAGGTGCTCTAAAATCGATCTCCAAGTGGTTCCATAATCCAGGTGCCCGGCAGGCGTTTTGGTGCGGCGGATGGCCTTCATAACCTTCTTTTCCTGTGCCACGCGCCTCGTCCCAACGGTGGTAAATAGCACCACAATCGCTATCTGATGGGTCTTTTTTGAGCCAAGAATCGAAGATTTGTACTTCGTAGCGACCTTGGAGGTAAATACCGGAATTAGAACCTTTAGGAATCATAAAATCGAGCGATATTTTTATATTTCCGTGCTCAAAGTTGAAATAAAGATCGTCTGTTGGTTGGTATTTTGCGCCTTTTATTTGGCAAAATAATACGCCTTTCCCCGGTGTGGGGGTGAGGCTGGTAGCATTGGCGTTACCTGTAACTGCGGATTGGATACTCCAATTGGCACTAGGGTTCTTGAATGCCGATCGGTCATTGAGCGGGAAATCGGTCTGTGCAAATACCGATAAAGGGAGCAAAAGCAAGAATAACAACTTGTACATAGGTGCGTGCATGAATTTAACGAAGAGCAAACCTACAAAAAATTATTATCTCATCTGTACAATTACGTGATTTATGGCACAATATAATTTCTTACAGCCGTACACTTTTTCTTTTGAGAAAAAACATGTGCACTCGCAAATCTCAAAAACTTGAAAATTTGTGCAACAATATCTACTTTTTACTTTTTTTAGCGAAAAAAAGTAAACAAAAAACGCTTCGGCTGACGAAAAATGCGGTGCTTTTGCTTCCTCGCTCCGGCGGTGCCAAAAAAAACTCGCCGCACTATCGAGCGGAGGCTGCGCCTCGTAAATTCCGTTTGGCTCAAACACTTTTTGGCTTCATCCGCCTCCACTCAAGCAAAACCTGCATTTTTCTAAGGCCGGTTTTGCCACACTTGGGGTACTGAACTTTATCTCAAATTTCAAAATAAATTACCAAAAATAAAAGTGTAGGGTTATAAATAAAATTTTCAGAAACACACTTTCCCCAAATAAAAATATAATATTTATAAAAGTTTCACACGGAATAATCGCGATTTCAATACCCGCTATTGTCTATTTCCCGACACTGTGGAAAACTTTTTCACCATTTTGTAGGCTCGTATCGTATAATATACTTACTTTGGCTCGCTTTTTAAGCATCTTTATACCAAAAAAAATAAATCCATGGAATTCGGAATAAACCTTTCCAATGATATTGACGCGACAGAGGAGACCAATCGCTGGAAATTTAGGGACTTAAAAATATACGCATCTACCGAGTGGCTGGCAGATAATAAGAAAAAATACAGGCAGGTATTCGACCGCTTAGAAACGTCCTATGTCTATGCAGAACTCTCTTTTCACAATAAAATGTACGATGTGGACGATTGGGAGGTGAACGTAGAATTGCGTTGTTTTTCTGTTAAAAAGCAACGAAAAGAAATCTGTGTGTTGCCTTTTCGCCGCAAAGTGAGCAAATTTGACCCCGTAGGTTATATCCGTGAAGGATGGGGCAATAAACAGGAGGGCATTTTTTGGAAACGCGGCCAATATTGCTGGGAAGCATGGATCGAAAATGAAAAAGTAGGTTCCAAAATTTTCTATGTAGAAGATGCTTCGCGCCCACTCACTAAAACAGATAATCCATACTGCCAATTATCGGGCCTTAAAATGTACGAAGGCCCTTATGATGATGTACCAGAGTTTGAGCGGCTTTATTTAAGTCGTTTTTCGGGTGAAGAAACCCGATATGTTTATGCAGAAGTCATTTTAAACAACCGCCTGACGGCGCGCCAGTGGAATTGCGAATTATTTATCAAATTCTACAACGATGCCCGCGAAATGAAAGGTCAGGTTGTACGCCTGCACAAAGTAGAAAAAGGCGACGAAACAATACGCCTCACCGCCGGTTGGGGCAGTAATGTGAAAGGTTCGTGGCGCACCGATCGCTATACCGCCGAGATCATTTTTATGGATCAAGTACTCGGTGTTATGCAATTTGAAGTAGGCAACGATTGGGAAGAAGGTGCCAATAACGTTTGGTTGCCCGATAAAGGCATACAAGCACTTTCCGCTCAAAATGCCTCCGAAGATTCCGATAATTTTGAGGATGTAATGTCCAAACTAGATGTTTTGATTGGCCTCTCGGATATTAAATTCAAAGTACGCGAACACGCACAATATATTCAGTTCCTCCAATTGCGAAAAGAACGCGGTTTTGTGGAAAAAGATGGCATCAATGTCCATTCTGTTTTTGTGGGTAACCCCGGAACTGGCAAAACGACCGTCGCCAAAATGATGGGTCGCCTCTACAAAAAAATGGGACTACTCTCCAAAGGGCATGTCCACGAAGTAGATCGCTCGGATATTGTAGGTGAATATATCGGCCAAACAGCCCCCAAAATGAAAGAAGCCATCGAAAGCGCACGCGGTGGCGTACTTTTTATCGATGAAGCGTATGCCCTTAGCCGATCACCAGAAGACAATAAGGATTTTGGCCGTGAAGCAGTGGAAATCCTCGTCCGTGAACTCTCCAACGGCGCGGGTGACTTGGCCATTATTGTGGCGGGTTACCCCAAGGAAATGAAAACATTCCTAGATTCCAACCCGGGTTTGCGCAGCCGTTTTAAAATGACTTTTGAGTTTCAGGATTATCTCCCACAGGAACTCAGTCAAATCGCTACTTATGCCTGTATCGAAAAAGAAATATCCTTCGACGATGATGCAAAAGTACTGCTCGATGAACTGATTACCGAAGCATTCCGCCGCCGCGATCGTACTTTTGGTAATGCCCGTTTTGTATATGATTTGGTGGACAAAGCAAAAATACAACTCGGCCTGCGCATGATGGCGCAAGCCAATGTTCGCTCCCTTTTACCCGAATCTTTAAAGGTGGTGAGCAAAACTGATGTGGAAAAAGTGCAACGCGAAACACGCCGACCATTGCCACATATTCCGATCGACGAAAAACTGCTGGCACTGGCCATCCATGAATTGGATAGCCTAATCGGTATGCAAAATATCAAAAAAGACCTCAAAGAATTGGTCAATTTGGTGCGCTTTTACCGCGAATCGGGGCGTAATGTACTAGGGCGTTTTTATTTACATACCGTTTTAATTGGCAATCCGGGTACGGGAAAAACCACCGTTGCGCGTATTTTAGCCAAAATATACAAAGCACTCGGTGTATTGGAACGTGGCCACACGGTGGAAACCGATCGCCAAGGTCTAGTAGCGGGGTTTGTGGGCCAAACGGCTACCAAAACCGCCGAACGGGTGGAAGAAGCCCTAGGTGGCGTACTCTTTATCGACGAAGCTTACGCCCTCACCACCACAGGACGTAGCGCGCAAGGCGATTTTGGCGACGAAGCCATCCAAACCTTGCTTAAACGCATGGAAGACCACCGCGGAGAGTTCTTTGTTTTCGTAGCAGGTTATCCCGAAAACATGGATAATTTCTTGAAAGCCAATCCGGGATTAGCAAGCCGATTTGATAAAATGTTGCGTTTTGAAGATTATTCACCCGACGAATTGCTCGAAATTGCGCTGTATATGTTCCGTCAGGAAGAATACCGCGTGGCCGAAGATGCTCGCGAATACCTCGGTCGATACCTTACTTTCTTGTACCAATACCGCGATAAGTATTTCGGTAATGCACGTACGGTACGTCAAGTAGTATTAGAAGCCATCAAAAATCAAAATCTCCGTGTGGCTGTAAGCCCAGGCGAGTACGACCACCACGATATAGTACTCAACGACGTGGCTTCATTTACTTTCGATAAAGAAAAACTAGTCGTGTATCAACGTAGAGGGATTGGATTTTAGGAATTAAGTACTTGGACACAATTAATTATGTCCAAGTACTTAATTTTTGAACATTGAGTATCAGAACATGATGATTAAAATAGGCCTTTTTGATGACTTCGATCACAAAAACTATTATTTAATCAAAACTTAACCCATGGTTTCCATTGAGTCTCCAATAACCGCCCGACTTTTGCAGATTAAAAAAACACTACGTATGGTCAGCAAGATACTAACTAAAACCAGTAAATGGGAGGAAATGACCAAAGATTTTCGCCTTACTTCCGCACAAAAACAATTAAATCAATTAGACCTACTCTTAAAAAAGGCAAAAAAAACAGCATTTGGCCGTTATTATGATTTTGCCAATATCCTAAAATCTACTAATCCAGCAGATAGTTATCGGCGCAATGTGCCAGCCATGGATTACAATACCATTTATGATCGCTGGTGGTCGCAAGCCTACCTGCACGATGTACCAGATATTTGTTGGCCCGGTTTAACACCTTATTACGCACTATCAAGTGGCACCAGTCAAGCCGCTACCAAGTATATCCCCGTTACCGATGATATGTTGGGCTATATGAAGCGCGGTGCTAGAAAAATGCTGGTAGCCGCCTCTTCTTACGACTTGCCGGCCCGCCAATACGCCAAACAAATGCTGATGGTCGGTTCTTGTACGCAACCCAAATGGGAAGGGCAGCACCATACTGGCGATTTGTCGGGTATTCTTGGCCTTAATCGCCCATTGTGGATGGAACGGCTTTATCGACCAGGAAGAGCCATTAGCGACTTACCCGACTGGAACGACCGCATTGAATTGATAGCCACAGAAGCCCCAAAGTGGGATATTGGTTTTGCAGTGAGCAATCCGATGTGGTTACAATTGATACTAGAACGCGTTATTGAAAAACACAAATTGGAGCATATCCACGAAATATGGCCCAATTTCTCTTTGTATGTGCATGGTGGCGTGTTTTTTGAGCCTTATAAGCATAATTTTGAGCAATTATTGGGCAAACCCATTGGCTATTTGGATAGCTATATGGCTTCCGAAGGATTATTTGCGTGGCAGCGCACTCCCGAAAACCGATCCATGAAACTCATCGCAAACGGTGGCATTTATTTCGAATTTGTGCCTTTTAACGATGAACAATTTGATGAAGATGGCAACCTGCGCTCCGAGTATCCAACCAGCCTGAACCTAGATGAAGTAGTGGAAGGACAAAACTACGCCATGTTGATTAGTACCTGCGCAGGCGCATGGCGTTATCTGCTAGGCGACACTTTGATTTTTACCGATGTGGCTGCCCGTGAGTTTCGCTTAAGTGGCCGCACCAAACAGTATCTTTCGGTTTGTGGCGAACACTTGTCCATTGATAATTTGAATGAAGCCGTACGACGCGTAGATGAGGCATTTAATGCAGGCATCAAAGAATTTACGGTGGCTGGTTTGGCAAATGGCGCACGCTGGGCACACCAATGGTATATCAGTTGTAGTAATCCTGAAATTTTGCCAACTACTTTGGCGCAGGCAATAGACAAAGAACTCGGTATTTTGAACGAAGATTACGCCGTAGAACGCGCTTATGCACTCAATGAAGTGCGGTTGGATATTGTACCTAACTCCTTATTTATGGACTGGCTTTCCGAACGTGGCAAAATGAACGGACAAGCCAAAATACCACGGGTATTAAAAGGACAACAATTAGCAGATTTTCAGGCATTTATAGGTTAAGATAAATTACAATTAAATAGATGCTCTTTGAGTACCCTCATCCTCTAAATAATTAGCATTTGGTGGGGGATGGGGTAACCGTTTAAAGAGACTCGAAAATTGTAGGCATTATTGTATTTGCCCCATATTTGTTGTATCTACTGACACAAGAAAAAGGGAGTATCCCTAAAGTACTATTGGGAGATAGGGCTTGAAACGCTCACTTACACGAATGTTAATCAGCCAATCCCACTACCCAAATCGTGATAGTTCGTTCGGCATCATTTACGGTAACAGGCAGATCGGGACTCACCACTAATGGGAAAAAAATGCGGTTATCGAAACCCTTGAACAAACGCAACTCGTGGTTCGAAAACGGATCGCTATAGTAGTCAAAAAGGGTTTGTGTTTGGGCTACCATTCGCTCAAAACTAAACCAATTATCCGCATCAAAGCGATAAAACCACAAGGCAAAAGCATAAGCCGCTTCGGCGGTGCTGTTGGTATAGGTATCTATGAAAGCCGTTTCGAGATCGGCAGTTTTTTGTTGAGCCTCGTCTTCATCGTAGCCAGCAGTTTCCATTGCTGCTCTTACCGCCAGTTGGCGCACTATTTGCCGAAAATGTTCAGGATGATTGACCATGTTTTGGTGTTCTTCATCTGTTTCAGACACCCATTCGTGCCGCAACATCGTCCAATTGCTGAGCAAAATACTTTGGTCAAATAAAGCTTTTTCAAACGCTACTGACGCGGGTATATTGAAAGTAAAAGCCAAATCACTCATTTTGTCAGGCCCCACGCCCGGAATTGCGTCTATTTGAGCCAATTCTCGAAACCGACGACCTGGTATCGCGTTTCTGACTTGTAGTATTCGTTTGGCCAAAGACAACCGAAATGCCTCGTTTTCATTATCGTTGGGGTCGTCCAATACGCCTTGGACGATGTCGGCTGGCTTTTGAACATTATTAAAAAATTGGACGATTCGGGACGCCACCCACGGGGCTATTTCTATGTTTTTCATGGATACAAAAGTAGCAGGAATTGGGTAACAATACAATAAACAAACTACAGACTTAACCTATATTTATTATCTCGGGTTGCGCACATCGACGTTTAACAGAAGGTGTTTGAAGTCTATTCATAAAAGGGAGTATCCCAAAAGTACTATTGGGAGATAGGACTTGATACGCCTACTTCCACCAAAAAATCACCGCTCCACACCGCACCAGGCTGCAAAGACACCAATCCATCCCCATTATTGAACGCATCTACGTTACAAGACATGGGTTCCAAGGCTATACTGGTACGGTGTGGTGGCGTAAATATTTGGAAGTAAGGAAATATTGCAGATTTAGCACGCATTGTTAATTGGCGGCCAGCCCCTTCTATCCGCAGTGCATAATCGTTATTGGCCAAAAAACAATTGTCCAAAAAGGTATCACCCAAGGCTTCCATTTTTTCAAACCGACCAAACACAGGTGTATCACCCGTAGGAATCATTCGGTCGTCAATAGCCACGATTTGGCAATGGGGCATTTCCAAAGTAGTATCGGCTACTTCGGGCGTAAGTCGAAAATAAGGATGCCACCCAAAGCCTACAGGGATAGCCGTATTGTACTTGTTTTCGACCCGCACCGAGGTTTCAAATTGACCGTTGTCTTTAATTGTAAACGTCATTTCCAAAGTACAAGGGAATGGATAATAGTCCAAATCTCCATCGTAATCCTGCCGGATGGTACAACTAGCAGCATCTTCCTCGGTATTAGATGCCACCAGTCCGAACGGTCGGCTGCGCGCAAAACCATGTATCGAATTTTGGGTAGAAGCATTATTAATCGGGAACTGACGGGTTTCGCCTTGCCAAAAATAGCGGCCATCGCGTAGGCGATTGGGGAAAGGAAACAAAATCGCAGATTTACCCCATTTGGCTTCTGTAAGTTCTTCAGGAGTGGTATAACCATCTAAAATAGATTGACCATTGAACCAAATATCCAACACCGTTCCACCTACTTCGGGTACAATAGAAAAACCATTGCCAGTACGAGCATTTTCAAAAATATATTGCTGATAGCCCCCAAAAGCCAATTCTTTGATTTGATACATCGTTTAAAATCAGTTTATTGGGCGAAGATAAAGCAAAGTTTTTTCCCCAAACAAAAAATAAGCAATTACAACGAACCCCAACAATTATTCTATTTGGAGGTGATAAAATTAATTTTATAAAAAAACTTTGATAAAATTTGGCAAATACAAAACTAAAAGCAATATATTTACACTCGTAAACTATTTATGCCAAATGGATTGTACTATTTTTCAAAATCTATAAACCACTAACACTATGCTCACTGTACGACAATTACTCGATGGCAAAGCCCACAATCAGGTATGGGCCATGCACCCCGACCAAACCGTTATCGAAGCACTTGAACTCATGGCCGAAAAGAATATTGGTGCCATTATGGTGATGAATGACGGCGATCTAGTTGGTATTTTCTCTGAACGCGATTATGCTCGAAGGGGCATTCTGCAAGGCCGAAAAGCCAAAACTACTCCCTTGAGCGAAGTAATGACAGGAGGCGTATTTACCATCAAATCCATTCAAAATATACAAGATTGTATGGAAATTATGTCGGGTAAACATATCCGTCATTTACCAGTAAGCCAAGATGGTAAAATTATAGGCATTTTAAGTATCAGTGATATCGTAACAGCAATGCTTAAAGAGCAAGAAGGGCGTATTCAAAGTTTGGAGCAGTATATTACGGGGTATTAAGGAACGAGTAAACAATATTTCTTACCTTTGCTGCATGAAAAAATTACTCCTTTTTGTGCTCGTCTGCACATTAAACGCCCCGTTGGTTGCACAAACCACCATCGTTGACTCCATTTTTAGTGGCGGCTTATGGCGCGATTACCGATTGTACAAACCTGCTTCGTACGATGGTACTAAACCTGTGCCATTAATACTCAACTTGCACGGTTATTCGTCCAATAATTTTGAACAAGAATTTTATGCTGATTTCAAAGGACTTGCTGATACTGCCAATTTTTTAGTACTATTGCCCAATGGAACGTTCAACAACCAAGGCGAACGGTATTGGAATGTGTTCAATAACCCTTCTGCAGTGGACGATGTGGCTTTTATTGGTCAATTATTGGATAGTATTGAAGGCCATTACAATATTGATAAAAATCGGATTTATAGTACTGGAATGAGTAATGGCGGTTTCTTGAGTTATACCTTGGCCTGCGAAATGAATGACCGTATTGCAGCGATTGCTTCTGTAACGGGAAGCATGACACAAGCAAATTTGAACGCTTGTGTGCCCGGTCGCCCTGTCCCAGTGATGGAAATACACGGCACTGCCGACGATGTGGTACCTTACACTGGCAATGTCCTTTTAGGTTTTGTTGCGATTCCAACCTTGGTGAACAAATGGGTAACCTTAAACGGATGTAATACAACACCTATACAAGAAAGTATTCCAAATATTAATACCACCGATAATTGCACCGCCGAACGGTTCTTATATACGGGTGGTTTTAGAGGATCTACGGTAGAACACTATAAAATAACTGGCGGCGGACACACTTGGCCCGGTACTGCTTTTACTTTTGTTGGTGTGACCAATAGCGATTTTAAGGCTAGTAATGAAATTTGGCGATTTTTTAACCAATATCGCTTAAATACCCTTACCGATACGCGCCCAATTGCCAATGATCCAACACTATTGCGCATCATGCCCAATCCTGTGCATGATTATTTTACGTTGCAAATCAATAATACAACAAGTCTGCGCCAAATTAGAACCTATAATATAATGGGACAATTGATCGCTGATACAAAAATATCCGAGGGTACCACAACCCAAACCGTATCTACTGCCGGATGGACAAAAGGTCTGTATATTGTGCGGGTAACGGCTCAAAATGGCACAGAGGCCACACAGACTATTGTAGTGGAATAATACGTTTATTAGGTAGAGTACTTAACAGGGTTTTCGTATATAGATTTAGGTGCAGCGCACCGTAATATTTGTAGCAAAAATTGGCGAAATCAAGTTTAGGAGGTGCAGCGCACCGTAATATTTGTAGCAAAAATTGGCGAAATCGAGTTTGGAGGTGCAGCGCACCGCAATATTTGTAGCAAAAATTGGCGAAATCGAGTTTGGAGGTGCAGCGCACCGTGACATTAAATTTAATATTGCGGTGCGCTGCACCTTCAAAACGCGGAAAACATATCATTGCTACAAATATTGCGGTGCGCTGCACCTCCAAAACGCGGAAAACATATCATTGCTACAAATATTGCGGTGCGCTGCACCTCCAAAACGCGGAAAAATCATCATTGCTACTACAAATGTTACGGTGCGCTGCACCTAAATTTATATGAGAAAACCCTGAGTACTTTAAACATGAAGTACTTAGATTCAATTTATTTGCCTTACTTTTGCCACTTCATAAAACAAAATAGTTATGAAAAAAATTAATTGGGTTCGCGTTGCTCTTTTCCTGCTCATGGTAGGCATGATCGTATTAGAAGGCTGTCGCTTATTTAAGCCAAAATGTGATTGCCCGAAATGGTAATTACGTTATCAATGTGTCCATTGGCGCAACGCAGTGACCAAGGGCAATTGAAAAAGTAATCAATAAAAAATGAAAGTATTAAAATTTGGAGGCACCTCGGTTGGGTCGCCTGATACTATTAGACAGCTTATACAAATACTAAAGGATAGTCACCGCCGTGGTGAAAGATTCAGTGTTGTTTTTTCTGCATTCTCAAAAGTAACCGATGCCTTACTCGAATTGGCTCGACTGGCATCTGTGGGAGACGCACAGTTTCAAGAGCAGTTTGAGCGGATCAAAACACGCCATTTTGCCGCAGCAGAAGCATTGCTGCAACCCGAATATATTGATCCGATTAGGACAAAATTGGATGAGCATTTTGAGGCATTACACGATGTAGTACAAGGTATTTATTTGCTGCGCGAAGCATCACCGCGTTCCTTGGATTTTGTGGTGAGTTTTGGCGAGCGCAATTCATCGCTGATTATTGCGCAAGCAATGGTACAGGCGGGTATCCCTACCCAATACCTCGATGCACGTACTGTTGTGCGTACCGATCACCAGTTTGGAAGTGCCAAAGTAGATTTTGACACCACCAACCAACTCATTCGCGAACATTTCGCCACACACCCGCAAGTGCAGTCCATTACAGGATTTATCGGTAGTACGAACGATGGACTTACGACTACCTTAGGCCGTGGCGGCTCTGATTATACTGCTGCAATTTTTGGGGCAGCACTCGATGCACAGGTTATTGAAATATGGACCGATGTGGACGGCGTATTAACGGCCGATCCTCGCCGCGTAAAAAAAGCCTTCACGCTGCCCTACATGACCTACCGCGAGGCCATGGAAATGAGCCATTTTGGGGCAAAAGTGATTTATCCGCCTACCATATTACCTGCTTTGGCCAAGCATATTCCGCTGGTTATCCGCAATACATTTAACCCCGATTTTGTGGGGACGTGGATTGGGCTTACCCCGCCTCCAAGCATGACCAGTGAGCAGGTAAAAACTTTGGCCAATAGCCCCATCAAAGGTATTTCTTCGATCAATCAAATCTGCATGCTTACCCTCCAAGGTTCGGGCTTGTTTGGAGTGCCTGGCGTGGCTGCTCGTTTGTTCGGAGCCTTGGCGCGTGCTGGTGTTAATGTTGTCATCATTACACAAGGCAGTAGCGAAGCCAGTATCACCTTTGCGGTGTCGCCTGCACAGGCAGAGACCTCGAAGCAAGTAGTTGAAAAAGAGTTTGAATACGAATTAAGGTTAGGGCAAATTGAACTGCCCCGTATTGAGCGCGATTTGAGTGTAGTGGCTATCGTAGGCGAAAACATGCGCTACCAACCCGGTATTGCAGGGCGTGTTTTTAGCGCATTGGGCAAAAATGGTGTCAATATTGTAGCCATAGCACAAGGCAGTAGCGAATTAAATATTTCGGTAGTTGTGCCGGCACACGACGAAACCAAATCATTGAATGCGATTCACGAGGCGTTTTTCCTTTCTGATGTAAGGACACTGCATTTATTTGTAGTGGGCACAGGTCTTATTGGCAAAACCCTATTAGCGCAAATGGCCGACAACGCCGAGCACTTACGCACGAAACGCCGTATGGAATTGCGTATTGTAGGCATGGCCAATAGCCGCAAAATGATTTTTGATGAAAGCGGACTAAAGGCAGAAACTTGGCAAAATTTGCTAGAAAACTCCGATAAAGTATTCTCTATGCCTCGGTTTATTGAGCAAATGGAAGAACTCAACTTGCCCAACACCATCTTTATCGACAATACGGCCTCCACAGCAGTAGCCGATTTTTATGAGCAGATATTGGATGCTAGTATTTCCATTTCAACACCCAATAAACTGGCCGCTTCGTCCTCTTGGTTGCAATACATGCGCTTAAAAACCATCGCTGCAAAACGAGGAGTACAGTGGCGTTACGAAACCAATGTAGGCGCGGGCTTGCCCATCATCACTACGCTGAACGACCTGATTACAGCAGGCGACCAAGTACTCAAAATAGAAGGTATTTTGAGCGGTACGCTTTCGTATATTTTTAACCATTTCTGCGCGCCCGATAACAAAGCGGCGTTCTCGGATATTGTAAAAAAAGCAAAAGAACTGGGCCTCACCGAACCTGATCCACGCGACGATCTTAGTGGCGCAGATGTACGCAGGAAACTACTTATTTTGTCGAGAGAAGCAGGATTGCCCTTGGAAATGAACGATATACAAGTCGAGAATATCCTCCCCAAGCCCTGCTCCGATGCACCCGATGTACCTGCATTTTTTGCGGCACTCGAAGCACATGACAGCCATTTTGAGGGTTTGAAGCAAAAAGCCGCAGACAACGGTGCTGTTCTACGCTTTGTCGCCAAAATGGAAGACGGCAAAGCCTCTATCGAACTCAAAGAATACGACCAATCCCATCCATTTTACGGCCTATCGGGCAGCGATAATATGGTGGTATTTACGACCGATCGGTACCGCGAACGCCCCTTGGTGGTACGTGGCCCCGGCGCAGGTGCCGCTGTGACGGCGGCTGGTATTTTTGCAGAAGTAGTAGCGATTGGAAGTGGTTTGAGTGCTTAGAAACGTAAAAAGCCAATATAAAAAAATTATATACCTCATTAGAGGTCAAACATTTATAAAAAAACATGCTAGATTTTGTTGACTTTGTAGCAAAGTTTCCACCCGTAAAAATGCCCGTAACCTTGGGCGAAGATACCCACCATACTTTTAGTACAGAAAACGGCCCCTTGTCCGATGCCCTCATCGCACAGTTTATTGGCCCACTGGAAAAAGAACCCATCGATGAATACACCGAATACGTCCCTTGTTTTGCGATAGATTGCGATGAAAAATACATTGCTTTGGTTTGGTGGAAAGCAGAACTGCTGTTGTACCAATACGTGCTGGCGATATTCAACGAAAAAGGAGTATTTATCGACCAAAAAATGATCGCATTTACGTTGGTAGATGGTCATTCCGTAAAGCGAGCAGTATGTACCATCGACGAAGAATTGTCCATCCATATTGCCGAAGGTACATCCATAGATGACGTGTTTGAACCCGGCTCTAGCCTGACTCGATTAATGGAAATATTGCCCAATGGCGTTATTGTTGTAGGGTAATGGCATACCTCTCATCTCCAGTAATAATCAAAAAAAGTGGTTTTTGTTACCCAAATATTATTAGGTGAAATAAATAGTTATAGAAAAGTTAAGAAATTAAAATTGGCATTATTGACAAATTGCAAAATTATTCGTCAAATACGTCCTTTTTTTAAAATTTTTCATTTTTTTGTTTGGATAATCAAAAAGCCTGTGTTACCTTTGCCTCGGCTTCAGTCCAGTTATGCTGGCATTTTAATCCTCTCCATGAACGGTTTTTTTATTATTATCCATGAACACTTTACCATCGAGGCCATCTATTTAACCGTTACGTAATCACGAGCAACGCACAAGAGCGCTGCTGATTTTTTTTCACCAAACTAAATACTTATGTCGAACGCTGACTCGTGCAACACGGGCCTTTTCACATGGCTTTTTCCAACCAAATCTTTAACAGTTCTTTCTTTATTAGCTTGCATGTCATTTTCCCCCTCGCCACTTACCAACGTAGGCACAGGGAAATCCGAAATGTACAGCTACGAAAACCGCACCTCCAATCTTGAGGTAGTACAATTGCGGGAATGGATTACCGGTTACGCTCAAAATTTTACCGGAATCGCTTATCACTATGCTGGCCGCAGCCCACGAACAGGCTTCGATTGTTCTGGTTTTACCAGCTATATTATGCAAGAATTTGATGTAAAAGTTTCTTGCGCATCCGCCACTCAATCCAAACAAGGTGCCAAAATTTCACTAGATGAAGTATTGCCTGGCGACCTAGTTTTCTTCGGCAGCCCTAAAAGCGGCCATATCCAACACGTTGCAATGGTAGTAGAATGTGGTTCCGATGGAATCATTTGTGTGCACAGCACATCAAGCCGCGGCGTGGTAGTCGAGAACATCAGCACTTCTAAATACTGGAAGCCAAAAATATTATTTGCCCGCGATGTCATCACCGGTCAAAAAATGCAAAATACTGCAACCTTAGGTGCTACTATACCCGAGGTGAGCAAAGATGACGCTTCGGCAACTGCTAAATAGTAATCTTTTACGGCAGACCGACAAAACAAAACGAAATATGTGAAGTAAGGGCTATGGCTGAAAAGTCATAGCCCTTTTTCTATAGATTTTCAAGCATCTTCAAACAAATCCTCTAGCACCACCTCACTTTGCACCAATTCGTTGGAGTACTCGTTTTGTGTTACACCAAAAGGAGTAATCATGGTTAGGAAAATATTTTTCCGTTTGTTTGCATCAATCATAGAAAAAATACTGATTTGATTCCTTAGATTTTTCGCATAATCCTTATCTATCGTAAAATCGGCTTTGGAAAATTTTATCTCGCAGGCATTCACTACCCTATCTGCCCGGTCAATGAGCAAATCAATTTGTGCTCCCCCTTCCTCTGCGGTGTATTTCCAAGGCGAAAAAGTGCATTGAATGGCCTCTAATTTTAAAGCCTTTCTGATTTGAGGCAGGTGCGCAAAACAAAGTCGTTCAAAAGCAAGACCAGACCAACTTACCCATGATTGCGATTGAACAATATTGACCCATTTGCTGCCCGTTTTCGGAGGGCTGTTTTTCATGAATTTTAAATGAAAAATCGTGAAATTATCCACCAATTTATACAGTGCTTTTGTCTTGTTGCTTTGAAATGGCACAACTAACTCGATAAAACCAGACTCTTCCAGCTCGTTCAGTACATTGGTGAGTGTACCACCGCTGCTTAATTTCGTTTTTTCGCTGATCTCTATCCTGTTAAGCCCCTGCTTTTTACTTTCTAAGGCTTCAATAATCTGATAATGCCGTTCGCTATCGTCGAACAAAGAACTGAACAACACCTTATATTCATCGGCCAAAATCCCGTCTTTGGTGAAACAAGTCCTGTCCACAAATTGCACCACACTTTCCCCCTTTCGGATAGCATCCAAATAATATGGTATTCCGCCTGTGGTTAGATAAAGTTGGGCTATATCGTACTTACTCCATTTAATGCCTTTTTCTTTGAGAAACAAGTCCACTTCATGCAAATTAAACTGTGAAAGTCTTATTTTTTCGGAAACCCTATTGTGCAGCCCGCCTTTGTTTTTCAACACTTTTTTAATCATCCATGAAGCCGCAGAGCCACATATCACACACAAGATATCGTTTCTTTTGGTGCAGTAGGCATTCCAAAAATTTTCAAAAGCCATCAAAAATTTTGACTTGGGCGTATCAAACCAAGGTAGTTCGTCTAAAAAAATCACCTTCTTCCCCGAATCTTTCATGCCATCTATAAAGCGCTCCAACATATCAAAGGCTTGCCCCCAAGATTTTGGGGCATGTATGCTTGCTTCCTGACAACCATATTTTACTAAGGTAGCCGTAAAATGGGTCAATTGGTCACCCAATTCGCCATTGTGCAGCCCAGCCACCTCAAATCTTATCTTTGATTGAAAATACTGACGCACTAAAAACGTCTTGCCCACTCGCCGCCTACCATATACTGCAATGAGTTTGGATTCACTGCTGTCCAAACAATGCAAAAAAGTGGCTTTTTCTTGCTTTCTTCCGATTAATTTCATGTTTTTTGCTACTTTAATCGGGACAAATATAGGGCTTTTTTGAAAAAACGGCTGGTTATAAAAAATTATACGCAGCCGTTTTTTGTGTTTTTTACTAAAAATGGCTGGTTATAAAAATCTATACGCAGCCGTTTTTGGTTTTTTTTGCTAAAAATGGCTGCGTATAGATCTGTACATAGCACTCTATGAGTATAACCAAATATTCACCCAAAGCAATAAAACCACCCTATTCTACTCGCATGAACGTATATTTATTCACTTTCTCAACGCAACCACCTTTCCATTTGCCACCACAGTACTCCCCTTATACACTATTTCCCAAAAATACATACCTGCTGGCAAATCATTACAAGGAACAATCATGCTCCCCATTGTTACAGGTTCGGTGCGTACCCTATGACCATAAAGATCGTATAAATACAATTCAAGACCCTGAAGGGGCGTAGAAATAGAAACAAACAGATTATCGCGGGATGGATTTGGTCCAACTTGTATTTGGGATAACAGATCAGGATTATCCGTAGCCGATACACCGACGTATATTTTTCGACAATACTGGTTGGTTGCATTACCATTACTCACCTTTAAGCATACCTCGTAAGTACCCGCCGATGAAAAAGTATGTGTCGGAGACTGCTCTGTACTGATAGCCGTTCCGTCACCAAAATTCCAAGACCATGAAGCGGGTTCATAATAAGACAGATCACTAAAAAATACCTGTAATGGTAACAGTGTATCTCGCTCGAAACGAAACTTGGCAATGGGTAAGTTATCGATGCCAAGGGTATCGCAAGAACTACCATCCAATGGCCCAAGGCGGTAATAAGGAAAGTTGGGCAATGAATGCGCATTATATGTAGGCAAATGGATCGCGTGTTGCTGGTACTGGCAAGCGTCTCCTAGTTCGTTGGGCTTGTGAATAACATGTAAAACATCGCAACCCGTGACCGTAGCCGAATAAATTTTCCCATCGGGGGCCAGCTGCATCAGGTAAAATACGGCAGGAAAAGGCGACTGATATCCATCCCAAGTTGCAATATGAAGTCGGCTGGCAAATAGGTCAGCATTTTGCATATCAAATTGATACGCATCAAAAGTATTGTTGAGGTAAAGGAAACGAGAATTTGGAGAAAACGCAATTCCACCCCAACTAGCATCTGGGAGTACCAAAGAACGTTGGTTAAATAAGAGTCCTGTACAGCGATCAAAATTATAGATTTCTAAGCCGCCACCCAGTGCCGTACTGATGGAGTAGTAATTAGCAAAAATATTTCCATCCGGCGAAAACGCCACTTGCCCAGCACCCACCCCAATCGAATCACCTACCACCTGAGTCCCCACCACCTTTATTTCACTAGGGGTAATAAGAATACGGTAGTACAAATTGGTATATGCCTTATTGGCCAGTACCCACCAATCTCTACCATTGGCGTGCTTCACGGCGGTCAATACGCCTCCTGTCGATAAGGTATCGTCTATTATAATTTTCTTTTTGAGCAGTACCTTCCCTTGGCCTGCGTTTTCAGACATACTCACCAAGGCATAATATAGTTTTGTTGCACAATCACCAACACCTGGCAGCAAATCATAGTTATTATATACATAAAGGTGTTGGTTGGGTTGCTCTGGAATGGGTAATGCCATAATAGCCTGGTTTAAAACACCCCCAACAAGGGGTTCCCCATCTAAAATAAAATTGCCATTTTGCATGATTTTACCCTTTTTATTCCCTATATGTACGGCATTGGAGTAGCTTTGTAGTACTCCCATAGAGTCGGAATAGGAACTATTCGAGCTATTGAAATTTAATTCAATGGCAGGATTTTGGGCAATAGACAAATCCCCTTCTATAAATCTAATAATAGAAATACCTACATTATCAGTAGTATCTTGATTGCTTGAAAAGCCAAATATCCAATTGTTATCATGCTGTTGTGCGGGACAAACGTAACTAATTAGGATGAACGTTATTACGTGAAGATATTTCATTTTGTTCGAATTTAGAAAAAAAGAAAAAGCCAATGCTCTTTTCCGCCAAGATACGGTAGGAGTAACAGATTGATTAGAGATTTGTCAAAAAAAAACTAATACTTAATAAAGTTATCTTATTCTTTGTTAAAGGTCTTTGCCAAATCTTGTCCTATTCAGGACTATTTACCATTTTCTAGCCCTTCAATACAAATTCCTAATTACCTTAGCGCGCAATTTTATATTACTCCTTCATGAAATTTCATTTACTCTGTTATTTTTTAGTGCTGAATCTCTGCACGGCTGTTGCTCAAACGAATACCTCCCGAATCACGGGCAACTTGATGACTAACGGTAATTTCTTTATTACCGACGAAAAAATTGGTGCTACTGGCACGCCTCAGTACGATTACCAAAAATTTGGTGCCGAAAGTTGGCTCAACCTCAATTACTCCAACTGGGGTTTTGATATGGGGCTTCGTTTCGACATGTTTAACAATTCTAACTTGCTCAATCCCACAGGTTCGTATAGTGCCGAGGGCATTGGACGGTGGTTTGTGCATAAAAAAGTAAACAAATTTGATATTTCTGGTGGATACCTCTACGATCAAATTGGTTCAGGTGCTATTTTTCGTGCCTACGAAGAGCGTTCATTGATGATCGACAACGCTATGTATGGCGTAAAAGTAGGGTACGAATTTAATGAAAACTGGCGAGTACGCGCCTTTACAGGCAAACAAAAGCGTCAGTTCTCTACTTTTGGCCCTGTATTACGCGGTGCTGCGTTGGAAGGGTTTGTTCAAATAGATTCGGCTGCGGCTATTTCCATTGCGCCGGGCGCGGGTGTAGTAGCGCGTACCTGGGACTCGAACGCAGTAGGTCGTATTGTGAGCGAAATTGCTACATACCAACCCGTTGATAGCACGGGCGCACAATACAATACGTATGCTGCTACGGTGTATAATACGCTTTCTGCACGCAATTTTACGTGGTATGTAGAGGGTTCATATAAAACAAAAGATGTACTCAATAACGAGTTTTTAACCCAAGCCAATGGCGTTCTTGGCAAATTGGTAAATACCAACGGCTATAACGTCTATACCAGTTTTTCATGGGCCAACCGCAAATTTGGTGCTACCCTAGAAGGTAAACGCACCAAAAACTTCCGTTTCCGCTCCGATCCATTCTTGGTGGGTGTACAAGGCCAAATCAATTACCTCACGCCTTTGGCGCGCCAAAACACTTACCGCCTCACAGCGCGTTTCAGTCCGAATACACAGGAACTGGGCGAGCAATCGGCGCAATTGGATTTGAAATATACCCCTAATAAAAAATGGACTTTTGGCCTCAATTTTTCTGATATTCAAAACTTGAGTGGCCGCGAACTCTACCGCGAAATTGCGCCAGAAGTACTTTACAAATACAAGCGCAAATGGCAAGCATTGGTGGGTTTACAAATCCTTAAATACGATATTGAGGTTTACCAAGGCAAAGGCAAAAAAGTAAATGCGCTCACGCCTTACACCGAAGTAACGTACCGCTTTACACCCCGCCGCTCGCTCCGTGTTGAAGGCTCTTATTTGGCCACCGAAGAAGAATTTGGCTCGTGGGGATTTGCACTAGCGGAGTTAGGTTTGGCACCGCATTGGTTGGTGTATGTATCCGATATGTACAAGGTAAAGCACGATCCATCGCTGAATGCGCCGGTGGAAAAAACAAAATTTGATGGACTGCATTACCCTAGTATTGGCGTTGTGTATTCTTATAAGACAACCCGCGTGAGCCTTGCTTACGTCAAACAAGTAGAAGGCATCAATTGTGCTGGTGGTATTTGTAGGTATGAGCCTACTTTTCACGGCGTAAGGATGCAAATGAACGCTTCATTTTAAGAACGAGTAAACATTTTTTATACAATGAAATATCTATTTTTGCCCACATTTGCTTTGTTTTTCCTAGTAAGTTGCGAGGAAAAACCTATTGTAATACCTCAATTAGAAGTTGGGGAACGTAAAATACTGGTAGAAGAGCTCACTGGGGTTCGCTGCCAAAATTGTCCCAATGGAGCGGCTCAATTGCAAGAATTAGTCGGAACGCTTGGCGATAAACTCATTATTGTAGGGCTGCACGCTGCTGCAAGTTTTGACCAACCTTATGCCGATAGTAAATACGATTTCCGTACACCCGATGGTCGCGCCATCGCCGACTATATCTTTATCAACGGCGACCCTGGCGCACCTGCTGCCAGTGTAGATCGTGAAATGTTGGCCAATCAAACCGAAATTTTTATCAATTTGCCATGGAAAGGTGCGATCAACGCCCGTGCTGCAGTGTCACCCAATCTTGGTCTATTTCTTGATAAAACATATAATGCCAGTACTCGTTCATTGGACGTAAAAGTGAATATTTCCCCTGACGATATACTAAAAGGTGAGATCCGCTTGTCCGTTTATATCACCGAAGACAGCATTGTGGATGTACAACAAAAAGGAACAGTACGCGTATATGATTATGTACACCGCCATGCATTCCGCGATGCACTTTCTGCCCCAACTGGCGATAATATTACCGCAGAGATTGGTACAAGGGAGGCGTTTTCCAAAACATACAACTTAACTTTGCCCGCAGAATGGAATGCAGACCACTGCTCGATTGTCGCTTTTGTCCATAAACATGGAGATTTTAGTAACCGTCAGGTTTTGCAGGCCGAGGAAATTCATTTGAAGTGATAAGCACTTCTCATTACTAAAAAAAACACATGCGCAATAAATTCACAATTATCCTGCTTGCATTGGCCGTATTGGCCATGTTGGGTCAAGGGCTTCAGACTTGCAACATTTTTTCGGGGAAAGACAATGGTGGAAAAACGCCTATTGCCTCTTCTACACCTACACCTCCGTCATTTTCAGATGCACCAGTACCTGATTTTAATGCGGATAGTGCCTTTTATTTTGTAAAAAAACAGGTGGATTTTGGTCCGCGTGTGCCCAATACAACTGCGCATAAGAAATGTTCAGCAATGCTCACGGCTACATTTCGCAGGTATGGACTTACGGTTATTGAGCAAACATTTACTGCGCCTCACTACAAAGGTGGCACATTCAATAGCGTGAATATCATAGCGCAATACAAACCGGAAGCCCCAAAAAGGATTCTGCTTGCCGCGCACTGGGATAGCCGCTTTGCTGCTGACAAAGATACCCGCGATACGCTAAAACCCATTGATGGCGCGGATGATGGCGCGAGTGGTGTAGGAATTTTGCTCGAAATTGCACGGCTGCTAAAATCTTCTCCTCCAGATATTGGCGTGGATTTGATTTGTTTTGATGCAGAAGACCAAGGCGATGATGATGGCGAGAACCAAAGCGAAACTTGGTGCCTTGGTTCACAATATTGGGGTAAAAACGTGCATCGCGCTGGTTATCAGCCTTATTATGCCATTTTATTGGATATGGTAGGTGCAAAAGGTGCGCGGTTTATGAAAGAAGGTATTTCTATGAGTATTGCACCCACAACAGTAGATAAAGTATGGGGATTGGCTAATACTTTAGGCTATGGCAATTATTTTGTAAATATTCTTGGTCCAGGTATTACCGACGACCACGTATTTGCAGCGCGTCATGCCAAAATCCCAATGATTGATGTCATTAGCTTACCCAATGATGGCGATCATGTCTTTGGGTCATACCATCATACACACAACGATAACATGAGTATTATCGACCGCGATGTATTAAAAGCGGTTGGACAGGTGATGTCGGCTGTTATTTGGCGTTCGGTTACGCCTCCGGCAGCCATTCAATAAAAACGCCCTTCCGTTTGGGACGAAAAGGCGGTGTTTCAAATTTGGTCAACCAGGTGTTTTCATCATGTAATCCAGGGTTATGGATATGCGTTCATCGGATTATAGTAGGTGTGTAAATACATCTTGGTAAAAGGTGTTTTTGGGCTTTTCGAAGGTCGGGGGCCCTGTGGGGATTATTTGGTTTACTGCTGTTTGGTATTTAATGTCGTATAGTGGGGAAGTGTGAACAGGGTAGGAGAAATTTTTTAAAAATAAATTTTTTGTAGGTATCCAGCCGTCATCATTAAAGTAATTTTTTAGAAAATCGTAACCATTACAATGTACATACATGAGGAACGATGCCGAAATAAAGTAAACGTTTTTGGGTATCGTTCCTTACAGCCCCGACACCTCTATATCCCCTTCCACCCCAAACTTCCATCTACCAGCCATCGTACGTTCGTAATGGTTTTGCATTAAGTATTCCATAAATAATTCACGGTCAATACTCCGCGCACCCAAACTGAGGAGGTGTACTGTTTCCTGTTGGCAATCAATTAATTTAAAGTCTAATTTTTGTAAGGCATTCACAAAATAGATAAAACCAGCCTTAGAAGCGTTGGTGGTGTAGGAAAACATGCTTTCTCCGTAAAAAATTTTTCCGATAGACAAACCGTATAAACCGCCGACTAACTCCTCGCCATCCCATACTTCCACGGAATGGGCAATACCGAGGTCAAAAAGTCTTTGGTAACCTGCTACAAAAGCATCGGTAATCCAACTGCCACTATCCTGCCCTGAACGCGGAGAACCTGCACAATTGCGCATGACACGTTCAAAACAAGTATCTAAGGTGTAACGGAATTTCTTTTGGTTAAAAATACTGCGCATACTCTTATGCACCTTTAATTCGTCGGGGAAAACCACACAGCGCGGATGCGGGGCATACCAATAAAATACACCCTCGTCCTCAAACCAAGGGAAAATGCCATTTTGGTAGGCCAAAACTAACCGTTCAGGTCGCAAATCGCCCCCAACAGCCAATAACCCATTAGGCTCGGCCAAATACGGTGGGGGAAATGCAATATCATTGGAATTAAGGCGATAAACGGGCATTGTAAAAACGATCCCATGAAAGGACAGCTACAAAGGTACGCAGGATACGATACCTGCACAAATCACCGCTCAGAGATTTTTTTTTACTAAAATTATATACCTTGCCCAACCTCTATTAGTATATTTGCGTAATTAGGTACAGCAACGCAATTAAGGCGTGTATGCAAAGCAAATTACCTAGGGACGATGAAACAATAACTTGCACCATTTGGCTAATTCCTTTCCGCCCATACTGCCTATCTTTTTGTTTAAATAGCCCCACTATTTGCATAAAAAGATACTTGTCTGAGCAAAAACTAATCTACCCAAATGGAGCAAGTTATTATTTCATCGTTCCCTAGTGAAAACGAGCCAACGTTCTTAAACGAAAAATAACGTAATTACCTCTATGAAGGTAGCACTAGATATACTATCAGCGGCCCAAAAGGGCGACCGAAAGGCACAGTACCTGCTGTACAAGCAGTGTTTTCCTGTGCTGATGTCTGTTTGTGCGCGTTATCGTTATGGAGAACAGGATGCGGTAAGTGCTGTTAATTTGGCATACATGAAAATTATTCAAAACCTCGATCGGTTTCCCCCCGATGCCGTTTTTGAGGCCTGGATAAGACGGATTCAAATTAATGTACTGATCGACGAGTTTAGAAAAAATAAAAAATGGCGTACGCAAGTCACCCAATCGGATGATATGACATTGCCATCTATCAATAAATCACTCGAACCACAATGGAACGAGGCTGACTTACAAATGGAGGCCGGCTATATTGAGCGCATGCTCAATCGGTTACCGCCTGTTACACGGCAAGTATTTAACCTTTTTGCATTGGATGGGTTTTCCCACAATGAAATTGGTAACCTGTTGGGTATCAGCGATGGCACCTCCAAATGGCACGTTAATTCGGCGCGTACCCAACTCAAAATTTGGTTAAGCGAAGTAAAACTGTAAATGCATGGAACACTTTGACGATATGTTAAGAAATAGTTTGGCTGGTAATGCCTCCGATTCCCGCTTTGAATTCAAAGAGGAATATTGGTTGCAGGCAATGGCTTTACTGGAATTGGAAGAAAAAAAACGCAAACGCCGTCGAGCGTTGGCGTATTGGAGCGTGCTGGCATTGCTATTGATACCAGCAGCAATATGCTATTATAACCGCCCAAATACCCACCATAATGTACCCGCCCCTGTTCAGGAAAATTCAATTCCTTCGACCACCATCTCCAATATGGCAGATGCTAAAAACAATACACAACAGGCTCAAAATCAATTAAATACTACAAGCACTACTACTACAACGAATGAAACCTATAAACCTACTGTGGCAGATGCTAAAAACAGCACACAACAGGCTCAAAATCAATTAAATACTACAACTGCAAGCGCAACCACTACTACTAATGAAACCTATAAACCTACTACAGTAGTAACAGAAACCCAAAAACCGACAGTTGCCTTACCACAAAATTCAACAAACCGGCAGTCCTACAACCTAACCAATATACAGAAAAACGCAAACCTAAAAGAAACATCCTCCAACATAGCATTGGGCTCAGCCCCCTTTAATCCCCCTAGCACGGTCCCTGAACAGACGACAGTAGCCTACGACCGAACATCTTCTCCTACAACACCATTGGAAACTACTCTTCCACATTTTGTCATCGCAACGTTTGATGTATTGCCTGCTCGCACAATAGCAGCAGTAACAGGTGGTCAATCAACAATACCCTCTTTGGCCAAATACGACTTACCACTCCCAGTGGCCGCACCAGTTCCGATGACTAAAGTACACAAAGATCAACGTGTTCAGTTGGGGATTACCGCTTCATTGGGTACGCCTTCTGGCCTATTTATTGATGAAAAACCGGGCATTGCGTTGGGTATGACTAGCCTCATTCGCTTGAGTCGTAAATTTTCGATCAATACCGATTTAATTTGGAGAAGATGGAAGGGAAACCGAAATTTTAACCAGTATGGAGACATCACGCTAAACAATAACGCATCACCAGAACTGGTGTACGATTTGGTTTCTAACCAAAATTCAGTCAATTATAGTTTTGGTTATATCGCCACCGATATTACTACAGCACCTAAAGCATTCCATTTATTGGAATTACCTATATCTTTGCAGTACCGAATTAAAAAAGTAGCGTTGGAATGTGGACTAGATGTATCTGTACGTCTGGTAGAAAGTATCTATCAAGAGCAATACCAGACCACTAGTTTGGATGCTGCTCAGTCGTTAGTAAAAAGTGGTCGTAGTTATCAAGCGTACAGCAAATCAGATCGTTTCCAAAAGGCTATTTTGGCAGGCGTACACTGGCAACCTACTCGTAAATGGAGCTTTGGCGTACGTACTTATTGGAATACCAGTCCATCCTCTAACTTGAATTTTCAAAAAAGTAGTGGCTTTAATTCCAATGTACTCGTTATTTCTCCCACCCATGCTATGACTGCCGAAGCTCGTGTAGGGTATTTCTTTTAGTAAACTGGTGAGGTCGCCCAGAGGAAAACAATCTAAAACACTGCCTTTTACATGAAAAAATTAGTTTTTATATCTGTTTTTGCGGCATTACTCCTCTCTAGTTGTAGTAAAGAAATTGGGATACCTATTCTGCCCGAGACACCCGTATTTTTTGTCAATGGCACAGTCGATGGCTTAGCATACTCCTATACGGCAGGAAGTAACGGTATTTACCATTTTACTGGATATTCAAGAGAAGGTAACGGCCAATTGGAGCAAAGTGGACGCTTCTCCATTCAAGATTGCGCAATGAGTAATTGCGCAAACTCCATCCAATTCATTTTTAAACGCAATATCAATAGCAATATACTGTTGCAATCCTCCAATATTGCTTATAAATATGCCGATAGTGCTGGTACGATGAATGGGATCATTTACCCCATTAGTGTTGTCCCAACACAAGATACACTCTACTCCAATATTACCGTAAATGTTTTGGAATATATGAACGGCAGCCCAACAAACACAATTGCCAGCAGCAAAAATAACCTGCCATTACAAGCCAACATTACTAAAGAAGATAAAGTAAATATTGGGATTGGTGCTGTACAGCGTTCTAATGGCGTAAAATATGCTAGCCGAATGGACTATTTCCCATCGGCGCCCGATAGTTGCAAACCAGTACAAATACGTGCCGACATAACTGGCGGCAAGGTGATTTTACAAGCGATTACTACCCAAGCGCAAGCGGCTTTTACATGGCAGACTGGCGCAACAAGTAGCCAAATTAGTATAGATTATGTGCCAGACTCTAGTTATACGGTCAACGTTTCTTCGGCAATAGATGCCGCATGTTCTGCCACTGCGTCAATAGGTAACTTACCTGATCTTTTACAAAACACAACCCTTCTTACTCCTGCTTTTTCTATTGAGCACTTTCCAGCCGTTGAACAAAGAAATGCAGAAGGTGTCGAAATACGCTGGTACGATGATATGGGTGTACTTTATAGCAGCATAAATGCGCTGCAAACGGATTCTACCTATTTCACTATTACAAATATAAGCGATTACCTACCCAACGAAGCAGGTACCCCCACGGTAAAAATGGATGTGGAATACCGTTGTATCATAAGAGAACTTGTAAATACCTCTGGCTTTCCTATAAATGTTGTACTAAAGGGCCAAGGCGTAATTGCCGTGGGCAAAGAGTAATCTTATTGAATCAAGTATCCACCTATGGCACATTCCATGCATCTTTTTTGATCGCAGTACTTGTGTTTGAGTTGCAACAAAGCCTGTGTTTCATTACCATTGCGCGGCTTTAGTCCCAATCCTTTCCAGCCTTCCACAATAGTATTTGCTTCGGGTGGTAAATCTTCGAGCCAACCAACCGCTTTTGTTTGGATATGGTACAAATGGCGTGTTTTACCATATAAAAACAAGCAAGGGATGAGGGTATTGATGAGGAGTATATTGAAAAAATCACTGCCGAGGCGCTTATCGCGTTTGATGGATGGTGCGTCAAAACGGTAGTGCGTAAGCCAATAGCCATTCAGTTCTATTTGAAACAAATTTTCAACAATATCAGTTGTTTCGGCTTCCAAAATTTGAGAGAACAAATGTACCGATTGGTGCACCAATACCGCAAATTGAGCAATACGCACCGTTGGAAAA
This sequence comes from Chitinophagales bacterium, assembly GCA_043764095.1. Lineage (GTDB taxonomy): Bacteria > Bacteroidota > Bacteroidia > Chitinophagales > Saprospiraceae > M3007. Next base: position 44,063 of record JAYUKX010000013.1, read on the forward strand.
TTGGCGGGACGTAACCTCAAAAATTTCCACAAACTACCATCCATTGGCACTAAACCATACTTTTGCTGTAAAAAACGGTATTCTTTGGCGAGGTGTTTGGGGTATTCTTCTTTAAAATCGGCATCCAACAAACCCGCTTGCCCAAAAAGCAGTGCTTCAATCTGGAAAAGATCGTTTTTATGTTTGGCCAAAATAGACGAAGGCAACGAACGGGCCAGCATTTCAAATGGCTCACAATTGACTTTTAAGCCAAAAGAACGCGCTAAAATACGATAAAATGCTTCCTCCCAATGGTTTTCGGTGGCGGCCAATTGCGCAGATAAATCAATGGTTTTTTGTTCCAATCGCTCAGCACTGAGTCGGTCATACCAATTCAAACGTACAATTGGGGGAGTTTCCATCAGCCTTGTCGCACAGGGAATCCATTTTTCGCCCTGCATCAGTTGTTCGTAATTGACCAGGAGTTTGATATTCACATGGTTGCGGAGGATCAGGCAGGGAATCAATTCGCCATTAGCGCGGTAGATCGGTTGGTCGTCTTCCCACACCACGTGCAGTATAACATTATCGTAAGCCGGATCTGAACTATGGCCATGTGCATTCCATTCGGAGGATCGGACGTGCATTTCGATATTACCCGCCCATTCGGTAGTGCCGACGCGGATACGACCATTAAAAAAATCGGGGCCAGCGTGGGTATTATACGCTCCAGGCTGGAGTATAATAAGCCGTTGCTGATCGGTAGTAGCGAGGTCATTTGCCTCGAATCGGCGCGTACGCCACAAGAAATGGAGAAAATCTTCTCTCATGTGATAGGAAATTTAAAAATGACGGTATGATCAAACTACGGTGATAGATTGCAAAAGTAAGGGTATTTTTTTATTTCACCACCCCTAATGGAACTTTCGCTTATTAAATTTAGTTTTTCACCTAGGAATGAGGATTAATACCAATACATTGTTGTAGTTTTACGCCCGATGTATTTAATCCGCCTTCTTTATTTTAACCGCAAAAATATTTGAACATGGCAACTTATCAAAATTTTAAAAATGACTTACTAGCACAACTAGCCAGCAGTGATGATGCCGACTTAGTTGAAATGACCGAGCGATTATTGGATTACACCGATGGTCTCATTGCCGCTTTTGTTACGGGTACGCCACCTCCAATTGTCGATATTGATAATTCCTCAAGAAGCATGGAGGCTTCAGAAAGATTAGGATCAACGGCTAGTGTAGAACCGCCACCCATCATTGAAACGAAGAGTCCTTCCAAGATTTCAGATAACTCATCTAACGGAGTAAGTTAAAAGTAATGCTAAAACACCTGTTATTGTATTTATTTACCGTTTGTTCCTCAGCAAATATATATGCTTGGCAGGTAGCGCAAACAAATAATCATTCATTGCCCGATAGCATTGTGTCGGGCATGAATGATTTTTATTTTGAAGGCAAAAAAATTAGTTATTTACTGGTTATTGCTGAACGAGAACATTACAAAAACCCTGAATTGGCCTTAAAAGTAGCGAATGAAGCCTATTTTCGCGCTAAACTGCGTGCCGATAAAAAACTAATTGCTAATGCGGCACTTTGGTTATCTTGGCTGGATTTTCAGTATAATACCGACGAAGATTTATCTAACACGCTTTATTTGGCATCGTTGAGTACAGATTTGTTCCGCCAAATTGATGATCCGGCTGGCTTGTCGTGGGCATTGTGCCTAAAAGCAGGAGTAACCCATGATATCAATCAGGATACAATAAGTCCTACCAATTACCTCAATGAAGCAGCTTTACTCATTCCTAAAATAAAAAATCATACTCGGGATTCTAATCGGATATTAGCGTATTGGTACCTCGTTTCTGCTAATATTAACCGTACAGACCAACATAAAATTCTCCTTAAAAGTTTACGACTCTATGAGCAAACGGGAGATAGTACCCGTATCGGTCGAATCTGTCTGAATCTGAGTAATGCTATGCTTGAAAAGAAAGACTTTGAGGCTGCATTTGCTTATGCCAACCGAAGCGCAAATGCTTTTAAGAAAGATGGCTTTAAACTATATGAGCAAGAGGCTTTACTAAAATATTTTGATATACACCTTATCCGATATGCCAACGATCCAACTGAAGAAAATTTTGAAAAAATAATACAATTCGACCAGTCTCCCTTAGTTGAGGGCAACAAAAATTATGCTTATTTGATGCGATTGGGTATGAGCTATAATCGAAAACTCTACTATTACTCTGAAGATCGGAGAAAACAACTAAAGATTACTGAAAATCAAAAATATACCTATAATTCACGTGAAATAGCGTTAGCAGACACCGCTTTTCAATACTTTAAAAAATCTATAGAACTCGCAAAAATAAACGGTAAACCAAAAGATATTGACAAGATCTATAGAAATATGGAATTTACCTGTGCGTACTTAAATAATTGTGATTCAATAAAGACCGATGCTATTAATACCTATAAAGAAGCATTGGTCAAAAGCCAAAAAAGTATAGTCGATGCGCAAAAAAAATTAACCGAAGGCTATAATGAAGCACAAGAACGCACCTTAAAAGAAGAACGTACGAACTTAAAATATACTATTTTTGCAGCATTAGCGATCTTAGGATTTACAATACTGGCTTTCTATAATATGTACCAGCGGCGGAATATTAGAAACATGAACCGCGAATTGAACAGCCGAATGGAAGCCTTGCGGGCGCAAATGAACCCGCATTTTATCTCCAATGCACTCAATGCTATTGACTCCTTGGTGAATCAAAACCGCAATAAAGAAGCATCGTATTATATCATTCAGTTTTCTAGGTTATGCCGTATTATCCTCAATAATTCCCGCAGCGAATCGATTCCGCTTGGAGAAGAACTGGATATGCTCAAGTATTTTATGAACCTGGAAAAATTGCGAATGGACGACCGCTTACAATACCAATTTGACCTCGATGCAGCCCTCAATAAAGACCAAATTGCTGTGCCGCCCATGATACTACAACCCTTTGTGGAAAATGCGATTTGGCATGGTATTGTACCTAAAACAGGCCCCGGTTTGGTCAGCATTAAAACCATTAAAAAAGACGACAACCTGTATCAATGTATCGTTGAAGATAATGGCGTTGGGCGTGTTCGTTCTGCACAGTTAAAAGCGGAATCTGTGATGTCGCGCCCTTCTTTTGGTTTGGCGATTACCGAAGAGCGGATCGAAAAATTGTACCAATTAAAAGGTAGCCAAATTGTTACCGAAGATTTATACCACCCCGATGGCTCGGCAGCGGGTACCCGCGTCACCATCACTTTACCTATACAAAATATTAGTGCATGAAAGCGATCATTGTAGAAGATGAAAAAACAGGATTGGACAACCTGATTATTAAATTGACCAATAAATGTCCTGTGGTAGATATTGTTGACACTTGCAGCACAGGCGAAGAAGCCATCCAAAAAATTGCAGCACAACAACCCGATTTGGTCTTTCTGGATGTCAATCTCGGCTCTATGACAGGTTTTGATGTATTGGCACGATTGCAACACATCAATTTCAAGGTGATTTTTACCACGGCTTACGACAATTATGCGATCAAAGCCATTAAAAACAATGCTTTGGATTACCTGATAAAACCCATTGACGAGGATGAACTCAAAGAGGCGGTGCAAAAAGCATGGCGTATTTTGGGCGAGCAGGTGGTGTCCAAACAAATTGCAGTGCCGGTAGAGCAAGGTATTCGGATGATCAATAGTGACGATATTATTTGGTGCGATGCCAATGATAACAGCTGTTTTATCCACCTGAATAATGTAAAAGAACCGCTAAAAATACCGCGCTCTCTCAATGATTTATTCCTAAAACTACCGCATCAAATGTTTTTTAGGACGCACCGCTCGCATGTGGTCAACAAAACCTATATCGACCATTATTCCCGTGATGGTTTTGTCGCCATGAAAAACAAAAAGATGGTAAGTGTGGCGAGGAATAACAAAGATGAGTTTTTGAGTTGGCTTGGGGTAGAGTAGCATTGTCCGAAGTCAGCAACCTGACTTATCCCAAAAAATGGCTTGTTCTTCCTTGCTATTCTAAGGACATTTGTGACAGTTTTTATTCACAATATAAAATTTACGATATGACAAAAACTACAAAACTCATGGGTGTCCTCTGTTGGGGTTTAATGGTACAACAACTTTCGGCACAAACACTTTGCTCCTTTCCTCAATCATCGGCCACCCTTGATATCAATAATATCAAGGCGCGGATTTCCAATAGTGGAGACCTATTTACCAATGGGCAAGATGCAAAATATACTTACACGCCAGCAGGCGAGGTGGGTAGTATTTATGCAGCCTCACTTTGGATGGGCGGTGTTGATCCAGCAGGCAATCTCAAACTTGCTGCAATGAGCTACCGTGTAGCAAATAAAACTGAATACGCAGCAGGTCCCTTGAATGCCACGACTGGTGCAACCGATGCTTCAACTTGCTCCAATTGGGATAGATTGTTTGGTACAACTAAAACACGTATTGATTCATTTTTAGCCAATTTACCCGCTTTTGTAGCCAATCCACAATCAGCAATTGACCAATTCCCTGATATTATGGGGTGGCCAGCAATTGGTAATCCACATTTTTCTGGTATCTACGGATTTACTTTACCAGACAATCAAGGTCTGGCATCATTTGTAGATACAAATTCAGATGGCATATATAACCCATTATCTGGTGATTTCCCTGCGGTCATACTGCAAGGTAAAGCGCCTTTTGTTCCTGATCAAATATTATGGTGTGTTTTCAATGATTCAGGTACCGCACATTTATTGAGTGGGGGAAGTCCAATTGGTGTGGAAATTCAACTCACTTCATGGGCTTTTGACACACTAAGTGGTGTTCCTTTTAGCAATACTGTATTTACCTCCCATAAGACCATTTATCGTGGATTTTATGTACTTTCAGATTTCTATATCGGTGTTTGGACAGATTTTGACTTGGGTTGCTATTTGGATGATTATATCGGTTGCACACCTGCTTCAAATACTTTTTTTGCTTATAACCAAGACCCTGAAGATGGACAGCCCGGTTCAACCTGTAATGGCACACCAACTTTTGGCACTGAAATACCTGTGCAAACAGCTACTTTCCTCAATACGTCCATGGATAAGTTTATTGCTTTTAATAGTCCTAACTTTGGCACGCCTAGTCCCGGCACATCTGATCCAGCCCTACCTATTGAGTACAATAACTACTTGACGGGCCGCTGGCGCGATGGTTTACCTTTAACCGTTGGTGATAATGGTTATGACCCCAGTAACTCTATTCCAACAGATTTTATATTCCCAGACGACCCTGCTGATCCCGCTGGTTGGTCGATGTGTACAGCTAATCTTCCCTTTGGTGATCGCCGTACTGTGGCCAGTCATAGAATAGGCGAATTAAGTCCGGGAGCAATATCTGAACTAACGATGGCTTGGACATTACACCCAAATATCCAAGGCCCATGTAACCTAGGCAACGCACTACAAGAAGTAGCAGAGATTCAAAATGCATACGAGAATAGTTTTGATGGAATTTCGGGTGTTTTTTCACCAGTACCCCTATCCCCAGTAAAAGTGATACCCAATCCTGCTAACGATGCCACAATATTGGATTACGGCCAACTAAAAGTAGCGGCTATTCGCTGTTTTGATATGCAAGGTGGATTGATCTTTAGCCAAAATAACCCGAATCCCGGCATGCAACGTATTAATACGGCTGCATGGCCCACAGGGAACTACGCTGTTCAATTGGTGACCAATAGCGGTATTGTACCTGTCAGAATTACTGTAGTGCGGTAAATAAATTGTAACACTAATACGCTATGTTGTAGTATGCTTTGTTGGTAAACGACAAAGCATACTACAAAAAAAATGCGCTTACTCTACCAAACTCCTATCTGCCACATGACCCGATTCTGGCGCGCCTGCCGCAATCCATTGTCGAACAAACTCAATTTGGTTGGCGGTCAATTTTAATCCACCGGTAGGCATTTTTTGGCCAAATTGAAAGGCCGATCCTTCCCATTTGATTTTTACAAATAAAAAACTGCTGTCGGGATTACCGGGTTTTACCAAATGTAAACCAGCGGCGAGCGCGTCCTCGTTTTTACATTCTTCCTCCAACAAATGATTGTACGTATAATCGTTACCCAAACCATGGTGCCCAAAATCACCTTCTTTTGAGTGGCAATTGGATAAGGCACAAGAAGGTTTGAACACTTTTTCAAATACCAATTTGTACGAACCATCGGGCGGTGTATAAGATGGAACATCGGACTTATCGTCTTTTTGGCAAGCCCCAAAGGATATAATTAGTGCAAAGGCCATTATGCCTGCTATTTTTTGAATAATCATATTGAATTGTGATTTAGAAAATGATCTAAGAATAATTAAAATCCATAACGCAACCCTACTTGAAGTGCCTTGTAAAGCATCAAATTAGCACTTATTTCGGTAGGGGCAAACTTCCACGCTATTGTCCAGTTGACACCTACTTGTACATCCACAGGATGCGCCGAACTCGCCGCAAAACGCCATCCTAAGCGGGTATCAAAACCTACGTTTTGTCTGAAAAAACCGGGCGTAGAGTTCTTTGATGGCACCCATTTTTCATTTTCATAGATGTAGCGAACATCTTTTGTTTTGGCGCGTCCAATACGATAAAGTACACCTGTTGTAAGTCTTAATTGCTTAAAAATTCTAAAATCAGCGGCTAATCTTGTACCGACAAAACTATAATTTTCGGAATAAGGACTGTTCCAAAATCCCAAATTAAGGTCTTGAAACAATCGAATTCGATCATTTCCTACGTTCCGCCATGTTCGTTCAATACCTGCCGAAATACCGGGCCTTACCGAAGTGGCATCGGTTACACCCAATTGCCCTGGATCTAGATCTATGGCAAAATCTTGGTGAAAAAACTGCATATTCGCCGCCCAACGGCTTGTTTTTTGGGCAAAACTGGGTTGTACTAACCCGCAGAGCAGGATAGCCAACAGCATTATTTTATGATTCATATTATTTAGAAAGGATGGAATTTTTAAAGATAGTAATAGAAGAAAATACCCATTTCGTCCTCGGATGTTACACCAAAACGGATTTCGCGGTTGGTATCATTTTCATAAGTAATTACGGTTCGGATACCTTCGCCTTTTTTGATTTCGAGTAATTCGGGCAGGTAAACAAATTGGGGATCGTGCCAGTCACTGTTTTCATAAAAAAGTTGACCGTCTTTAGTACCACCTACATGATATACCTCGAATTTTTTTCCACGCTTGTGCATGTGCGAAAAAATAATCTTGAGACTTCGGTCTTCTTCCATGGTTTCGGTATATTCTATTTTCGTTGTTTTTTTAGGTGGCAATACTAGATTTTCTGCGTTATCTGCCTCGCCTTGTTTTAGAAAATATTGTACTTCCGATCGTGGTTTGGTGTAAATATTCATCATTACCTCTCCAAAAATCGTTTTGTCCGATTTGTTGAAATAATGTGAATTGAGGTCAAGCGTCGAATTAGCCGCAATGGGTACGGCATAACCAGCCGGAAATTCTACTTTTTGATAAGGAGATGCCGCTTCGGCCAACAAACGCATCTCTTCCATATTAGAAAAGAGGTTCAAACGGCCATCGGGTGTGTTTTGATCGCGCATTTCGCCAATCGTGGGCAAACCAGGCTTAGTTTCATCGTCATATTGATAAGCAATCACGTGGTGCGATCCCTCCCGCTGCCGTACTTCATAGCCCGTCATATAAATCTCTTCGGTGTTGCCTACTGCTGTTCGCATAAACCATTCGCGTTCGAATTGCGGAGGAATAGGGAAAGCCGGCACATGTAGTTGATAGCCTTTACCTGCTTCGGGTTTGGGCAGTGGCACAAAATCGCTGGGGATATCTGCTGGATTGTAATCCCATGTTTTTACGCATGCCATCAAGAAGGATAAAAACAGACCCAATAATAGGAATTTAAAAATTTTGAATGTCATAGTTATATTTCTTATGTTTATTTGATGGAGCAAATTTACAGGGGAACTAAAGGGGCTGCAAAGGGGGGCGGACGAAAACCCCAAATGGCAGGACGAAAACGGTATTCTGAATTTAGAGGTTTTCGTCCTGCCTAATCTCCAATTCATCCCTTGTGTAGCATAGCAAAGCCCGTTTTTAGTATATTTGCACTTCAATTTAACGAAAAATGCCGACACTGCCCGACAATTTTGAAATACCGCAATGGCTATTCCGGCGATGGATTTGGCATGCTGCCTTTTGGATCGTTTATTTCCTTTCATCGGGTTTAGAGGATGTTGAATCTGGTCTTTCGCAGTTAGAGGACTACTGGAAATTGAGTATCATTGCTCATTTACCCACTATTACTTCGGTTTACATCGTTACACTTTTGGGCGTTCCGCAGTTATTATATCGGAAAAAATACTTGTTTTTTGGCATTTTCAGCATAGTCCTTGCTTTGCTGATGAATAGTTTTAGTGGTGTATTGTGGTATTTTCTTAGTCCTCACTTTGTATTTAAGACCATAAATTCTCAAGACTTAAAACCAACGTTGCTCGATGGTATTTCGATTAGTTTTTTATTGGTTTTGTTTGCCGCATCGCTCAAATTGGGCAAAGACATGTTGCTCGAATCTCAGCGCCGTGCCGATCGCGCTGCTCAAAACCTAAAAAGCGAACTGAACACATTGCGGCAGCAAATTAGTCCACATTTTTTGCTCAATTCGCTCAATACCATTTATGGCTTAGCACTCACCGAGCCTAAAAGTGTTGCACCTACGGTAATTTTGCTCTCCGATTTGCTCCGTTTTTCGTTGTACGAAACCCGTGCCGATCGCATATCGCTCGCGCGAGAACTCGATTTTTTACAAGATTATGTAGAAATGCAGCGGCTACGTGCTTCGGAAAAACTCCAGACGACATTTGTATTCCCTCAAGATTTGCCCACCCCGCCGCCTCAAATTGCACCGCTTTTACTGTTTGTTTTTATTGAAAATAGTTTTAAATTTGCTCAACCTAACTCGAATGGGGAGCGTTTTTTGAAGATGGCTATCCATTTTGAGGCGGAACGATCCACTTTGCTATTGGAGTGTGAGAATAGTTTTGCCACCAGTATCCCTGCAACAACAGGCGGATTAGGATTAGAGAATATGCAGCGTCGGCTCGAATTAATTTACCCAAAAAAATATAAGATCCGTATCCACGACGAAGATGGCGTTTGGCGGGTAAAACTCGAAATACAACTGGAAAAATGACAAAAAAATTTACGTGTATGGTCTGCGACGATGAACCCGTGGCGCGCCGAATATTGAAAAGCCATATTGAGCAAACGCCTTTTTTAGAACTGAGTGGCGAATGCGAAAATGGTTTGGAGGCGATTGCTTTTTTGCAACATACAATGCCCGATTTGCTTTTTTTAGACATCAATATGCCCGTATTAGATGGTTTGAACTTCCTAAAAACCATCAAAAAGCGACCTAAAACCATACTTACCACTGCATATTCGGAGCATGCTTTGGAAGCCTTCGACCTCGAAGTAGTAGATTATTTAGTGAAACCGGTGGCTTTCGAGCGGTTTTTGCGGGCAGTGGCCCGTGCTACGGAGTCTATACCAATTGACAGCAAACCTCCTGAATCTACTCAAGAATTATTGGAACTCGATCACCTTGTTGTGCGGTTTGGCCGACTAATTCATAGGGTCAAGTTTTCAGATATACTATTTTTAGAAGCGCAGGCTAACGCGGTTAAAATTGTTACAACAGCGCAAGTATTTCGTACTTATCAACCGCTAACGACGCTCGAAACACAATTACCAATTGCCGATTTTGTGCGCACGCACCGTTCTTTTTTGGTCAATAAACACCGTGTTTCTACGGTGGATGGGTTTTCTATTGTATTCGGGGAAGATACACGCGTACCCATTTCGGAGCCACTGCGCACGGCGGTATTGCGCAAATTGGGGTTTGGGGGGCAATAAACCACCCTCAAAACCGCACCCTTACCCCTCCAATAACCCCACCCACCGCGGCAGGCTCAAAATACCGATCACCTACTGCATTTACCAGTATATTATTGGAATAAGCCGCATTAAAAATATTATTCCAACCCGCAAAAGGCGCAATTTCAAACCTTTTTAATCGAAAAGTATAACCACCACGCACCGATACCAAGGTGTAGCCTTTGTCTTTAACGGTATTGGCATCATTGACAAAACTATGACTTTGTGCTTGTATCTGCGCTACACAAAACAATCCTGCAGTACGCTCCCATTGTAGGGCTGCAAATACCCGGTGCAATGGAATAGCAGGTTGCCGATTACCATCCAACCGTGTCCCTGATGCTTCGTAGTCGGTATATTTAAAATTAGAAAAAGTATAATTACTTAGGAAAGTGAGGTTTTTGATCGGTTTATACTGCAAAAAAGCCTCAATGCCGCGCCTTTGCGATCGTCCGGCATTGCGAAAATAAGTTCTTCCGGGTGTGGCGGCCAATTGGTAGGGTACCAGTTCGTTGCGGAGATCCACCTGAAATATGGCCAAGTCTATTTGCCATTTTTCTCCTTTCAAAAATTTGGTACCTAATTCGTAATTGACGGATTTTTGAGGACTTAGATCGCTGTTAAAACCACCTGTTTGCTGCGGATTGGCCGAAAGTTCGTTCAGTGTTGGGGTTTCAAAATTAGTAGCGACATTAGCATAAAAGGCCAATTGTGGCGTTGCTTTGAACAAAGCACCCAAGGCGGGGCTTACCCTTCGAAATGATTGTGTACCGCTTTGGTCTTCATCGCTCAAAAAACGATCTTTTACCCTCAATTGCACCGCATCAATACGTGTGGAAGCCGTCAATAACAAACGATGTACAGGTTTCCATTCATGCATCCAAAATGCGCCCATACCAGAAAAACGTTCCGTTTGGTCAAAGGTTTGTTCCTTTTTTTCGCCATTATCGTTGTTAAAACGCCTGCGTAGATCGCGTTGCAGACCTATATCTATGCCCAATTGGCTGCGGTATTTAGGGGTTGTAAAGGCATATACTGCATTACCGCCCCCAAAATTGCGTTGTAATGCTACCCAGCCGCCGTTTTTAAAAGCCAGCCGACTCGAAAAATCGCGGGTAGTAAAAAACGCCGTTGTTTTAATGCTGTGGTGCGCCGCAATACGGTGCTCTAATACCCAACCGATACGCCCCTGCGCTACCTGTTCTCCGGTATTGAATTGAAGGCTTGCAGCACGTGCTTGTTTGCGGTCGGTCAATACTTGTTCGGCAGTAAGGCCACCTGGGTCGTTGGCGTAAGGGCTTTTTCCATAATTGAGCAGCAGCGTCATCTTGGTGGCTGGTGAAAAGCGGTATTGCCATTTGACATTAGCAATGGTTTGCTGCATGCTACTTTGTGCGCGGTAACCCTCTAAATGGTTTTGGCTGATATTAAAAAATACGCTGGATTTCTTTTGATGAAACGCCGATTTAAATTGCCAACGGTAAAAGCCAAAACTCCCTGCACTGGTTTGTATCTCAGCATATCGTTGATCGGTATTTTCGGTGGTTAGTTGTAGGATACCACCAGCCGAGTTGCCGTACAATCCGGCCGCCGCACCGCGCAGGAGTTCGATGCGCTGTATGGTACCCATATCCACATTATCGAGGTCGGTTTGGCCATCGGGGGAGGTTTCGGGTATGCCATCGGTAAATACTCGGATACCACGGATACCAAAGGCCGAACGCGCACCAAAACCGCGAATTGAAATACGTAAATCTTGGGCGTAATTATCTGTATTCCAAGCATAAACACCCGGCATTGCCACCAATGCTTCCCCTAAAGACCGCTGCGCTTGAGCAAGTTGTATCCAGTTTTTTTGCAAAACACTGACCGCAAAGGGGATATTTTGCCCCGAAGATTCAAGTCTTGCCACCGTAATGGTAACGGGGGATATATCAAGGCTCAGCAACGAATCCTTGGTGGCAGATTGTGCGTTGATAAATAATGGGCATACAAGCAAAATTAGTACTTCCATGAAGCACTTCAATAGGTATTGGAGTCGATTAAGCATTTTTTGTGGTCTATTTGGCTTTTATTAGCACGTTAATTGCCTGAATTGCTTTGCCCGTTTTCCCAATAACACCACAAAAACTACCATTTTTGCCTTTTACTACTTCTGTTTCTTTTTCAAATTTTATAGTGTATTCAATATCGTATTTTTTTGCATCCGAGCCTTCTAAAGAAAAAGCGATACCTAATAATTTTGTTTTAGCAGTAGTACCACCCACAAAATCGCCGGGTTTGGCATTGCTTTGAATAGCCTTACCGCCCACATTGACTTGATACACCAGACGAAGATTTTTTTGAACAGGTGTAATTTGGAGTGCGATACCTGTCAAATTACGTGGTGTTGTTTTTGCCGATGGTGTGGTTTGTCCTTCTGCGGCAAAAGGCATATCCTGCGTTCCAAATCGGATATTGCCTGCTACGGTTGGCGTTTTTGCTTTGGGAGCAGTGTTTGCTATGCCTTTTGCATTTTGGACGGCTTTTTCGGCATTAATTCTGCCATAACCGTAATAGACACTGTGTTTATTGGCATCGTATTCGCCACCTTCTGTATCGATAATATCGCAAGAATTGCGGATAATTTCCTTTACCTGTGGTGGTGTAAGCGCAGGATTAGCGGCCAACATAAGTGCAACTACGCCTGCCATTCCTGGACATGCGCCTGAAGTACCGCCAAAAGAATTGGTATAGTTGGTACCATCATAACCAGCGGCTGCTGCGCGGTCGGTAGTGCGCAATCCTTGACTAAGCGGCGCGGGGTGTTTGAGTGGTTTCCATGCAAAATCGCCGCTAGGAAAAGCGACCCATACTTGCTCTCCGAAATCGCTATAAACACTACGTTTGCCTGTATCATTGCACGCAGCTACCGCAATTACGCCCGGGTGCGAGACATAACCGTCATTAGCAGTGGCTTCATTACCATTGCCGGCGGCAAAAAGTATGACGCAACCTTTGCCGCCACGGCCTTCTTTCATCGCAAATTCCATGGCCATACGCGTACTATCGGGCAAAAGGGTTTGCTTGTTGTGGAGTGGATGCGATGGATCCCACCAATCGCCATCAGTTGGGCCCCACGAGCACGAAATCACATCTGCACCGTGTTGGGCTGCCCAAGCAAAAGCATTGGCTTCGCTCATACTTCCCAAACCGCTGCGCAAGCGAATAGGCAAGAGGAACGATTCAGGTGCTGTACCACTGGCCCCATCTTTGAGGCCGCTTGCGCAAGCCATACCTGCGCAAGCCGTGCCGTGGTTATCGTCATCGGCTACAGGGCGGCCTGTTCCTTCCTTAAATGTGGAATCAAAGGGATGTACAATACGCCCCGCAAACTCGGGGTGATCAGTATCTACACCATCATCGATGATGGCAATGGTCACTCCTTTACCTTTAGTTATCGCCCATGCTGCTTCAATATTGACATGAGCATCTACTGCTTTCCCGTTGATACTGGTTTTGGTTAAATGCCATTGCAAAGGGTGTACTCCTTTATAACGACGCTCCTGTACTAACTCGGGGTGGCAATATTCCACTATTTTTTCGTTCAAAATAGTTTCTGCAATATTAAAAACGGCTAGTCCGGTGCCTTCAGCAGCGCAGACAAAGTAAGCGTTTTTCGCAAAAGCCAGTTTATCTTTGATTGTTAGTTTGTATTTCTCAATAATCGCCAAACAATCTTCTTCCTTTGTGGCATCAAAAAACTTGACAAAGAAGTTTTCTGTATAAAGGGTTACTTCGCCTGTTTCCTTGTCTTGCAAAACACGGCCTGCAAAACGAATATCATCCTCTTGTTTGAGGGCTGCTCGGGTGGCATCGCGCTTAGTCGTATCAGGTGGGCCAGAAAGCCCCTTTCTGCCGGGTTCTTCATCGCCACCGCCACGGGAAGCGGTTGCTTGAGGTTCGTCGGCCATTTTTATTATTGTAATACCGGAATCGGGAAACTTTACGACTTGAACAGTATCTGCCAACATTTCTTGAGAGGCTCGACTTAGGTTCATGTCGCCCATTTCCATATTATCTTTGGTGCGTACTGCTACCAGATCAGGGCTTTCTTCGAGTTCAACGGTTTTACCTTTTTTACCGCCGTATTTAACTGTGTACATTTTTTAGATAGATTTAAGTGGTGATCTGTTACAAATGTTAGACCTCTACCGAGGTCATTGGTACTTATCTGACCTCGGTAGAGGTCTAACATTTGTAAAAAAGTGGCTCCCGTAAAATAAGGGCGATAAGAGCCGTGAGTGCCTGGGTGGTTCTTATCGCTCGAATTAAAAGTGTGATGCTGTTCTTACAAATGTTAGACTTCTAATGAGGTTATTTAGTACCTTGTAAACAATAACGCTTTAGACATTATTCTACTCTTTTGGAGGCGGTGGAGCGGTCGCTTTTTTTGCTTTATGCTCATCGGATAATTCACCAATGGGTTCACCATCAATACCTTCAGCCATATTGAAACTGCGGCGACTTGCAAAATTGGCATCGCTATTTGCACTGCTTCCGCCTACACTGCTCCTTAGGCTCAGTAATTTCTTCAAAAGATCAAACCAAAACGAAGCACCAAACGTAACAGCAATACCTGTGAGTATAAATCCGAACATTTTAACAAGCCAGTCGGGGATACTTTTTGCTTGACCAGGCTCATTCCATCCCAAGCCAAGTGGCGACTGCATTTCGCCCAATTGGGTAGAAAGGAAGCCTTTTGCATTGCCGATATAATTTTTCAGAGAACTATCGCGGGCAATAACGGGTAAGGTATCCGTAGCGGCGATTTGTTCGGCGGCTTTCACCATTTTTTCACGTAATTCAGGATTGGTAGATAACGCACGATAAATACCGACAGTGTCGGCATTGAGCATCGCTGATAAGGCCAAACCGATAAAAAACAAACGCCATTTTGTACTCTGCTTAAAATAATCAGCAGAGCGTTCCATGACCTGATCGAACCAGTTTTCCAACTGTATTTTGAACCCGCCCACAGTACCATTGGATTCGCGCACCAAAAAACCCATGAGTTCTTTGAGGTTTGGATCTTGTATATTATCAATTTTTTCGGCTAGGTTACCTCCTTCTAGTTTTTGTAATTCGTCGTGCAAAATAGCGCTAAACGATTCTTTTTGAATCCAAGTAGGTAAGGAAGTACCTGTGAGCCAGTTTTTTTTACGTTCGGAGGATCGAAGTTGTTGAAAAAACTGGTGTTTGTCAAATTGTTCCGACATACCGCCCAACATACCTTTCAGGGTTGTTTGCAAGTGTTTGCCGCGCAGCGATAGGAACAATACAATAATATCGTGTACAGTAGATGAGAGAATACTCATCAAGAGCAGTACTAGAATAAGGCCAATGGCAATGCTGAGAATAGTTAACATAATATTGTTGATTATTTCGATTTTAATTATTTCAATATGCTAATTACACTGTAAAAATTACCGCTAAAATCATGCTAAAAACCTTGATCTATACCTCCAATCTTTTTAAAAAAGTACGCGACTTAATTCTTATTGGCCAATTGCCCACAAGCGGCATCAATATCCTTACCTCTGCTCCTACGTACTGTTACAGTTACGTCGTGGCTCACTAATCGAGCCGCAAATTCATTTAATCTGTTTTCGTTGGATTTGTCAAATTCACCACCTTCAATGGGGTTGTATTCAATAATATTAACACGTGCAGGAAAACGGCGGCGGCACAGCATAATCAGTTTGGCAGCATCATCGGGGCCGTCGTTAAAGTTTTCAAATGCGATATACTCGTAAGAGATGCGGTTCTTGGTTTTGCGGTAAAAGTACTCCAATGATTGCATTAACGCATCCAAATTATTGGTTTCATTGATTGGCATGATCTCGTTCCGCTTTATATCATCGGCAGCATGGAGACTAATGGCAAGATTAGAACGGAAGCCATCATCTGCCAGTTTTTTGATCATTTTGGCGATACCCGCTGTACTCACGGTAATACGAGAAGCAGACATACCCAGCCCCAGCGGTGCAGGAGCGGTAATATGTTCGATACTTTTCATGGTATTGGCATAGGTGAGGAGCGGTTCGCCCATACCCATATAAACGATATTGGTGATACCACGCCCAAAGGCTTGTTGGCATTGTTTATTGACCAAAGTAACTTGGTCAAAAATTTCCCAAGGCTCCAAATTGCGCTCGCGACCCATACGGCCAGTAGCGCAAAACTTGCAAGTAAGGCTACAACCCACTTGAGTACTGACACAAACGGTAAAACGTTGGTCATCGGGTACGGGAATCAATACGCTTTCAATGCGGTGACCATCGTGGGTAAGAAACCTTGTTTTGATGGTGCCGTCGTTGCTGTGCTGTACTTTATCTTCGGTGAGGGTATGGAAAGTATGGGTTTCGCTCAGTTTGGTGCGCAATGCTTTTGGCACATTGGTCATCGATTCCCAATCGGTAGCGGCTTTGGACCACAACCATTCATAAAACTGTTTTGCCCTAAAACGGGGTTCATTCCACTCTTCAAAAGTGGCCTCTAACTGTGGGAGGGAAAGCGCTCGAATATCCATAATTGCTGCAAAGATACAATATTATTTCTGCTTTATCACTTTACAGCCTCTACAACATAGCCTTCTGCCCTCAATAAGGCAATAACACCGCCTTTGCCGCCCAAATGTCCAGCACCTACGGCAAAAAACGTAGATTGTTCCTTCATCATTTTACCCATCAGCGGAATCCAGTTGCGGTTGCGGTTGCCCAATAACACATCTTCAAACTCGCCTACTCCGTCGGTTTCGGCACTAATCATTTGTTGCATGGCTTCTATGTCTTGTTTTTTGTACATTTCAATCATTTTGTCCAATTCCGCATCCGAGTCTGTGCTGGAGGTTCGGAGTGCTTCTACGAGCATTTTGGCTTGTGATTCGTAGGGAATAGTATCAAAAATACTCAATTGGTAGGCTGTAGATTCCAAACCATCAGATTTTGTTTTTTGTTTTTTTGCTACTTTCCACAGTTCCATTTCTACTGAGGTCATTTTTGAATCAGATTTGCCTACAGCGCCGCCTTCATCATTGGACAAAAGCATACTCAAAAACATAGGTTTAATCCGCTCAAACATACTCGCGGAAAAGCCTTTGTCTTCCATTTTTTCGTGTACAAATGTGTAATCTTCGGGCGGCAGAAGATCTTTTAACGTTTTACCATTTTTCATAAATGCCTTGGTGAGCATACTGAATTGTGTGCGAAGGCTGGTCATTTCCTTCATATCAATCTCAAAAGTGATTTTTTTGCAACGATTCAAAGCATTCCAAGTGGATTCGTTGATAATCAGGTCGGATTTGGGAATCATGTGGATCGTACCATAAAGATAAGAAGGCTGTTTAAGTCCTTTTCCGCCAATGCGCCAAAGCAGCGATTTATCGGTAGGGACAATATTATCAGGGGTGTAGGAAACAACCTTTTGGCTGCTATGGCAACCTACTAGGAAAAACCAAAGGCCGACAAGGGTAGAAAAAATGATTTTTATGTGTTTCATGCTTACTGTTTTTATTTGCGTTTGTAAATATTGAACTTCTCCTGACGTTGGGATTATGCTTTATTATTGGGGACGGGGGTAATAATAAAGCCAGTTCCGTTGTCAGGGCTTTCTTATAAAAATTTTAGGTGCAGCGCACCGTAATATTTGTAGCAAAAATCGGCAAAATCAAGGTTAAAGGTGCAGCGTAACGTAACATTAAATTTAATATTGCGGTGCGCTGCACCTTCAAAACGCGGATATCTCACCATTGCTACAAATATTACGGCGCGCTGCACCTTTTATAGAAAACCCTGGTTCTGTTGTTGCAAAACTTGGATAAACAACGTTTTTTAGCGCACTTTCGGTCTGCCAACGCTTTGGTAATGAAAACCGCTGGATTTCATTTGATCAAGATCGTATAAATTGCGGCCATCAAAAATCACCTTTGATTTTAAGTTGTTCCCTACACGCTCAAAATCGGGTGATCTAAACTCTCCCCATTCTGTCATAATAGCCAAACAATCTGCGCCTTCTGTTGCTTCGTACATGCCTTTAGCGTACTTTATTTTATCGCCGTAAATGTCTTTTACATTTGCCATTGCTTCGGGATCGAAAGCGACAACATGAGCGCCCAATTCGAGCAATTCGTCAATAATGATTAATGCTGGTGCCTCCCGAATATCATCGGTATTGGGCTTAAACGCTAGTCCCCATACTGCAATTGTTTTACCCGCAAGTTCATTTTTGTAGTATTTGCGGATTTTCTTGGTCATTACCCCTTTTTGAATGGTATTTACCTTCATTACCGATTTCAAAATCTTGAAATCGTAGGAATAATCACTTGCTGTTCGTGCCAGTGCTTGTACGTCTTTAGGGAAACAAGAACCACCATAACCAATACCTGGAAACAAGAAACGTTTGCCAATACGATTATCGCTACCCATACCAATCCGCACCATATCCACATTAGAACCTGTTTTTTCGCAAAGGTTTGCTATTTCGTTCATAAAAGAAATACGCATGGCCAAATACGCATTTGCGGCATATTTAGTCATTTCAGCAGAGCGTTCGTCCATAAAATAGATCGGATTGCCTTGGCGTACGAATGGTTCGTACAACTGCTTCATTACTTTACGTGCTTTTTCGCTTTTGGTACCGATCACTACGCGATCGGGTTTCAAAAAGTCTTCTACCGCTACGCCTTCGCGCAAAAATTCGGGGTTTGATACCACATCGAACATTTTTTTAGGTAGTTTTTTCGCCATTATTGCGGCTACTTTCTCGGCTGTACCTACAGGGACAGTACTTTTGTCCACAATCACTTTATAATCGGCAATAATATCGCCTAATTGGTCGGCAACCCCCATGATATAGGAGAGATCGGCACTGCCATTTTCGCCGGGAGGTGTTGGTAAAGCCAAGAAAATAATTTGGCTTTTGCTAACAGCGTCTTTGAGGTCGGTGGTAAAATGAAGGCGACCTTCTTTGGTATTACGATCAAAAATAAGATCAAGGCCGGGTTCAAAAATAGGTATATTTCCTGCTTTTAAACTTTCTACTTTTTTAATATTGTTATCGACACAGATAACATTGTTACCGGTTTCAGCAAAACAGGTACCCGTTACTAATCCAACGTATCCCGTTCCTACTACTGCAATGTTCATTTAATTATAAGTTAATGTTGAATAGATGATAGATTTATGGTGCAATGAATACTAAAAAAAATAACAATTTAGTATTCATTGCACCACAAGCCAGCACTATGGACGAAAAGAAGCGCAAAGGTAGCGCAACATTGTCCCATTACTACAAAAAAAGATCAATTAAGTTCTATTCAAAAACGGAATAGGGTAAGCATTCCTAAAAATTTAAAAAGAAATGGTATAACCACCACTTACCTTTGTCACAAGGTATTTTCCAACGGGAATGATGGGGCTTACATTTGCGCCTAATTGGTGCATAATAGTATGGTCAAAACAGTGTGCTACAGGAACAGGAAACCATTTGTTTTTGAAAATAGCGCGTTCTGTACATGGCATAATGCCCTCGCTTGCGAAAAACATTTCGTAATGACCATCATCGTTGATATAAAGTTCCGCACTTGCTTTTCGGCAGCGGCGTTCTTGCTCTTGTTGCGGTGCAGCGTCAATAATGACCCGGCAAATGCCGATTTGCATGCAATCTCCTTGTCCTCCGGGAACACCAAAGTGTACATTGCAGGTAACTGATTGGATTGTTTCAACGGACGCAAATCCGAGCATTTGATTAAATTCTTTTGCGTGTAACATAATATTGTATCGGTGTTAAATAAAAAACTGAAAAAATATAGGGGACAGTAATATGGTAGTGTAAAATACAAAACTCATGCCAAAATCGCTATTGACTTTTATTTAACAATACATAGCCTTAATAAGGCAATATTTTACCGTTTTAGCGGTTTGTAAGTCACTTATTGATAGACCAACGATAAAAAATAACAACAGAATTTACTTTTTATATACCATGATTAGAGTATTTTTTTCCCTAAGCCTTATGTTTTTTATGGTGCAATTGACGCACGCTCAATGTGTTTCAGGCAATTGTAAAGACGGAAAAGGCACTTACCTCTATCCGTCGGGGGCCAAGTATATCGGCGAGTTCAAAAATGGCGAGATCTCTGGGGTGGGTGTTTGCTACTATACTGATGGTAGTAAATTCAGTGGGGAATGGAAACAACGCTTCCCAGATGGCAAAGGCACTAAGACTTACTCGGACGGCACCAAACGCACGGGGGACTGGCGTAAAGGCAAGCCTGTGGATGAAAAAGGCAATATTTTGGAAGATTATATTGCCAAAAAGAAAGAAGAACGCACCGACGATGGTACCAATATACAAAGTGGATGCTTGGCAGGCGACTGTAAAGATGGTAACGGTGTGTTTGCGTATCCCGATGGTAGTAAATATGAAGGTGGTTTTTCCAATGGCAAATTCTCGGGGCAAGGTGTTTTTACTTTTGCCAATGGGGATATTTATACGGGTAACTTTAAAAATAATTACCCGCATGGCGATGGTACGCGTACGCATGGATCAGGTAATCCGCCAGAAACGGGCGAGTGGCGCGAAGGCGAATTTGTAGGCGCAAGCCTTACCGATAATGGTAAAACAGGCTGCTTAGAGGGTAATTGTGCTGATGGTAAAGGTACTTTTGTTTTTAAAGAAGGTGCTGCACGCTATACCGGCGAATTTAAAGACAACCAACCACATGGCTTTGGTAACTGTACCTACGCCAATGGCGACCGCTACGAAGGCGAATGGATCGACGGTGCATTTAACGGAAAAGGTACGCTTTCGCTGTTTGATGGTACAATTATCAGTGGTTTTTGGGCTGCGGGAGAATATGCAGGGCAAGTGCCTCCCGAAGGCTACAAACCTATTGCAGGCACTACCGAAGTAGTGGAAGCCCCTATAAAAGAACTACCTCCTGATACCAAAATTTGGGCAGTAGTGGTTGGTGTGGCTTCTTACGACCACATGCCAGTGCTGCGCTATACCGATGATGATGCCTATCGTTTTTATGCATTCTTGAAGAGTTTGGAGGGCGGTGCATTACCCGATGAGCAAATCCGGATCCTGATCGATGAAGAAGCTACATTAAAAGGCATTAATGATGCCTTACAAGGTGTGATGGATAGTGCGAGGCCAAATGATCTTGTGATTTTTTATTTTTCAGGTCACGGCCTCAATGGCTCTTTTCTACCTATCGACTTTGATGGTTATAATAACAAACTCAACCATGAGGACTTAGCCAAAATGTTTAACACCTGCAAAGCCAAATATAAGGTATGTATTGCCGATGCATGCCACTCTGGTAGTCTGATTTCAATGCGATCGGGCGATCCTGAAAATTCTATTGCGCAATATTATCAAACTTTGTCTAAATCCATTTCGGGCACGGCACTTATCATGTCGTCTAAAGGCGACGAAACATCTTTGGAATCCGCGGGTTTGCGCCAGGGTGTTTTTAGTCATTTTTTGATCCGTGGCCTCAAAGGCGAAGCGGATAAAAATAAGGATAAAATTATCAGCGTACGTGAAATATTTGATTTTGTATATTCTAATGTACGTGCTTATACTGGCAACCGCCAAAGTCCGGTACTAAAAGGTGCATTTGACCCAACAATGCCTGTGGGGGCTACCAGAGATTAAGTTTTGTAGTGGAGTTGTTTCGGAAGTTTTACGGATTGTCGGCGTGAGTCGAATCACGCCGACAATATTTGCCCAAAGCCCCTTCCTCTTACCTCGCCACAATCACCTTTACTGTTTGGTATTGCGTCCCATTTTGGATACTCATGGAGTAGCAGCCATTGGGCAAATTGTGGTTAATTTGTTGGGTTTGACCCAAAATAACCTGCTCCAATACTGTTTTTCCGTGCATATCCGTCAGTTTTAATATACTATTTTCCAGTATATTGCCTAACTGAAGCGTGAATGAACCAGTATTAGGATTAGGCATTATACTGGCCGCCATTTCTTGCTGGTGGGGTTGTAAAGTACCCACAGTACCCGTATTGAGTTTGGCGAGAAACATTCCAGCGTTATTTAAGGTGAAAGAACCTATAAAACCGCCAGAGAAATAAGTACCTAATATATACACAAATCCATTTCCGTCTAAGCCAATCATACGCCCGTAATTAAAGTTTTCGATATTTTCAAAACCACCTTCGCCAAAATGAACTGCTTGTATTGGCACGGTATCTCCTCCCGCTACCACAGCAATATCTGTTCTTGTTGGAAAAGGAAGTGTTGTAGCGCCCACAGTAATCTCCTCCCCAAATACCCCGGCAGCAAAAAAATCACCACTAGGCTTAACCGCAATGGTGAATAGCGGATAAGTTGAACTCTCTTCATAACCCACTTCTAGTGCAACATCGGTATTCAGGCTGTCCACACTTAAAATCGTTCCTAAATATGACTTAGTGGTGGTGGCTATGGTTTGGCCGTCCACGTTCAAATTGCCCGTTACATCGCATACAATATGAGCGTGTTCTTGCGCGTCAATATCCATATCAAGTATATCTACGCCATCACCGCTCAAACTTTTGGTCCAAAGTGGCGTTCCATCTGTGTTGTATTTGACAATATAAGCGTTGGTACTTGAAAAAGGAATGGCCGTAACATTGTTATTAAAAGACAAGGGTACATCTTCATAATTACCACTTAAATAGGCATTACCATTAGGAGAAACACGCAAAATAGTACAAGTTGCCAGACCACTATTGCCCTCTAATGATCTAAACCAAATCAAATTACCGTCGGATCCAAGCTTTGCCAAGAACTGTTGGTCTGGAATTAAATTGGTAATGGTAGTAGAACTGGTAGGGCTATCCTCAAATGTTATTGCAGTGCCGCCATTTAAGCCAGCCACATAAATATTTCCTTGTGCATCGCAATCTATACCTGCTATTTGATGTTTATTGTTATTCGGCACTTGTATTGCTTTAGCAAATTGTGCTTCGCCATTATTATTGTATTTGGCGATAAAAATTTCATAGCAATCGCCTGAACATGTCCTTGAAAGAGTAATATTATTACCAAAACTAAGCAGATTTACGCTGAGCCGACCTGCCACAACTACATTTCCTTCATTGTCGATACCCATTCTTGCGTTTTTTTCAAATACATTATCGGCATTAGCAATGATGCTACTTTTCCACAGCAGATCGCCTGTTTTATTATAACGAAGTATCATTAAGTGGTCGTTAGCAGACGTGCTAGCATGCACGAGCGGTGCTCCATTATCAAAAACTACTGTTGAGGTAAAATCACCAAGGATGGTACAGTTACCACCATTATCAACAGCGAGACTTAATGGATAAACATCACCAAATTGGGTATTTGCAGGGGTTTTCATCGTGTGTAGCCACTGAATGCTAGACAATTGAGCAGGAGATGGCGTACTAAAAATTAAAAAAAGGCAGATTAGTGTAAGGAATTGCCGCATAGTTAAATAGTTTAAAATGAACGAAGTTGGAACACTACAGCATTGGATAAAATACCCCTTGTGTCCATGTGTTTCAATGTAGGGTACAAAATTAAGATAAAAACTGGGAACCTTCTGTTTTTTATTAGAGATTTTGAAAATTAGCCTACCTTTGTATCATATTATTTTACCATTCTATTAAAACCTAAAAACAGCAAGCAAAACTTTTACAATATTACAAAATATGCACCTAAACATTTACATTTTATTATTAGGCCTACTCATCGCATCCTGCGGCCAAACAAGCCCAAAAGCGGATAACAATTCACCCGAAACCATAAATAATACAGCACAAGATAATAACAAAGTAACTCAATCGACCGCGAAACAAGTCCAACTTGATAGCATTGATAAGGCCAACCACGAAAGTGTAATGGCATCGGGAGCGCAGGTAACAAAGGCTTACGTAGATCTAAAAAACGCAAATCGCCTCATCCAATTAACGGCTAATATGCGACAAGATCATCGTATTTTTGGGTATGAAAAACCCGATACGAAATCTGAACGGCTCTTATTGCTATCTGTATTTACAAGCGATGTGGAAAATAATCCATTTGGATGCAAACTAGGCGCATTTTACGATACAAACGGAATGGAAGAAGGCGCAGCCTTAAAATATATTTCAACTACTGGCGATTTTGTTCAGGCAGCATACGTGGACAAGTCAAAACAATCAACGACTGTTTTTTTTGAAAAAAAATGGATAGTGGTGGAGTAATGAATAAGAGCCCCACCCCTTTAACCCACAAAAAAAAGCCCCATACGACTCAACAAAGAACGTATGGGGCTTTCTTATTCAACCTAAGGAACCTTTATTCCAACACCGTTCCTTAAAAAACTATTGCTTAATCACTGTTACTTTTTGGCTCAACATCGTGTTTGAGTTTGCCAATTGTACTGTGTAAATACTTGTTGCAAAGCGATTAGGTGCCAAGTTTACCTGTGTATGGAGGGCATTTGCCTGCCATTGTTGGCTATAAATTAATTTACCCGTATTGTCAAAAATAGAGAGCGTACTTTCTTGGTCTAATGCTTTATCGAGGGTGATATTGAGCACTTCAACAGCCGGATTTGGTGCCAAACTCATAGATGGCGCAACCGTTAAACCCATTTCAGTACCGAGATCATTACGGTCGTTAGCATCGCAGGTAACGCAAGGCCCTACGCGGTAGCCCATTGCAAAACGGGCGGCGAGTAATTCCTTATTGATCACCATACTTTGGCCGTTATTACACACCATAATTTTGTTGTTGGAAGGTTTCCATGCACCGCTATAGGCTGCAAAATCCAGCAATTGGCTACAATCTGCAATGCCATCGCGGTTATTATCAATGGCGTCATTGTTGTTGGGGCATACATCGCATACATCCACTACTTTATCGCAATCGGTATCTGTATCTTCCTCTAATTGGGCAACAGTTATCTTAAATTTGCCGGAATTATCGGTATAAATGCCATCTGTCACTCCAAGACGAATCGTAGTGGCGGATTTTGGTGCCGGGCGCATACGGTTCAAGTCGATCACAAAAGCGTAGTCGTGGTCTTTGTTGTACCGAGGTACATAACCCAAATCTGTTTCTTTGCCAGCATCTGTATCATATACCATTTGATTGGAGACATTGCTGTTTTTGTTGAGGTGCAACGTGGATTGTGTAGTGGCACCCAATTGATAAAAGAGGGAATCTTGCCGAAAGAGGCCTTTGTAGATATAGAAGGCATCGTTGTAGTTTTCGGCAGGCGACTGACCTACTCCAGATACCGTGAGCAACACCAAACCTGTATATCGCTTGGAGGTAACTGCGCCTTCGGGATTGGCAAAAGAGGCAACTACGGTTTCGGTATTGCCATAAGGGATATAGGATTTGCCGCCAATCGAAAATTGTGCTTGGATCGTTTGCGCCAGTAAACCTGTCAATAGGCAGAGGGCAAACAAGATTTTTTTAGAAAAAATTGGATAAAAAGGATGTGTACTTGTAGCGTTTTTCATAGTGAAAATGGTATAAATTTGAAATGAAAAAAGATAAGGAACGCTAAAACTCTAAATTATCGTTTTTGGATAGATAAGTATTTTATTTTTCGTTCCTCAAAGATTGCCTTGGCGAAGCATTCAGAAGTAGGTCAAAGATAGTTGGTTTGTAATATTGGAGGATAGTTTTTTGAGAAAAAATATAAAAAATCGTTTCGACTACGCTCAACGACCAAGTGTTGAGCGCAGCCGAAACGACCAAGTGCGGTGTACCTTCTATACTAAGTGTCGTTAGGTTTTGTGCATAGATTTATAGGGACGTTATACGATTTTCACGCACAAAACCTAGAGAGCCGAAGCACATAGTACATTTACTGTATTTACAATTTTTAATACCTCAAACCCCAGTATGGCGGCTGTTCTGCTTTCCTTTTTTCGGCGTAATGCTTTTTCAGCATCTCGCGATAGCCATCCTCATTTACTTTTTTGCCCTTTATTTTCTTTTTGGGCAGAGCCAATTGTTGATCCAATTTTTTGAGATCAATTTTATCCGCACTTATAATCACTGCACCATTATTAATATCCACTTCAAGAATAAGTCCAGGCAGCCCGCCAAAACGCTCTGGGCCACCATTCAATGGCAAATCCAAGGCAAACCAGCCCACTACAAGTTCTTTGCTCAAGGTATCGGTATAAGTAGCATTCATACACACATGTCCGGCCACTTCTTTCATTTCGTTGAGTATTTTCCATTCTGGATAACGAATCGTGTCTTCCACAATATATACTTGTCCCACGACGGTCATCACGTCATAAGAGGTGCGTTTGGCAAAGTCGCGTTTGATAAAAAAAGCATCTTTTTTCCAAGAATAATTCCCTTCGTCTTTTTCTGCCTTTTCTTCCGAATCCTCATATTTGCTTTCGGCGGCATTGAAATACAAATTTGCATATACCTTCCACTCCGAGCGACTACCCCAAATGTATTCGTTCCGTTCTTTGGTCTGTTTGCTGATATAGTCCACAGCAGCCAGTTTTTTGGAATAATGCTGTGTAATTAAATAGCGAATCACCCCTTCTTGGTCTTGTGCAAAAGCAAAAAATGGGCATAAAAAAGCAAATAATACGGTTAGTTTTTTCATTTTATTAATTATCATTGTTTTTTTTGAATTACTAAAGTCATGTAAAATGTGGTAAAAGTTGCGTGTTGTATAAATAATGAATGAAATGGTAACTATGCAGTGTTTATTAAAGCAAGATTTTCTTATAAAAATTTTAGGTGCAGCGCAGCGCAATATTTGTAGAAACGATACGATTTCCACGTTTTGAAGGTGCAGTGCAGCGCGATATTAAATTGTTACGCCCTATGCTCGCATGAAATTTTAATAAAGGTGCTTTTGGGAATCGTACTGTTGCATCGTTCATTAAATATTATCGCAACAAAAATTTTCCCCATTTCCATAATAAAGACCACTCTTTTCGCACTCGAAAATAGGGTTTTTGAACTGCTCCAAAATACCTGCGACTTTGCTCAATGGACTGTATCATGCTCCCTTCAAAATCAAATATGGGTAATTTTAGGGTATATTTTGCATATAAAATAGCCTTCCATTGCAGCAAAATACCTGAGGCAGAAGTGCGCAATTCGGGGTCATCGCCGCCCCAAAGTAGGTAAGCCGATGATTGGTCCCAAACCAAAAAAATAGCCGAATGCACGACACCTGTTTCATTGTCCACTGCAAAAAAGGCTTTTCCCGCATTATGGTGTTCAAATACGTGATAAATCCGTTGAAAATAATCAAAATGAAGCGGAAAATCTATTTTCTGACGGGTAAAACTCAAGGAGCATAAACGGTGTAGTTCTTCCACCGACAAATCATCCCTAACCGATAAACTACTTGTTGCTTTACTTATTTTTCGCCTGTAATTCCCTTCGATTCCAGCCCACAATTCCGCCTCCGTTCCCACTAACGGAATGATATAGGAATATCGTGTAGTTTGTGAAAACCCTTTCCAATACAAAGGCAACCAGTTCGTTACAGTATAATTAAAGTCTTGTTGGAACGCCGCTAAATTTGAAGGAAATTGAGCCCACAATGCTTCTAAAACACGCATTTCTGTTTTTATAGAACGAAATTGAGGGATGATATATGGCCCCATCAGTTTGCCCATCAATGGCATGGCTACATACCGCCAACCTAGTTTTTTCTTGACAAAATAAGGCCAAACGGCTACCGTTTCGTCATTTATTTGGTGTGTTGCCGCTTCCCAAGTACCGCCTTCACACACAGCGTCCAAGTACCAGTCCTGCATAAATACCGGAAAATCGGCAGGAGCGTTGGCGCAAAACTGGCGGTATTTTTGTTGGTTGGTGGACATAAGGGCAAAGGTAAGCAACCAATTTGAAAAAAATACCCCAAATACCCCTTGCGATTTTTAAAAAGTCCCGTATATTTGTGCGTTGAAATTTTTTATCAACGACCTTATCAATTTTTTTATCAATTTTTTTATCTGTTTTTTTTATCATGATTAACAAAGTCACCCTCATTGGTCGTTTGGGTAACGACCCCGAAGTACGTCGCCTCGAAGGCGGCTCAGTAGTCTCCCGATTCTCATTGGCCACCAGCGAATCCTACAAGGATAAAGATGGTAATTACCAAGAAAACACCGAATGGCATAATGTCATCGCGTGGAGAGATCTCGCAGAACGCGCCGAAAAAATGCTCAAAAAAGGCACCCTTGTCTATGTAGAAGGTAAAATTACTTACCGCAAATACACTGGCACGGACAATATAGAGCGTTCTGTTACGGACATCATTGCCAACAATTTCCGCATTTTGGAAAAACGTGAAGGCGGTGCAAATGATCGTAATTTCCCAACAACGGAACCGGCTAAGTACCAACAACCATCTTCTTCTCCCGCACCTGAATTGGTGGAAGCAGATGGCGCATCAGTGTCCGCCGATAATGGCGCCGACCTGCCCTTCTAATTAAAGTTGACAACGCTATGGGCTGGCTAATTGCCGGAATTATACTCTTCGTTTTGATGGTTTTGGCCGAAAAAGCCCTAATTGCCGTCACTCCGCATGAATTAGAAATGCTTCGGGCCGAAGGAACACCTTCGGCCCGTCGCGTCATTTATATGGCCGATGAAAGCAATCGGCGGTCTTTGGCCGCTATTGCTATTGGTAAACTTTTTACGATACTGGTGTTGACCATTCAATTCGTAAAAATTATTCATAATAGTATTTGGTTTCAAAAAACGGTCTTTTTTCTGGAAGACCAAAACATCCCTCCTGTACTGGCAAAAGTCTTTTTTGTTGGCATTTCACTGCTAGTACTTACTTTTTTGCTTTGGAGAATTAGCCAAATCAACCTAAAACGCGCTCAAAGACCCATCGCTGGGTTCTGGCTGCAACGCTTGCAATCTCTTATTCGGTTTTCCCGTTTTGTATTTAGACCCTTTTTACCCAAAACACCAAAACCTAAAAAAGAACTGGAGACTACGACTCACTTAGGAACAATATCTGAGGATCTTTCCATGCCAAGTGATACCGTTAAACGCGATATCGAATTGCTCAAAAGCATTGCTAAATTTGGGGATGTAACCGTTAAACAAGTCATGCAGCCCCAACTCAAAATGGTGGCACTGGAACGCCAAACGCCCTTTTCCGAGGTACTTCAAACTATCCGCTCCTCGGAGTTCTCGCGCTTGCCTGTATATGAGGAAGATCTTGATAATATGGTAGGGGTGCTATATGTAAAAGATTTGGTGAGTGCCATTGACGAACCACCCGATTTTGATTGGGCACAACGCGTGCGCCCTGATGTATTTATCGTTCCTGAAACCAAACCCGTGGATGAACTTTTGCGCGAATTTAAACTCCGCAAACTCCACTTGGCATTGGTCGTGGACGAATACGGCGGTACGGCTGGTTTGGTGACTATGGAAGACATTTTGGAAGAGGTGACGGGCGAAATACGCGACGAATTTGACGAGGAGAACGAAATTCCGCCTTACCGCCAAATTGATCCATGTAATTATTTGTTCTCTGGCGCTACAATGATTAATGACGTTTGCGAAATAACCGGTATCGACCCAGAAACCTTTGAAACCGTGCGCGAAGACGCGGATACCATTGCAGGGCTTACACTCGAATTGATTGGCGATATTCCAGCCAAAGGCGACCAAATTCAATGGGGACAATACCTCATCACGGTAGAAAAAGCGGATAACAGAAGGATTGAGGAAGTACGTTTTACCATTTTGGATGAAAGTACAACAGAAAAATGATTAAGGAAACAACCGATCTTCCACCATTTCACACAAAATATGCCCCACTAAAATATGCGATTCTTGGATACGCGGCGTATCCTTTGAAGGGATATTAATTAAAACATGGCATAAATCGCACATTTTACCGCCAGTATCGCCCGTTAAGCCAACAACGGTCATACCTATTTCCACTGCACGTTCTACCGCCCGTAAAATATTAGCAGAATTGCCCGAAGTGCTGATCGCCACCAATACATCGCCTTTTCTGCCAGCGGCTTCTACCATTCGGGCATACACTTCATCGTACCCATAATCATTCGCTACGGCAGTGAGGTAAGAACTATTTACATGCAATGCCTCGGCGTACAGCGGAGCGCGGTTTTTGTAAAAACGCCCCGATAATTCCGCTGCGATATGTTGTGCATCGCCGGCACTCCCACCGTTGCCACAAAAGAGGACTTTGCCTCCGTTTTGATAGGTTGCTACAAGGAGATCGACCCATTGCTGGATACGCAACAATAACGCCTCATCTTGTAGCAACGCTTGTTTAACGGCAATACTTTCTTCAATTCTGGTACGGATCATATTTTATTCAAAAAGCAGTGTAAGGGGTGTACATTTATTTTTGGTGACACATTTTGAAATTTGGATTGAAGTACGATACCCCAAGTGTGGCAAGACCGGCCTTAGAAAAATGCCGTTTTTGCTCGAGTGGAGGCGGATGAAGCCAAAAAGTGTTTGAGCCAAACAAATTTTCCGGGACATAGTCCCCGCTCGACTGTACGGCGAGTTTTTTTGGCGCCGCCGGAACTCGAAAGCAAAAGCGCAGCATTTTTCGTCAGCCGAAGCCTTTTTTGCCTACTTTTTTTGTATGCGGTCAAAAAGTGAGGGTATATTAGTTTCTTT
>JAYUKX010000014.1:0-5789 GCA_043764095.1 Chitinophagales bacterium
CCCCCAAAACAAAAAAGCCCTGCATCCGAACTGGATACAAGGCTAATCTGTTAATTTAAGTTGGCACCGACTTACTCTCCCTGGGCATCGACCCAAGTATCATCAGCGCAGATGGCGCTTAAAAGCGGTATCCTAATTGTATGTCTAAAGTATTAAAAGGTAGCACTTTAGAAGCGCGGATTTGGTCTTTAAATAGCCAATCCGTGTCCGCATTTGGATGCCAACTATTTTGAGAAAGCCCTATCAACGCACCACCACCACTTTCCCCATCCACTGCCTACCTGTATCCAACTGCACCGACAAAACATAAATTCCCGGCGGCAACTGTGAAACATCAATTTGCAGGGTATCTGCGCCCTGTATCTGTGATAATGCTACCACCCGACCATCGGTACAGCGGTGCAATTGCCAATGCTCGTATCGAGTACTACCAAACGAAGCCGTTACGGTACTATTGGATGGTATTGGCGATAATTGGACGGATACCGATGAAGATTGCGGCGAACCAGTACTAGATGTTGTACAGACCGAACCCGTTGGATCTCCCATGTATTTCACAAAAAAACGCATCGTTTCGCCGCCTATTTTTGTGAATCCGCCGCCAACATACAGGGTATCCTTGTAAAAGACAATATCCGCTATTTTATTGTCAAATACTTGGTTATCGCCGACCGTACACCATGTCTCTCCATCCCATACCGCGAGGCTATTGGCAGGTATTCCATCGGTGCCGATACAACCAAACAAACCGCCTATATACAATTTATCTTTATATACGTGCATACAAGTCACCGTGGAGGAGCCGCATAATCCGCCCCCTACTTCCTGCCATTCTGTACCGTTCCAGCGCATAATATTTTGACCTATTGTGAGTCCCCCTTTTGTAAAGTTGCCACAAATATACAGTTCGTCCCTAAATATTTTCATATCGTAAATACTACTGAAAGAGCCACCTACACCTGCCCCAACAGCATGCCACCCCGTGGCCTCATCATACCGCGCTATTCGCACAAGGGTCTCACCATTTGTTTCCGTTACTAGGTTTCCTGCAACATAAATCTGGCCTTTATATACAATTACATGGTGTAGAAACATTGGATCGCCTCCCCAAAAAGGGAAAAACCGAATCCCTTTCCAAGTAATACCATTCCAGCGAGCCAAGGAATAACAAGTATCTTGCCCTGCTTTTAGAAAAATACCACTCACCAACATGGAACTATCATTTTCCACAAATCCACCAAAAGCAAATCCAGTAGTATCGCCACTAAGGCTATGGTTGTACAAACCTCTCACTGGCGACCAGTGGCTTCCATCCCAGCCAGCCATCGCATTAGTGACCACACCACCGATAGAATTAATATTACTCAATACATACATCTTATCTCGGAAGCGTCGTAATGTAGCAGGGCCACAAGCAGGTTCGCCGCAATGACTGGCCTGTTGCCCTATGCCGTGAATATTCTGGCCATCAAAATAGAATATGCCACCTATGGTATCCGTTCCGTTGTACTTTGCTGATGCGGTACCGTATAAAAAATTGGTAACTGTATCCGAGTAAAATGTACGAATATCAACATTCAAATCACCCACTTGCTGCCAGTTTTGGGTAAAAATAGTTTGGTGGCTAAAAAGTAATATAATAATGAGCGATAGTTTTTTCATGGCTAAAGTTTTATAAATTTGATGGCTTGGATATTGGTATCTGCTGTATTCAGTCGTATGATATAGACCCCGACAGGAAGTGTTTCTATATTAATCGTTTGGTCAACACCATTGAATAAAAAGGTACTTTTGAGCCGTCCCATCATATCGTATATAGAACATGATGGAATTTGTTGCCCTCCTTCTGGTAATATTATACTTAATGTATTGGAGGCTGGATTGGGGATAATACTCCAATCACTCATAGGAGTGGGTATCTCAGAAGCATCTACTACTTTACAATTTTGTAAATAAATTTTACTAATAAAACCATCACTGGTGCCATTCCTTGCTCCTTGAAAGAAGGGATTCTGAGCAAAGGGACTTTCCTTACAAAGCGGGATTTTATCGGCTTCGCCGTTCCCCGATTCTGTAAGGCCTCCAAAAATAATAAAATCCAAATTTTTAACAGGGTTGTATCCGCTTGAGATAGTCCATCCACGGTCAGCAGCATTACCTCCCCAAAAAGTACTAAATGTTACAAAAAAGTCGGGGCTGATCGCTAGTATAATGGCATCGGTCAGTTTAGGTGTCGGATAAAAAAACGATGGACTACAAGCGGTTGCCGCCACTAAAGGGCTAAATCCTTCGACTCCATTACCAGTTAACAATAAGTTGCCGCTTTGATCCATGGTCATGCTATTCCCAACAGATCCCACAGTGTTATTTATATTTTTTAGAATAAAAGTGCCTTGGTTAGCTTTGCTAAAAAAACGAGACCATACCAAATTATAATCTTTGGAATATTTACTTACATAAATATCAGTTCCTCCCGAATGAATGGTATTATTTCTTTTAATATCGGATGGATCACCCACTGCAAGTACAGGGAAGTTTTTACTTGTCGTTGACCCACTTAAAAAAACGCCACCATCTTGGCTGGATTCAATTGAGGTAGGGTACTCCTCATTCATACCACCAATAAAAGACCCCCATAACATTTCACGGCTTGACCCAAATTTCATTAAAAAAGCATCACTTACGCCACCATTAAATGGAACAGCACCTTGTCCCAAAGGCATATTATCTACATTATCGTCGCCCTCTATCTTGCCATAAATCCACAATTCACCATTATTCCCTTCTGAAATATCAACAACACTGTTTTCTGCAGATAAAGTGTTTGTAAGTCGGGTAGACCAAATTAGGTTATTTTCGGTATCAAATTCCGAAACAAATGCACTCCCTTGATTTTGCTGATATCCAAAATTAGGGGTAAAATCAAATAAGAAAATTCCTGAGGTATTGTTAGAATAGCCACCTAATACAACATGTCCGTTGGATAAAATATCCAAGGTGAGTGCTGCCTCAAGAGTGGCATGACGATCCCCAATAAATGAAATCCATTCTGCCACACCGCTAGATTGATTAAACCGTCCAATAAATCCTCTTGAAAAGATATCATTAGCAAGATTCGGAGCCGAATCATCGTTATGTCCACTGGCCACTTTTAATTTAAAATCCTCTGCCGTAGTGCGGCCAACATAATATACCGATCCATTGGCATTATTAGATGCTACCGAATACCCTGTTTCATTTCTCCCAGCCGGTTCTACACCACCATGAAAGGTAATCCATTTAGTAAAATCTTGTTGTGAAAAACAAGCTAGGTAAGCATCCACCATGCCCAGCAATTGAGGTTGAAAAGCACCCAAAGTAGTGGGGAATTGCGGGCTAGCAGTATTACCAGTGAAATACATATCGTTATTTTGGTCATTTACATCGCTACCCAACACAATTTCTCTACCAGAATCACCAAAATAGGTACTCCAGTATTCGGTACATTCGGCATCTTCCCGTCCCCGTCCTATTTTTATGATAAGGGTTTGATCCGTAGGCACAGTTCCTACGGTTATATTAATATTACCATTCGGATTGGAGATAAATGCAGGAGTCCACGTGGTATTGGTCTCTACTCCATTGGATGAGACTAAACTGGCCTTTGGCGATTTCAGTAGTAATGGTTCAAGTGCAGTTCCTACTTTTAAACTACCATTGGCTAATATACTCAGGCTATTTTGACCCAAAAAACTCAATTCAATCTGATTTGGATTACTGCCTGGCTTGCAAATAAAACGGATAAACAGGCCATCGGGGCCTGTACCATATTGGGCATCTATATTAGGATAAATATTAGGTTGTAGCACCTTATTCACTACTGGCACACGCTCCAGTCCTTCACCAAGATAGCCTAAATAATAGTTGTGGTAGCCTTCTTGTTCCTCCAGTCCTTCAGCGAGTGGTGGTCGTTGATTTGTACTATTAGCAAAAGACATACTTACTTTTATCAACGAATCCATAGTTTGGTTATCTTCGTCGGTATGGGCAAAAACATAATGAACAGTATTGTCGGTCAAGTAAGCGTTAGGGTACGTTCCACTACAATAAAATCGAATGGAGGGCTCTGGTTGTTGGTCAGTATTAATAATTTGCCCTCTGTTTTCAATAAAGTACGCTGTTACCCCTTCATTTGCAGGAGTAACTAATTGATGTTTAGTATATCTTATTTGTAATACTTTGCCACCTGCTGGAGAACTGCCATCAGCCCATCCACCTACTGTAAAATTTCCCTGTGTATCTGCTACAACAGTAGCCGCTTCATCGTTTTTGTTTTTGTACCCATTATAGGTATCACTCCATTGCGTATCGCCGTTATTTGAATTTAATACAGCAGCATATAAATCACGGTTGCCATTTTCGGTTTTATACCCCACAACAAACAGTTGTTGATCCGTAGTCAATTGGATACCCTTAAATTCATCATCATTCTTGGTCAATTCCATTGTTTTTGACCAAAGTAATTGTCCAGAACTATTGTATTTTAGTAAAAGCCCATCTTTACCATTACTGTTGGAAGAATAGCCCACTATATAGAGATTACCGCTATTATCTATGGAAAGTCCTCTTGCGCTATCATCCATATTTGCCGGACCGTTCCAGATTGAAGTCCAAATTATGTTCAACTGGTTATCCAATTTTATTGTTTTCACATTAAGTCCTTGCCCTGCGCTTCCCATTCCACCAGTAATATAATAATTGCCCTCGGCATCTTGTGTACCAGCAGTAATTTGATCAATACTAATACCTCCTGAATCCGTCACATTTAACTGGGATATTGATCCTGTATCTGAATTAATGTTAAAAAACACATACTCCCAAGTAGAAGCACTTTTTTGGGTAATACCTGACACGACAATCTTTCCAGCACTTATGGATATTGATTTTGCTATATCAATTATTCCGGTATTGTCCCAAGTTTGAGACCATTGAATAATGCCATTACTATTGTATTTTCTTACAATAATATCCATATTAATGGCAGATTGCATCGTACCGCCAGCGACATATATATCGCCATTAGATGTCGAAACTATTGCAGTGCCACCATCATAAGTCTGTCCAGTTCCGTTGAATAATTGTTGCCATAAGAGTACACCACTCGGACTAAATTTGGCAAGATAGAGATCATACTTATTGCTAATCCCATTCCATCCAGTACCAGTTAATAACAAGTTACCAAAAGGATCTAGCGACATTGCACCGCAATAAGTATCACCTGCTCCATCCAAATGAAACGCCTGATTCCACAATAGTTGACCGCTTGGCTTATTAACAGATATTTGTATTTCTCTTGTACCACTAGAACCAAGAACGGAAGCCGCCGTATATACCTTTCCCAAGGCATCCGAAGTACTACACAGGACTGGAAATA
Source organism: Chitinophagales bacterium (assembly GCA_043764095.1). Lineage (GTDB taxonomy): Bacteria > Bacteroidota > Bacteroidia > Chitinophagales > Saprospiraceae > M3007. Next base: position 5,414 of record JAYUKX010000014.1, read on the forward strand.
AATTATTTGTTGGAGATTCACCTTCCAGTAGTAGTGATGATCTTAAATAATAGGCATTGTCTTGCGCATGGATATTTGTCAAAAAAACAAATAATATGGTAATTGATCGAAATAAGGTTGAAAAGAATTGCATAATTTGAGTAAGATGTTAAGTATAAAAAATTGTGTGACGCACTAAACTAGTGCAGGAAGTCACAAAGATAAAAATTTTAGATATACGATCATAATTATTTTTTGCAAAAAGTTGTTTTAATTAAAATAATCTCCAAAAACCACTGCCCCCAAAACAAAAAAGCCCTGCATCCGAACTGGATACAAGGCTAATCTGTTAATTTAAGTTGGCACCGACTTACTCTCCCTGGGCATCGACCCAAGT
>JAYUKX010000015.1:0-21545 GCA_043764095.1 Chitinophagales bacterium
AACACGTAGGCCAACACGTAGGCCAACACGTAGGCCAACACGTAGGCCAACACGTAGGCCAACACGTAGGCCAACACGTAGGCGAACACGTAGGTTCGCCTTTACTTTTGGCATCGACTTGCAAAAGTGAATTTATTCCCCGTATATTTGCATTGTTATTTCTTCTTATCGTGAAAGAATGGCCTACCGCCTTCCTCTTCTCGTATTATTATTTATATTTCTAACCGTTTTTTTCTTCTATGTATCCGTACAATACTAAGATTTACCGCCGTAAGTCTATCCGCCTAAAGGGATATGACTATGCTCAACCAGGTTTATATTTTGTCACTATTTGTTGTCAAAATATGGCTCATTTATTTGGGTATATCCAAATTGATCCAACTATTACTCCTCCAAAACCGCGCATGTTTCTAAATAGCGCGGGACAAATGGTGGAACGTTGGTATTTTGAGTTGGAACATAAATTTCCAAATATCAAATGCCGTGAAATGGTCGTAATGCCGAATCATTTCCATTGTATTCTTGAAATTGTTGCGACCACCGCAGGGACAGACCTACGTGTCTGTCCAACAAACGGCAGCACAGACGGCAATAAAGACCTACGTGCCTGCCCAACAGACAGTGGTGCAGGCGACAATAAAGACCTACGTGTCGATCCAACAAACGTAGAGGTAGCCCTAGGTATAGAAACCATACTGGATGAACATGATATTCTAAGCGAACACGCTTTGAGCGAACACTTAGGTTCGCCCCTGCATCAGGTTTTACAATGGTTCAAAACGATGACCACAAATGAATACATTCGGGGCGTAAAATCACTAGGTTGGCCACCGTTTGATCGTAAAGTATGGCAAAGGAGTTATTATGAAATTATTATCCGTGATCGATTTGCGAATAAAAATATTGTTAATTATATTATTAAGAATCCTGAAAAATGGTGGAAGGATAAATTCAACGGTGGCACGTAGCTGCGGACCTATGTGTCCGCACAGAACGCGTACATACCCCGGACCTACATATCCCCGGACACGTAGCTGCGGACCTATGTGTCCGCACAGAACGCATACATACCCCGAACATACATATCCCCGGACACGTAGGTCCGGGGCTACTGGTTCCATCCCCGGACACGTAGGTCCGGGGCTACTGGTTCCAACACCCAACATCCTTCCATCTCCGATCTTTGTCTCGTAAACCGCCATTAAAAATATGTCTTCTGTTTTTATGCCGTTTGTGCTGTTTTGCACGCAATTGAAAATCATTTATTTTTAACCCGACATACACATCTGTTCCTGTTAACGCATTTTTTCCTGTCCAACTAAGTACGTCATCGCTACCAAAATATAATACGCCTAAGCGTGCACCAAATCCAATTCGCGGCACACTATAATCGCTCCAAACCACTGGAACAGATACCGAAAGCCATTTTTGCTCATAACGTGGTACAACAGCAAGTGTATTGGGCGCTTTTAACGCATGCCTATAAATGGGCAATCGCTGCGTAAAATAGCCCTGAACATACAACTTAGGCCGAATGGCGTAATCAAACTGTACCGAAAACATGGTAGGTAAACCAATCATAAAAGCGCTGCCAGTTTTTGATTGATTAGGGTCGCCCAACGATTGGTTACTAAATTCTTTAACTGCCGCTTCAGGACTGATATTTGCTGCATTTTGTATCGTATCGCCGGATAAAATTGTCAACTGATTAAAATCAATACGGTGCGTTTCAGCATTTTTGTTCAAACGCACAAAACCCAAGTCAATAATAGATACACCGACTCGCCATTGGTAATCTTCGGGGCGATCGGGGTCATCTAACGGCATTGCCCACGATACGCCTACATCTAGTCCGCCGCCGTAACCATTTGTTTTGGGACGATAATTCGCCGGGTCGTCGGCATACAAAGCATCATTAGTAAACCCAAAATCCCAACTGGCCGAGCCAACACTGATTGTGTCGGCAACAATCGGGGTATAGTTAAAGCCCGCATTTACACTACCATAAAAACTTTGGATTCCTGTGATAAACTTAGGTGTAATACCCGCAGCAAATAAGACATCTCCATCAAAATTTCTGTAAGCATAATGACCCGCTATTTCGCCCCAAGCCAATGCTGCCATTTTTATCGGTTCAATTTTGTACGTCTTGCCGTAATCCAATTTGCTCACATTTTTATAGCGCAAGAAATTAGGAATCCGATAACTGGACAATAAAAAACGCCCAGAAGCACTCAAACCTAGACTATGTTGCTGGTTGATACGAAACGCAAACCCTGGGCCACTCACCCGAGATTGGACAACGCCAAATGCACGTCCATTTTTATAAAAATCGACAGGTAATTTACTAGCCGTTGGTACCCCGGGTTCTGCTGCTAAATCCTCGAGTAGCACTAGAAGATCTGGATTGCGCAGTACCTCCTGCACGGATGCATTTTGTACATATCCATAGTTTTGATTGGTAAAGAAATCTGCCGAAAACAGACTGACTTCCCATCGTGATGGCGTAAAAGATAATGCCGCGGGGTTGATCGTGGTAGCGTACAAACCCGAACGGCGTTCCATTCGCATGGCCATTTGTTGTTGGGAAAACACCGAAAAACAACAAAAAAGCAATAAATATAAAAGAAAATGACTTTTCATACGCATCAATTGTAGCAGAAAAACGTTCTTTGCTGCGTCTCATTGTTTGGGCATATCTAAAACTTAAATTGTAAATACACCATGACGCTTGGCGAGCTCTTTCGTTTTTTGGGCGAAAACCCGACTTATATTACAGCATATTTTTTGATGATACCCATTTTGGCACTCATCGCTAATTGGATCTCCATCGGAGAAGGTCATCAATCCCCTTGGAAATACCTCTATGCAGTACTTGTTTTTGCTGCTTGTGTTCCAGGTGTTTTTTCGGTAGGATTAAGTGTTTATCATTTTCTTTTTGAGCGGGGTAGCATTATGAATACCAATGTTTTGACCCAGGTTTTGCCCGTCTTGTCTATGGCAATCACCATTTCAATCATTAAACGCAATGTGCCACTCAGTTATGTGCCAGGCTCGGAGCGTATATCTAGTTTGATGCTGATGATCGGTGCTACATTAGTACTTATGTATATTATTGATCGTACACGCATATTTGTTTTTGTAAATGTTCCCGTTGGGGCATTTTTACTAATTTTAGTTGGGCTGTTAGTCGTGATGCGCTATGCTTCCAAAAAAATAATGGGATAGCGTATTCATACTTCGGCATTAAACCATAACGACATAAAGACATGTATCTATATCTATCCCCAATTTTATTTGCAGGATTATTGCTTTTTACCGCCTGTGAAGGCACCATAGCACGCGAAGATATTACCTATACCACCGATGATACGATGGTAGAAATAGGAAAAGGAGTAGAAATTCTGTATTCCGATAGTGCGGTCGTACGCGTGCGTGTAACCGCGCCGCTGTTGGAAAGTTATACTGATCGTGCTTCACCCCGACAAGAATTTCCACAGGGCATTCAGGTCGAGTTTCTGAATGCATTTCAAAAAGTGGAAAGCACACTTACTGCAAAAAAAGCCGTCAGGGATCAAGACAAAGGTTTGGTTATTGCACGCGATAGTGTCGTGATGCGCACTGCAAAACAGGAAATATTAGAAACAGAAGAACTCACTTGGGATGAAAAAACAGCCAAAATCAGAACAGATAAATTTGTGAAAGTAAGCAAGCCTGGAGAAGTCATATACGGTTATGGCCTCGAAGCGGAACAGGATTTTTCATATTGGAAGATTTTAGTCCCAAAAGGAAGGATAAAATCGGAGCAGGTGGATGATGTAAAATAGACTTATTGTTTTACCCCATAAAATCAATCAGTGTCCTGTAATCGTCCCAACGCGCATCTTCTCGCTTCATTTCCAACAAATCTGCCAAAAATGCGGCATGAATTTCCTCTAATTCATTAGAGGTGCGTTCCGTTCTTATTTCTAATAAACCATTTTGCAATTGCTCCAAACGCCACGCAAAGGTTTTTTCCATCCGTTCAAATATACGTTGGCATACTTCCGCGTGGTCGTCCTGGCCTTTACCAGCGAGGGTTGCCTCTTTAAAAGCAACGTTGTTTCGGGCTACTAATTTACCTGTTTCGAGTATAAAGTAGGCCGTATGAGGCCATTGGCCTTCGGGCGGGAGCAGGTGCGCATACAACACGAGTTGGAGGTCTTCTTCGTTTTTAATCAGTTCTTTTCGCTTAGTCAATCCGCCCCATTTGAGGTCAATAATCGCCAATTCATTACCACGTTGTAGTACCAAATCCGCTTTTCCACGCACGGGCATACCCACAAAATGCCCTTCCAACGCTTTTTCCGTGGCCAAAACAGTCCAATCGTTACTGCGTAGCATACTGATTAAGTTCCATGCTGCAGATTTTACTTTTTGCAAAAAGACTTTGCGTTCAGGCTCTCTACCATATAGTAATAAGGTAGCCCCTTCTTTTTTGAGCAAATCTTCAGACGTTGCTTCAATCCATTGGCTAATTTCGTTTTTTCCCATCGTTGGAAACGTCGGATCGGCCAATAACAACTCAAAAAATCGGTGGGAGAGGTTACCCAATAACGTATTATCACGGGTAACCGAAAGCAAATTAGACGGATAAATACCCATTTTTTGCCTAAAAAACCAGCGGTGTGGATAGTAAAATAAGGATTCCAAGCCCGTTGGGGTTTCCTCGCGCGTATCTTCACTTGTTTTCCAGGGGACATTAAGCCAAGGAGACGGGCGACTTGGTGGTCGCGGTTTGAGGTACTCTATTTTGGGTAATTTGAGCAATTTTGCGAGTTGCTCCCGTTGCTCTGGTACGCCGATATGGTAAGTAATGGCTTTTGTATCACCTAATAATGTACCAATATCAGAAGCAATCAAATGGTGTACTGCTTTTTCGCCTCCTGTTTGCTCGGGTAAAAAAAGCCACAAACGCCGCCGTGTTTGCAGGATAGGACGCATCCGCAACAATAATTTACGTTGCGATTGTAGTTGTGGTAATTCGGGTGCACAATTCCGTTGTGTTAAGTACTCCCGTTCTTTCGGTTGCCAAAAATCGGGTGGCGGCGTATCATCTTCAAACAAGCAATTCCACCAAATTAATTCATCCATTGGCGCAACAGCGGCGCCTGGCTGATGAAAAAACGGATAATGCCCCGTAGATGTTTCTGCAAAAAAAGCAGGAGACGGTTCTACAATAGTACGAACGATACGCTCCAATTCGAGGAATGTGATCCTTTGTTCGGGTAAGGTTTCTAATAAATCACAAATCCTGCGCGCCTGCTCCCCTAAAGTCAGTAAAGAACCATCCTTGCTGCCTGTTTGCTCGTAGTAGTCACCTGCCCATTCTTGAATTGTAGCATAAATTTCAATGACATCACGCTTTGGCGCAGCAGTATCGGAGCGGTAGCGGCGGCGTGAAAACCAAAATTCATACTGCTGTTTTACTTTCTCATCTATATTTTCCTTGCCTAAATAACCCAGTACTGCACCATACCATTGATCGCTGAACATACCTGGTTTTTCGGCCAAAACCCGAGCGATTTCCAAGGCGAGTCCGCGATCCAAAGGTTTCATGGGTAAGGTAACAAATTCCATGATCTTAAAAATATCCACCGGTTGCCACAAAAAAGCAGGCGCAAGTTTGAGCACTTGTAATGATGGTCGCGCCAAAGTAGCCGAGAGGATACCATAAGGCGGCAATCCCTCATTTACCAAAGCCAGTTCTAGGTTTTGGCGAAGATTAGGAATTAAAAAAGAAGGCCGCCAGTCTGGGTTTTGCACCAAGGTTTGCGCCAAAAACGTAGCAGCATCTGCATCGCTGCGGGCGGTGATAAAAATGATCTCTTTTTCGCCCAAAGGCATCCCTTTTTCCATTTTTTCACCCATCAAATACCGTTGAAAACGATCCAACATACCTTCTTTTACTACTGCCAAAGGAGTATCGTTGTGTTGAACTATTGGAATACCTTGCGCTTGAAGCACGTGAACCAATCGTTGAATAAATGGCGGCAGCATCTCAAATGGCTCATACAGCGTTAAACCATCAAACGGTAATGGCGTGGTGGCCGCCACAAGAAGGGCTTTTTGCCACCGATCGGCACTACCTACTAGATATATTGCATTAACTGGATCGGCGGCTTTTGATTGAAAAATAGCCTCTACCGCTGCAAATTCTGCCAAACGATAGGGTAATTCTTTGCCTTTAAAATCCCAGCCGGCAGCCACCAAAGCATCTCGGTGTTCCAGTAATACAGTAGCCGTGGCAAAACGATCCGCAGCAAATGATTGGGCGTAAAAAACTTCGGTATTTGCAGTTACATACTGCTGTAGTGCCTGCCGGTACATTTCAATCCGGAGGTATTCGTTGCGTTCGGGGTAGCCACTTAAGCCAAGGTGCTGTTCGATTAAACGCAGCAACTTTCGCGGCCCTACATATTCCACGCCAAGCGCAGGTGGCAATGGTGGTAAAGGCGTATCAAAATCGAGTCCGAAATAGATCATTGGAAGGACAAAAGTAATGCATTTAAGTTTTTAAAAGCGCATGCACTTCACCCAAAACAAAGGGGTGCTTGCTGCCTTGCCCTTGCAATTTTGCAAACACCCCTATCCTAAGAATTAATGTATTAAGCACTTGTGGCATCGCGTAAAGATTTTTATTACGCAAAGATAATCATTGTTTTTTAGCAATTGGATGAAATATGGCGTTCCTAATAGTTACACCACTCAAATTGCGCCCTAAAACCGACGATTATACCCCAGTTGTGCAAAAAAGGGTATTAATGGGCGCGTTTTAAAACCTTGTGACACGATACGGCCTGCTTTGAGGGAAATATCATTTTGGCCAAAAGAAAAGCCAGACTGCAAACCATAAAAATAATTGCCTCCGGTTGGGATATACCAGCCATTTTGGAGCGATGGGCCATTTTTACGCGCCTCCTCCGACTGTTTTATATGGGTAATAATGGCTTTATCTAAGCCAAATTCGCCGGAAATAAACCATTTGGGTTTGTAATAACCGACCACTCCCGAAAACTCGCCGCCAAAATTGACCAACCTTGTTTGCCTGTTTTCAAAACGGCGAAAGGGACAATATGCCTTTACTGTTGCCGAAAACCCGTTGGATTGGAACACTTCCATTTGTCCGCCAATCCTTGTTTTGAAATCATCAAAAGGGTGGTCGCCAGCCGGAAAACTGTATTCCACATTGAGCAATATTGGCTTTGGTGTTTTAAGCCGATAGCCATAACCTATGCCGGTAGTAAAGCCATAATCAAAGCCAGTTTGTAGGCTAATGATATGCTTTTGATCGGTCTGTACTGAGCGCCAGTTGATATTTTGTGCAAAGGCGGTACCGAACACGCCAAAAAAAGTGATGATTGCTAGAATGCTATATTTCATGGGATAATTATTTTAATTCGTTAAGATATGTGAGTGCTACGGGGTAAAAATTTTGCCAGCCTGTTGGGAACGAAATCATATCGTGTCCAGCACCGAGGGTTTTTTCTAGTTGAACATTAGTGTATGCCGAAGATACCTTTTTAGCATGTGCTTCGCCGTAAGCCTTATTATTTTCGCTATATACAAAAAGGACTTTTGTGGTAAACTGGTCAAGATTGGTTGTCCAGTCGGGTCTTTCTTTTTCCCCAATTTCCAAATAAGCATCAAAGGTAACCGCACCAGAACGCCAAAACGGTAGTCCGCCTTCGTTGCCCGTAGGGCTGTCTTTATCGCCATCTACAGCGGTGAGTAAATCGAATTTGTAATCCAATAGTTCGTGGTCATTTTCTTTTGCTGAAATGAACTGATCCATATATACAGCATCATTGAGCAATTCGCCAAAAAACTTAAAATCGCGTGAACGACTGATATAATTCTCTACATCGTCCCATACAAATCCACCTGGTTCCCCTAAAATAGCACCATCAATTTTGGTCGGATAACTATTGATATAAGCGGTGGCTAGCATAGCACCCCAAGAGTGACCCAGCAGAAATATTTTTTGGCTGGGGTCGGTTTGGTAATGCGCAATGACGGCTGATAAATCATCGTACAATACCTGCATCGTATATACATCCTTGTTGTACCGCTTGGACAATCCGGCACCACGTTGATCGTAAAATACGACATAATAACCTTGGTCTGCAAAAGCGGTACAGTTGAGCAAATAACGATAATCTGCACCAGGACCACCGTGGAGGACTACAAGCATTGGGTCGTTGGGATTTCCAAAAGATTGGGCATGGAGTTGGGTGCCATTGACCAAAATAGAGGGTATGGAGGAGTCTTGATCCACCGTTTTGGCCACTAATAGACCCGGTTCGCTGGGGTCGTACCCGCCCTGTTCACAGCCCGTAACTACTAGAGACATTGCTAGCACTGATGCCGTTAAAAATTTTGTTAAGTTCATGTTTACTTGTTTAAGTTAAGTAATTATTGTAAATTTCGGCAAAGGTGCGGGGACATTTGGTGGCCATTGGTTCATCGGGTAAGGTGGAACTAGTAGTTGAACACTTTTCTATTGCAACACGACATGTTTCTGATTCAAATACTCACTCGGTGATAGGCCGGTTGTTTTTTTAAAATTACGGTTAAACGAAGTTTTGGAATTGAATCCGCAATCGTAGGCTAAGGAAAGCAGGGTAAATTGTTGCGATTTGGACTGTATGGCCACTTTTTTAAATTCCTCGACGCGTTTGACATTGATATAATCGTAGAAACTTACTTGCTCAAAGGAATTGATAACTTGCGATAAATAATTAGTATGTACGCCTAGGTGCTGCGCCAAATCTGCCAATGTTAGATCGGCATTGGTAAATAATTTTTCAACCTCCATTGCTGCTGCCAAAGCTTTGTGTATTTTTTGTGCGGCCTCCTCACTCAATCCTGATTTTTCATATTTAATGGTTATTTCTTCCTGTACAGGGAGTGGGCTAGGTAAGATTTGTGCGGGTACTTCATTGGTGAAAATACCCATTTGCTTGATCCCAAAATAACCAATAAAACACACATAAAGTACTGCCGAGAAAAAAATAAGCGTATCTGTCCCAAAAAATACGACGAGCCAAATACCGGCAATACCGGAGATGAGGTAGCGGAGCCAGTTAAAGTTGATCTTGTCTGTATTTGTATTATGTTCGTGAATAGTGGAGCGGTATTTTTTCAATATACGAAAGGACACAACTACATAAAAAATGCCAGAAAGTCTGATCGCCCAGGCTGTACACCAGGTAAGTGTTTCATACCCAATTCCCTCGTTCTGATAGACCCATATTTTATGCTCAGAAGGCATCAAAATGAAAGGTACAAACAGCAAATACCAAAGCGTTGGTACCGAAAAATGTAGTATTTTGGTACTATTGGATAATGATTGATTGGTGAGTGTTGCGGTGTATAGCAATAAAAATGGCCCCTGAAACAGGGGTAAAGGTGCTTCTAGTCCGAGCAAGTATGGAAAAGTAAGTATTTTATTCGTAAAAAACAAGTAAAATAAAGCAATATGCACACCTGTCACCGCCAACCAAGCAGCCAAAGTAATATCTGCACTGCTTTTTTGCTTTTTACTGATTAAGATAAGGACTAAGAAGAAGGTAATGGCTATGCCTGAAGTATAGGTGTATTCCATGCTTTATTATAAAAGTGATAAGGAGTGTTTTGTTAAATGCGCAAGCCAAAATGACATTGCCCAAAACTAGACACCTTATCCAGGTTTTACCCTGACGCCCTACCTAAACTTGGCATTGTACACTACAACAAGGCATTAGTAATATTATCCAGCACCTCAAATGCCGTCTCTGCCATTTTATTGCCCTTTGTATCCAATAGCGGATTCACCTCTACAAATTCAATACAAACTACTTTTTCGGATTGAATAGACCTATTTATAATGTCCATCACCTCGTATTGGTCAAACCCTTTGGAGACCGGTGTGCCAGTTCCATTCGAAATCAAATCACAATCCATGCTGTCCACATCAAAAGAAATGTAAATCATGTCGCAATCGGTGAGCCTTTCCAATGCCTCTTGAACACATGTTTCAAGACCGCGGTATCGGATTTCGGCCGCCATATAGTTTTTGATGTCTAATTTTGCCATCTGCTTATCTTCAGGTTCTTCGGTAGAGCGTACACCAAAATAAACGATATGCTTCCCCAAAACTTTCGCGCCCTTAACACCTATTTTTTTCATAGCATTCCAATACTTTTCAGTAGTTCGGCCCACTTCGTTGACACAACAAGACATATTATCATCGGCAAGGGCGGCGGCCAACGGCATTCCGTGAATATTACCCGAAGGCGAGGTATAAGGAGAGTGTAAATCGGCATGTGCATCGATCCAAATGACACCTAATGTATGGTTAGGATACGCCGCTTTGACACCACTTATAGTACCTAAGGAAGAAGAATGGTCGCCCGACAAAACAATAGGGAAAAAATCCTTTTCAAGTGTTTTTTTGACCATTTTGCTCACCCGAGTGCATTGTTCATATACGTCTTCGATCCGTTTGGCAAAGGAATTGTTCATTTTGTCGTAGATGGACTCATTATGTGTTTTAACATCCACGAAATCAAAGCGATTGAAATAGTCGTTCCCTGAATTGATTGCTGCTATTTCGATGGCATCAATGCCCATATCAGCGCCGCGTGTCCCTGCGCCAATATCTGACCTGTTTTTGACAAGTTTAATTTTTTTCTTCATGTTGTGGTGGTGGTGGTGGTATCTAATATTATTTATTGGTCCTACACTATAAAAAGGGCTTACATCTCCAAGCGCCAACTAAAATTGGGAATCATGCCCAATTGGTATTTGGTCGTGACTAATTTTGTGAGTGGATCGTAATATTGGAAGGCGACATTTTTCTGCGCCGACAAGTTCTGGAATTCCAAAGCAATGGTGCTATTGCGCTTATTGCCAATACTGCGTTTCCAATATACTCGGCCATCCACGCGAAAGTATGGGTTGTTGCGTCCGGTATAACCATTGGATAAATCAAAAACGGTTGATGCATTATTCACAGATCTATTAATATCAATCGGAGCGGTTCTGTAACCACCCATATAGACCGTTCGCCCACTGATACCAAAAACACGTCCAGATAGATTTTTCTTTGTTTTTCGGTGCCATTCTTTACCCGAAGTAAGGTTGGCAATTTGCCCAACACTCCAGCGGGTCTGTCTCTTTACTTGATCTGCCCCTTGGTACTCCGATTGCAGCAGCGTAACATTGGCATTCATAAACCAACCATCTGTTTGGCGGCGTTGGGCCATCAATTCAATACCTCGGTTATTGGCCACGCCATCGCTTTTGGAGCTGATATATTGTTCAAAAGTCGTTTCATTGATAAAGGAATATCCGTTTTTTTCCGTGCTGCTAATCAGGATATTAGAAATACTTTGATTAAATAATTCAGCACTCAAGACCCATTTTGTATTGGGTAAATAATTGTAGCGGGCAGAGATAATAGACGAGCGCAAAAGGGTATTACTATTGGTATTGGCTACCCATATTGGCAACATTTGGCTATAAGCCGCCGCCGATAATACGAATTGGTGTCGCGTTGAAGGCCGCCAAAATGCTTGCAGGCGTGGATCTATGGTGCTACCATAAAGAGAAACAACGGGGTTGATACCGTAGTGAATTTTTACGGCACCATCCAAGAATGTGGATTCATTGGCTACCCAACTTTGCAATACAAAATTGCCATCAACATAATAATCTCCCAAAAAATCACTATTCAGTCGGTATCTAGCGTACATATCCGTACTGATATTACTACCAAAAACAAGCACATTCGTACTGTTTAATTTGTACCGCATCGAAGCGTTCAAAGATAGTCGCGTTTCTTTTTGGTATTCCGATGCTTGCAAAGTAGTGGGTGTAAACTGTATGCGGTCATTAAATTGATGAGAAGCAGTTGCCCCAATTTTGGCACTAAATCCCTTCCTCGAAAAACCCGTATAACTCACCCCGGCTAAACCCGTTTTTGATTCGAAATTAATATTAAACAACTCTTTATAAGTTGTGGCGGAATCGGGTGGCGTGAACACATTGGTGGAAAGCCCTCCCAGAGCAAATATAGACCACGAACCACCTCTTTTGGTCGGAAAGTTTAAGTGCAGCGCAATATCCTGAAAATTTACTTTTTCGCCCCCAAAAGAAACCCCTAATGCGCCCAATATGCCCACCGTAGAATAGCGGTAATTGATCAAATAGGAACCTCCATTACGCTTGCGCGACAGGGGACCTTCTGCGGCAGCATCAATGCCGATAAGGCCGGCTTGGATGGTTTGCTCGTGCTTTTGGTCGTTGCCTTTGCGCAAGTTCAGGTCCATGATACCTGCTATACCGTCATTGTACCCCGTAACGCCAGCACCCGTAATCAAAGCGGAATTATCGAGCATTTGAGCCGAAATCATCATTACACCGCCACTGCTTGAGGTGGGCCTATCGGATATTGTACCAGCATTGGGTAAATGGTTGGGGCTTACTATATCCATTCCATTGAGTTTCCAACGTACCAAAGCCGGATTATTACCTCGAATACTCATGCTATTGGTGCCGTCGTCGGTTTGCGCCACGCCAGGGAATGCCATTGCCAAACGAGCAGGATCAAAATAAGTCATTGGGTTGTACAATGTTTGTTCCCTAGACAAAGGAATTTCGCCCAGGGGCATTACTTGCCGAAGTGGGCGCGCTTCCACAATTTCTATCGGCAATGAAGCCGCTTCCACAAAGCCCTCTGTGAGCAATACATCTACCACTTTTTCTTTCCCTCCTGCGATGATAATTTCGGTCAAATGAAATACAACACAACCCTTTTGCTCCACCGTAAGCGCGCCCGTGCCAATGGGCAAGGCATCGAAGGAGAATTTGCCATCCATACCTGTTGTAGTGGTATAGGTGTGTCCATCATAAGCGGTAAAAGTGACTTGCGCACCAATCATTAGTGCGTACGTGTCCTGCATGCGAACCGAGCCGCGCAAGGTCTGCGCCTGAATGTGTACTGCGACACAAAAAAAAAGAAAGAGTGGTAAATAGATTTTCATAAAAATGACGAATGTTATGCCTTGTTTATTTTGATTCTGTCTAAATAAGGCTTGATATACAACGATTTTTTAACGAAATATAAAAGAAAGCGTTCAATGTTTTAGGTTTGCACCCAAAATAAGAAATAACCACCGCAAAGATGAAACGACTTTGTGATTAGGTTACTCTTAATTCATAAATTTATTCATTTTTAAGTACTTCATTGATATTCGTTTAAAATATTAATGAAGTACTTAAGTAATAAACGAGCTGGCTATCCATGAGTTGGGTTACAAAATTTATAAGTTCATCCATCGGCCAAAAAGTGATTATGTCACTCACTGGTATTTTTTTGATGCTGTTTTTGGTGGTGCATCTTTTGGGCAATCTCCAATTGTTGAAAGACGATGGCGGTGAAGCATTTAATAGTTATGCGTTCTTAATGACCCATAACCCGATCATCAAAACCATTTCATACTCTTTGTACGCTTTTATCCTTTGGCACGCCATACAAGGCTTATACCTTTGGATAAAAAACAGATCTGCACGTGGTGCTAGCCGTTATGGGGTAACACATACGCGCAGTACTGAAGTTTCTGCTCGTAATATGGCTTGGTTCGGTATCGTTATTTTGGTATTTATTATCTTGCACATGTACCAGTTTTGGCTTCAAATGAAACTGGGTCTTTTACCTCCGGTTGAAGTAGCCGGTTACGACCATCCGGTTAATAACCTGTACGTGCCCGTAAAAGCAGCATTTGGCAATATCTATTATGTCATATTTTACACCATTTCGATGGTCGTAATCGGTTTTCACCTGTGGCATGGCTTCTGGTCATCATTACAAACACTGGGTCTCAACCACCCTCGATATAATCCCCTCATTAAGGGTATCGGATATGCTTATTCTGTAGGTGTTCCGGCAGGTTTCGCAATTATTCCAATTTGGATGTACTTTTCTTAAGCAACGATAAGAAATTATGGCAACTAATTCTGATTCAACAATCAATAGTAAAATACCGGCAGGTGATATGTCGGTCAAGTGGGAAGATTACAAAGGCCATGTGCCATTGGTATCACCCAATAACAAACGCCGTATTGATATAATTATCGTCGGTACAGGTCTTGCTGGTGCTTCTGCTGCGGCATCACTGGGCGAATTGGGCTATAACGTAAAGGCTTTTACGTTCCACGATAGCCCACGCCGTGCGCACTCTATTGCAGCGCAAGGTGGTATCAATGCCGCCAAGAACTACCGGAATGATGGTGACTCTGTATATCGGTTGTTCTACGATACCATTAAAGGTGGTGACTACCGCGCACGGGAGTCCAATGTACACCGTTTGGCGGAAGTATCCTCGGGTATTATTGACCAATGTGTAGCACAAGGTGTACCTTTTGCACGCGATTACGGTGGCTTGCTCGATAACCGCTCTTTTGGTGGTACACAGGTAAGTCGCACGTTTTATGCGCGTGGCCAAACGGGACAACAATTGCTGATCGGGGCTTATCAAGCATTGAGCCGCCAAATTAGCCTTGGTGCAGTTAAATTATATAACCGCCACGAAATGCTCGATGTGGTCGTCGTTGATGGCCAATGCCGTGGTATTATTGCGCGCAATTTGCTTACTGGTGAATTGGAGCGTCATGCTGCACACGCAGTTGTAATGGCCACTGGTGGTTACGGCAACGTATTCTACCTCAGCACCAATGCCATGATGTGTAACGTAACTGCTGCTTGGCGTGCGCACCGTCGTGGTGCTTATTTTGCCAATCCTTGTTACACGCAAATCCACCCAACTTGTATTCCGGTTTCCGGCGAGTACCAATCTAAATTGACCCTGATGTCGGAGTCATTGCGGAACGATGGTCGTTGCTGGGCACCTAAAAATGCAGCAGATTGTGGTAAACACCCGAATGATATTCCAGAAGCAGACCGCGATTACTATTTGGAGCGTCGCTATCCTGCCTTTGGTAACCTCGTACCGCGTGACATAGCCAGCCGCGCTGCCAAAGCCGTATGCGACGAAGGTCGTGGCGTAGGCTCAACAGGATTGGCTGTTTACCTAGATTTTGCTGATGCGATCAAACGCGACGGACAAGCAGCCATCTCTGCCCGTTATGGTAACCTTTTTGAAATGTACGAAAAGATTACGGGCGAAGATCCAAACAAACAACCCATGCGTATTTACCCGGCTGTACACTATACCATGGGTGGACTTTGGGTAGATTACGAATTGATGACCAATATTCCTGGTTTGTATGCTTGCGGCGAAGCCAATTTTAGCGACCACGGTGCGAATCGCCTCGGTGCTTCTGCTTTGATGCAGGGCTTGGCCGACGGTTATTTTGTATTGCCTTATACGATTGGTTCTTATTTGAGTAATGAAATCCGCAAGGGTGCCATTTCTACGGATTTGCCAGAGTTTGCAGCCGCTGAGCAAGGTGTACGCGATAATATTGCCCGTTTGTACAGTGCCAATGGCTCACAAAGCGTGGAAAGTTTCCACCGCCGTTTGGGCAAAATCATGTGGGACAAGTGTGGTATGGGTCGCACAGAAGCAGGTTTAAAGCAAGCAATTGAGGAAATAAAAGCATTGCGTTCGGAGTTTTGGCGCGATGTATTTGTACCCGGTACCGATAAGGAATTTAATTCTGAATTGGAAAAAGCACTCCGCGTCGCCGATTTTATCGAACTAGGTCAATTGATGTGCGAAGATGCCCTTCACCGCAACGAATCCTGCGGCGGACACTTCCGCGAAGAATACCAAACAGCAGAAGGCGAAGCACTACGCGATGATGAAAACTTCATGTACGTAGCGGCTTGGGAATGGCAGGGCGAAGATAAAAAAGCGGTGCTTCACAAAGAACCACTAGAGTACGAAGTGGTAAAAGTAGCACAACGTTCTTATAAATAGAGATGATGTAACTTTATTTTTGAGGCCGGAATTGATCTTTTCGCCCCCCACTTCTTTCCTTTTTTCGCCGTAATTACCCCATTATGGCTGCAAAAAGCGCATCGCTGGGAACAAAAATCTCTAATCCCGACCTATACAAAAATAAAATCACATCATCTCTAATAATGAAATCTGCTTTTTTTACCAAAAATGCTGCCTTTAAACCTGTAAATGGTGATTTTGGCGGTGTTTTTAAAGTAAATAAAGCAACCATCGGTCTATTGGCGGATGGTGAAAGTACGAAGCCCTGCGATTGGAAAGCCGCACACGCTGCAGTGGATGGTTTTTTGGAGAGGGCGCATACTTTTGAAAACTTTGACCATGACGATCAGGTAAAAAACTGCGTAATGGCCGCGCAAAAGTGCGTAGCCGAATTACACGGAATATGTAGCGGTGCTGCCACTTCTTTTGGTGCAGTGGTTTGTTTGGACAATGGACGATACTGGTGTGCCAATTTTGGTCACGCTGCTATTTTCAAGTTCAATGAAACAGCACTGGAACAAATAAGTACAGCCGTTGAAATGGATGAAATAGCACTCGAATCGGGGCAATTAGCCCCTAAAGAAGGTTTTTTGCTCTTGAGTTCTGGTATGTTACACCACCCGACACGTCCATCTTTGCCGGATATGCTCGATTGGATTCAAAGTACACAACCCGATCAAAAAACAGATACGCTATTGCAACTATTCGCTTTGAACCAAGATGAAGATATTAGTGCTTTGGTATTAAAATTTGATACCTAGATCCCATAAAGACCGATAAAACACCAACAACATTAATTTTATTTTTAAAATAATAATATGAAACTGACACTCAAAATCTGGCGGCAAGGCGGTAAGTACAAAGGCGAATTTTTGACTTACGAATTGCCAAATGTCAATCCCGATATGTCGTTCCTCGAAATGCTCGATGTATTAAACGAGCAATTAATCGGCCTCCGCGAGGATCCGGTGTCGTTTGAGCACGATTGTCGCGAGGGTATTTGTGGCACTTGTTCTATGGTCATTGACGGTCGTCCGCATGGCCCAATGAAAGGTACTACGACCTGTCAGGTACACATGCGCCACTACCACGACGGCGAGACGATTGTGATTGAGCCATTCCGCGCACAGGCATTCCCTGTGATCAAGGATTTGGTGGTAGATCGCTCTGCGTTTGACCGTATTATCCAATCGGGTGGTTATGTAAGCGTTAATACAGGACAAGCACAAGATGCCAATGCGATTCCGATTGAGAAGGATTTGGCTTCGCATGCGTTTGATGCTGCTACCTGCATTGGTTGCGGTGCCTGCGTAGCGGCTTGCCCCAATGCGTCTGCTATGCTGTTTACTTCTGCCAAAGTGAGCCATTTGGCTATGTTGCCACAGGGACAAGTAGAGCGCAAACGCCGCGTATTGAATATGATTGCGCAAATGGACAAAGAGGGCTTTGGCCAATGTTCCAATGTAAAGGCTTGCGAAGCGGAATGCCCTAAAGAGATTTCGGTGTCCAATATTGCACGTTTGAACAGGGAGTTTGTCAGTGCTTCTTTGACTGCTGATATTAAGTAACGATCACTTCATTTTTATAGGTGAAGGGTTTATAGCAAGCCGTTCAATTGCATCTTTTTTGGGGTGTGGTTGAGCGGCTTTTTTTTGTTTGGGTTGTATTCTGTTTTTGATGCTTTATGGGAAGGATACTTGTTTGTATTTCCGTTACGATTACCGATGGCGTTTCACCACTCGGTCAATTATCGGTCGGTGATCGCTTTTTCTAATGCCGTAAAAATTGATGATTACGACCAGAAAGCCTTGTTTTTTAAGGAATTGACCAATAAAATAGTACCTGGTAGTTGGGAATACCTCCGTTCAATATGATAACTAAGGAGTTGATTGGGTGTTGGGGGATCAAGGGCACTACATATTATTTTTTCTTAGTGCGATTTAAGTTCTTTTATTCTTTTATCTCAGACTCTGATACTCTTTTTAGTCTTGGTGCTTTTTGATCATATTGAAGTAAATATTTTTTATCTGCCCTAGTAACTATGAACTTATTTAGATCAATTGCCTCAATTTTTTCTGGCTTAGGATCTCCATTCGGTAGATAGTATCCGCCTAAGACCCCATATTCTTTTCCGATCCAATGATCATTTTCCCACGAATAGGTATAAAAAATAACAGAGCGCATATAATTAAAAACCAGAATAAGATCCTTATTATTAAATATCCGCACATCCCTTACTTCATATTTGAAATCTTCTAAAGGAAAATCCCGCACTTCCTCTCCTTTTAAAAAGGTCTTGATCCTATTATTGTTGAGTGTCTCTTTGTTATTTATGATTAAAACCTTAAAATCGTCTTTTGTATAGGATACAACGATATCACCAATAAGTTCTTGATCCGTATATTGCTTGGGAGCATTCTCTTCTGGATCTTGCGCACTTATAATATTATTAGGCAGTACTAAAAATAGTACAAAGCAAGTCATTAAGGTTTTTATCATAATAAATATTTTTATTTAATTTTATTTTCAATTTGAATATTTTGCTTGTATCTTATTATTTTCTTCGATCTCATGTACCCAAAGAATTTGTATTGGAGATTTGTCAGGCTCATTTTTTATAATAATCAAGAAAGTGCCATACTTGGCCATGCTCATACTCTCCAATCATTAGTATTAGCAAAGCGAAAACCTTGTGCAAAATAAGTTTTTTAGGATTCCAAGATCCTACTTTCGGTATATTTGTAACCATTGGCCGACCCAGAATGGGTCAAATGTTTATAGCAAAATCGTGGTTTCAATACGCGTGCGACCCTGTCGGGGTCGAATGTCATACCGCCCCCCACATTGCTCTATAAACATTTGACCCATTCTGGGTCGATTTGTTACTATTTTATTTCCGTTCGGGTTTCTAGCCCTTTTTCAAAATCGTACTCCAATAGTACTTTTTTGTCACATTGATAAAGTATAAACTTGTTATAATCTATAGCCTCTATTTTAAACGGACGGTTAGCCGAAGGAAAAAGAGAGCCTATCCACTCACTATATACCCCTTTCCAAGTTTTCCCAGTCCAGTCTCGTACCAATAAATTATCTATGTAATTAGTGCTA
The DNA here is from genome assembly GCA_043764095.1 of Chitinophagales bacterium. Lineage (GTDB taxonomy): Bacteria > Bacteroidota > Bacteroidia > Chitinophagales > Saprospiraceae > M3007. The sequence continues at coordinate 19,095 of JAYUKX010000015.1, forward strand.
AAGACAAAAACCATCCGATGCTTATCAAAAATTTTTAAATCCCGACATTCAATAGTTTTCGAATGAAGCGTAGTATTTGCGCTATCCGCTACACCCTTATACCAGGTTTTTATTTGATTTTTTTGTAGTATAGAATCAAAAACAATGAGTATTATAAAATCCTCTTCTACTAAGGAACAGATCGTATCGGGTTTCCCTTGCTGTGCAGAAAGAGGGCAACTTAATAAAACTAGACATATTATTACAATTATTTTCATTTTATAAAAAATTTATTTTGGCAACCACCAATTGTTTCATTAAAAAGTAATGGTGTTCGCTCAGTATCTTCGAAAAATTAGCGATTCATGCGTCGTTTCTTAATCTTTTATTTCAATTCGAGTTTCTGTAATCTTTCCCGTTTCAGGATCATACCCAAAAACAGTTTTTGTTTTATTATGATTCGTGACAATCACCTTATCATAACTTAATACTTGGATACTTTTATAAGAGGAAGGACGGAGATATTTACTCCTCTGTCCAAGATAGTCTGTACGGCCTATAATTTTTCTTCTCTTTAAATGCCAAGCACCATCATTATAAATAAAAATCCACATCTCCTGAGCTTTCATGTAGGGATCCTCACTAATTTCAAGGTAAATAGAATCCTTATAGATAGATGCAAAATAAATAGATGCAATCATCGCTGTTGGCATAGTCTTTTTTTCTTTGGTATATGTCCAATAATCTTTTTTAGGATTGTGTTCGTATATAAAAGTATTTGAACAAATAGTGTCCACAACTTGCTCATTTAGATACCGAACCCTATGAATAGCATGATTGGTTGTATCATGGGATAGCCGAATTGAATGCGCTTCATCTGTATAATAAAAAGTGGTATCTTTTAATCTTTCCAGTTTAAATTTTTTACTTTTTTGCGAAAGAGCGCTGCCCGATATGAACATGGTTAATATTAGTATAATTATTTTCATCAACTATATTTTTAAAGTTTGTAATAATATTAACTTTAACGCTTAATTTACTTTCTTGTTGTTTAGGCAAAGCACCCACAATTGGACTACCAAAAATATAAAAAATGGACGATTCAAGCCGTCCAAAAAAGGCATAACTTTGTGCCATTATGTACACACCAACAGAACGCACCACACCCAGTCGTTACGCCAATAAGCGTATGCACTACGACGAAACCACGGTACACGCCATTTTGGACGAAGCCCTTTTTTGTACCGTCAGTTATGCTGTGGATGGGCAGCCATTTTCCATCCCAACGGCATTTGTCCGCGAGGACAACCATTTGTATATCCACGGCTCGGTAGGTAGCCATTTTTTGCGCGAAATAGAAAAAGGGATTCCCGTTTGTATCTCCGTAATGATTACCGATGCATTGGTCGTCGCCAAATCGGCGTTTCACCACTCTGTCAACTATCGGTCGGTGATCGCTTTTTCTAATGCCGTAAAAATTGATGATTACGACAAAAAAGCCTTATTTTTTAAGGAATTGACCAGTAAAATAGTCCCCGGCAGTTGGGAATACCTCCGCCCAATGACGGCGAAAGAAGTACAAAAAACGACTTTGTTGAGGTTTGAATTGGTAGAAGTATCCGCCAAAGTACGCTCCGGCCAGCCCAGCGATGACGAAGCAGATCAAGGCTTGCCGATATGGTCGGGTCTTATCCCAATTTCTAATGCACGCCTCACACCTATTGCCGACGACCTTAGTAAAGACATTCCTTTACCAGTACATTTGAGTCATCTATGAAGGTAATTCGTTGTAATCCAGCCGATATCGACCTTATTTTTGAGTTTTACGATATGGCGATCGCTTACCAAAAGCAACAGTTTCACAAAGCCTGGATGGGTTTTGAGCGCGCATTGGTCGAACAGGATATTGCCGAGGGCCGACAATGGAAGGTGGTTTCGGGCGATAAAGTGGCCTGTGTTTTTGTCCATACGAACAATGATCCACTGATTTGGCTAGAAAAAGACGCTGATCCTTCGATTTATCTGCATCGTATCGTAACCCACGATGATTTCAGGGGGCAACATATTCTGCAAATAATTATCGAGTGGGCTAAAGGTTTTTGCGCCGAAAATGGTCGTACATATATCCGAATGGATACGTGGTCGGACAATCAGCACCTGATTGACTATTATATCCGTAGCGGATTTGCGCATATTGGCACACTGGTATTGCCCGATAAAGCAGGGTTACCGGTGCATTACGGCAGTTCTGATTCGGCGTTGTTGGAAATGAAGGCTTAAATAAGATTAGTGTCTTACAGCCGTACACCTTTTCTTTAGCAAATAAGCAATGCTCACTTGCTAATTTCAAAAAGTTGAAAATTGATAAAAAAGCCTACTTCTTACTTTTTTTCGCCAAAAAAAGGTATCCCCTCAAAAAGCGGGGGTAAACTTATGGAAAAAACATAACTTTGCAAGATGTACGAACAAATA
>JAYUKX010000016.1:0-71727 GCA_043764095.1 Chitinophagales bacterium
GGGATTTGGTATGTGGCTGAATGAAAAGGATATGGTGGCGTATGGCTTACACGCCAATTTCAATACAGGGACTGGAGTAGTTGCTGCGATGGATTATGACGTAGTCTCCCATTTCTTTGGGATAAACAACGTTGGGCATTACGGTCTTTCCAATACGCTGATAGGTGGTGCAAAGAGCGTTGCTGAATTTTCCGGGGGAGTAGTTGTAGGCATTGGCGAAGGCGCGTGGGGAACAGTGAAAGGGCTAGGCACTTTTGCTTGGGGGCTTGTTTCTAACTCCCCGGTCGAAAATGGCATGAAGGCGGTGGCCGTAGCGAGAGGTATTGGTAGTGCGGTGTATAACTATGATAAAACATGGAGTGCCATCACCGCAAGCGTCTCCAAGGGCGTTACTGAGTTTGTCAATGCTGATGCTTATGGGAAAGGGAAGGTAGTTGGGCATGTGGTGGAGGCCGTGTTAGAGTCTTATGCAGGGGCAGCAGCAGTCAACAAATTGCGTAAGTATGCAGAAGCATCGATGCCAATGGCAATTATCTACGAAAAAACGCCAAAGGTTTTCTACAGAGGAGGTGATAAATTTGATTTATCCGTCCGCGATATCAAAGATGCTATAGGCAAAGATAAATTTACCAAAGAAAGTGGAAGAAGAGGAATTAGTGCGAATACGAACCCCAAGGATTACTGGGTCCAAGAAAAAGGAAAAGCTTTTGAGATTGATTTAAAAACAGTTCCTGACGAACTAGAGTTCAAATTAATGAAAGGCACACACTATGAAATTGTCCCTAGAAAAGGATTGAGGTTCAACTTAGATGAATATCAAGGACTTTTAAATCAAATTCAAGTTAAAAACTCTAACACATGGCCAATACCAAAGCAGTAAAATATGATATAATATTTTCAGATGAATTTGACCACCTTTACGTTGGCATGAGAGAAGTGACGGGATCTGTAATTATATGCGATGATAAAGGGCAATATTATTACACTATGATCGTAACATTCGATAGGCTACTGGTGGAAACAATAGATGAGGAATCGGATGGTAGTACAGATGTGAATGCTCATTTTTGGACTCAGGAAAATGCAGTCATACTACTTGATATATCCAAGCAGGGTATTCTCAATGCCCTTAAAAGCTTGCTCAATAGGCCGATAGAGGAATTTATGAAACCAATGGAGCAAGACATATTAGAGCGTTTTTTTTACCCTAAGGAATGCTGGGAAATTCACACAATAGAACAATTCATTGAAATATGAAAAAAGGTAAAGTTATATTTATGGTAGAGTTGCCTGCTGACAAAACAGGTTCGAGTCATCAAATTAGGGATAAAATATTGTTCATAAATGACATTGGAGAATGCTACCTGCCTTTTTTCATAACTCTTGAGGAAGTTAAAAATCATTTAGTTCAACAGAACGGATGCTTTGCAGAGCGGAATTTGGTTGTTTTAGCAGCCTTGACCCAATCCTTGATTTTATCTTCACTGACTTCGTTGATGAAGAGCCTTGATCCTCTTCGTTGGTGGTTTACGGCGGAGAAGGGTATTTCCGAATATAAATCGACATCGGAGTATTGGGAAGAATACGATATTGATTGTACATAGGTTTTCTAATGAAACTTGCTGCAGCCAAGCCTCACCACTAGCCACAGCAGGATACTAATAAACCCTAAAAGCCAAATGGGGGCAAGGGAATATGGTAATCCTTTTATCTAAATTATAAAAATTGAATTTATGAATTATAAAGACTGGAATCATCGCTTTTTTTGTGGCTTTATTGAAGAAAGTATATCCAAGGAAGAAGCATCTCTTGAAGGTCTCCTAACTTGTTCTATTAATGATTTTAGGGATGCAAATCTTTATTCGCATGAAGAGCGGCTTAGACTACAGGATTATTTGATAAAGAGCGAAGGTATTATTGCCACATCGCACAAAAGGAGAAACGCGTATGATTTCTCAATAGAATCCTCGCTATCTTACCACACCGATGGTGAAGTGATATTTGACAATTTGATTTTAAAGTATATGTTTTATCCCGATTTCGTTTTACCGGAAAAATGGTATGATCTGATAAAAGGGAGAAATTTCGTCATGCCCGAGTTTGATTTAGAATTTGAATCCCCATCTGATTTTTTCGATGAAGTTGCTTTCGAAACATTTGATCAAGAGTCTTCATTGAAAAAATTTATGAAATAAATTAATGATGAGTAAAATAAAATTAGTTACTTGCGCGCTGGTTTTCTTATGCCAATTCCGTATATTTGCCCAGCAGAAGAAGGATATTGCATATGCTCCACCGCCAATTTCAAAAGGACTTCAAAAGGCGAAAGAAGTATGCTTTGATTGTGCAGAAATGTATTTCTTTGGTGGCCAAAGTACACTTTCCAAGCATTTCAGAAGTGTATTCGTACAGCAGAAGGTGAAAATCCCTTCGCAAGGCAATATCGAAATCAATTTTGAATTGGATACTTTTGGTAGGGCTACTGGTTTTAGAATAGTATCTTATGACCATTTATCAGATAGCATTGCTCAACTGATACTGTCCTCCACTGCAAAGATTGACAGATGGGAACCAGCCTGCGAATATGGCTACGGCAATGGTAAAATTGTATGTGAAAGCAAAACACTAAAACTTTGCTTGTATTTTAAGAATGAAAAAATTAAATTCTTGTTCGACCATAGCGAACAAGAATAATTGAATGGTGTAAAAACAACAATCACAAAATAAAAACAATATGCGCACCTATCTCTTTCTTTTCTTCGTAATCGTACTGGTCAACCACCACCTACATGCTCAAGAGAAAAACACTTTTTTCGAACCGATCAACAAGTTTAACCAAGAAAAAAACTACCCAAGTACATTGGTCGTAGAGCGCGGGTATTTGGAATCCGTTTATTTTTTGCGCGATGTGGTGCGCGATTTTGATACCGAAAAAGACCGTTCGATCGCTATTTTGCTCAATGGGCAATACCTGACAAGGGTGCAAGGTAACGGTAAGTTTAACTCCATGATGGATGAGCAATATTTTGTAAAAAAAGTACCTCTTGATGCCATAGAACAAGTAGAAGCACGGTATAACCCCAATTATGTTGACCCAGAAAGTAGCATACCCTATATTGGTACCATCAATTTTGTGGCTTCCATATTACCAGATTTTAAAAAAGCCCAAGAACCACCCATAGAACCTTGGATCAGCGCGGCTTTATTAGAAATCGCGACGCCTAAACCCAAAAACAGAAAAAGTAGAAGTTTGGCAATACCTATACCTAGAGCGGGTATCGTTGTCGGTAGCCAATTGCGTGCGCGATCCACATTTTTAGGCATACCTGTTGAAGTACCGATTAACTCAAGATGGAGCATTCAAGGGGATTTTTTGATTAATTCAAAGGATCAAGACAGGGGTATCAGACAAGCAGATAGTAGTGAGGTGTATAGTTCGTATCGGATGTACGCGTTGGAAGTTGGTGTTTCGGCCAAATATTATCTATCGGCTTATTATGCGCGCACCTATATTTTCGGAGGGCCTTATGTAGAGGTGGCCCGAAACTGGTGGGAAGTTACTAGAAGTAGCTCTGCACCAGTTGTCGGTCTTTCTAGCGATCAAAGAACCGCTTATGGCGTTAATTTTGGGGTGGGTATGTCTTTTTATTCGGGGTTATATGTTGCCTGCTCGGGTTCTATTATTGCTACGCCTAAGAGTGACTTATTATATTTACAAGATTTTCGCGGAGTTACTGTGGCGGTTGGCTGGATGTTTGGTAAAAAGTAGGTTACTTACTTTCCCTAGTTTTCACAATCTTTTTCACCCGATCCATTTCGCGTTTGTTATCCCGTTCTTTCATCACTTCACGTTTATCAAATGTCTTCTTACCAGTAGCCAAAGCGATACGGAGTTTTGCAAAACCGCGATCGCTGATATAGAGTTTGATAGGAATAATGGCAAAGCCCTTTTCCTTACCCTTTTTTTCTAATTTTCTAATTTCCGGTTTGCGCAACAGTAATTTGCGGGTGCGACGGGTCTCGTGGTTATTATCTGTTCCATGTGAATATTCAGCAATAAACATGCTTTTTACCCACAATTCGCCCAATTCGAGCAAACACCAAGCATCACTAAGATTAGCATTGCCCGCACGGATACTTTTAATTTCGGTACCCGTTAGCATAATACCAGCATCGTATTCTTGCACAAAAAAGTACTCGAATGACGCTTTACGATTAATAATTTCTATTTTAACAGGTTTCTTTGCCATGTCTTTCTACATTATTCGGTAGGCCGTTAGTTACAAATATTGCTATTTACACGTTCCTTAACGCTCTTTTTCTAATGCCTCTAACCTAAGTTTATAAATATGTTGTGGTGTTCTACTGTACATTTCGCGGTACAATTCCAAAGCGCGCAAGTAATGTTTTGTTGGGTGATCGGCCACGTGGCGTATTTCAAAATTGATAGATGCCTCTTCTCGTTCGTTGCGCGACATTTGTAAAAGTTGCGACAATTGGCGGAGTGCTTCGTGGCGGTTGCCTTCTGCCAATAAAATACGGGCGCGAAGGATATTTGCCTCAAATGTAAGATCTGAATTACCCAATGCTAAAGCGATATCGCGGCCTTCCTCCAACAATTGACGGGCGGGTGCTACATCGCCGTTTTGCAGGTGGACTTGGCCTTTTTCGATCAAAGAATAGCCCAAAACCAAACGATTACCCATTTCTCGAGAATATTCAATAGCCTCGTTGTAATAGGAAATAGACTTTTGTAAGTCGCCGAGATAGTACCAGTTATCACCCAACGTATTGAGTGCCTTTGCTATACCTTTTTTGTAATTGAGTTCGCGGCTTAGGCGCAGGTTTTCCTCAATACAAGACGTAGAACGTTCAAATTCGCCAGTAACCGACAACAAATCACCGATCAGACCATAAGCGATAGCAGTGCCTTGTTTGTCGCCCATTTCTTGTGCTAACACCAAATCGCGCTCAAAATTTTGCATCGCTTTGATATAATCGCCTTTTTTCTCCCATACCGACCCAATACAACCGATACAAATAGTCATGGTGAGTTTATTACCCAGCTCTTCTGAAAGGGCTAAACCTTTTTCCAAGCATAAAAGTGCGCTGTCGAGGCTGTTTTTTTCCAAAAATATAATACCAAGGTTGGTATAAAGCGTGGTTTGCCCCTGTTTGTCCTTAAACTGTTCACTAATCGTCAATTGTTCCTCCAGCCAACGCACGCCTTCATCATAATGGCCTTGATTCATAAAAATCAAGCCCAAATTGGCCACAATACTGGCATTTTCAGCCTCCCGTTTTTGGGTGCGGTTGATGTCGATTGCTTTCGCGAACCAGCTCTTTGCCGATTCATAACTGCCTTGTCTAAAAAACAAAGTGCCGAGGTTACCATAAGTTTTAGAAATACCAATTGGATCATTTGCCAATTCAAAACATGTGATCGCTACTTCCAGGTTTTTCTTCGCTTCGTTATAGTCGCCCCGCAACATCAGCAATTGACCAAGTCGGCGATTAGCGCGCCCAATCAAAAACCAATCGTTTAATACTTTTGAACGCTCCAGCGCATCCTTGTAATCTATTTCAGCCTCAGGCCATTGTCCAATCAATTCATGCACAGAGCCTTTGCGCAGTAGGATTTTAACCCGTTTTTTACTTTTTTTACTAACATCGCTGAGGTGCTTCAGTAGTTTTTCATAAAACACCAGTGCTTGTCGGTTTTGGAAATTTCGTTGTGCATAACGCGCCGCTTTTTCCAAGTATTTATCCGTTTTTTTCTCCATTTCGGCTTGTTCGTAGTGGAAAGCAAGATCCACAAAGCGTTCTTCGGAGTTTGGATATAATTGTTCAATAGCCTCGGCAATAGATTGGTGTAACTCGCGCAAACGGGTACGCAATTGCATATCATAAGCGGCTTCGCGGAGCAGCGAATGGCGGAAAATATAGCGCAATTCGTTCATGGCATGCCAAATTTGCCATTTTTCGGCGGTTTCTATCTGCTCGCGTAACACATGCGCGAGGTCGCCATTTTTTTCTATAAACTCTTCTTGTCGCGCCATTACCGCCGACAAAACGGGCAATTCAAATTCGCGACCAATTACAGCAGCGGCTTTAACGGTTTCTTTTACCAATCCGCTCAAACGGTCGATCCGCGACATCATAATCTGTTTTACGGAATCACTGATCTGTACATCTCTATTTTTGAGTTGTATCAAACCATTTTGGGTTTCCAACATATCGCCTTCGCGGAAATAATCGGCCATTTGCTCCAAATAAAACGGATTTCCTTGGGTCATCCGTTGGAGTAGGTCATATAGGTCGTCGTTGAGTTTACCATTGAGCCTTGATTCTGCAAAAATGCGCAAATCGGTAGGCGAAAGGTAATTCAGGTCAACTTCCAGGTCTTTTACACCAAATTCGTCCAGCAAATTAGGGCGAATTGGGTACGATTTGCTACCATCATCCTCGTATCGGCTGCTGGCCAATAAGAAAATAGGATACGACTGCGCTCGGCGGATGAATTGAGCCAAAAACTCGCGCGACATATCATCGTACCAGTGCGTATCTTCTAATTCAATCACCAAAGGTTGTAAAATAGCCTCCGCTATGAGCAAATTAGCCATAGCCGTAAGCGTATTTTGGTACCTACCTCGTGCATCAAGTTGTTCCCAAAGGCCACCTGATTTATTAATTCCTACTAACGCCGACAAAACGGACTCGGTACGCGCTATTTCGCGACGAACTAGGTCTGCTTCGGGGTGATTTTCTTGGGTAAGTTCAAATTGTAATTCGAGAAAATTACGGTCAAATTTTTCAGCGTTAACCGCCGTTGAGTTTTCCGGACTTTGCTCAAAATAATTTTTAAGGAAATAGATAAACGGGTTGAATGGCTTCCGTAAAATTTGATCGCTTTGGCAATTGAACCAGCTTACGGCACCACTTTCGTTCAAAGAGCGGCGTAACTCATAACTTAAACGACTTTTACCAATACCTGCTTCACCAAAAATATAGGCAATACCCGCAAATTTTTTATCTTTTAGCGGTGCGGCAAAAGCAATCAGGTTACCCAACTCTTCCGCACGTCCAATATAAGACCCTGCAAATCCCGCTCGTCCGCTAATACTACGTCCTGTCAACTTATAGGTTTGTACAGGTTGCTCAAAACCTTTGAACATACCCGTACCGCGAGAGGTAAAGCGGAAATTCCGATTGCGTTGTATATTATCGTCGGTGATCACTTCTCCCCAGTCTGCTTTGGCCATCAAACGTGCGGCGAGGTTTACGCGTGCACCTACCGCTGCGTACTGGCAACGTTCGCGACTGCCAATCACACCTGTGAATGCAATACCTGAGGTGATACCGATTTTGAAACGCGCTCCGGTAAGGTCTTTTAGGCTGCTCAAATCATCTTCGATGGCACTGACATACTCCAATGCGCGTTCAATATTATTTTCAAAAGAAATAGGCGCGCCAAAAATGCTTAACATAAGACCACCTTTATCTCCAAAATCAATTTCTTTGAAATAAGCACCAAAATTCACACTGTGCTCCAAAATGGTCGTTGCAAAATGGTTCAGCGACAGGTACGAGTCCACACCAGTAAATGCTAAGAAAACGCTCACAACATTACGGAATTCACCCTGTTCTTTGCCCGCATATACTTCTATGGGCAAAAACTCTGCTACGATAGCTGGGTCTGGATCAGGTAAGATGATTGCTTTAGTGCTTTTCTTTTGGGATTTGAAGTATTTGCTAGGCAATAATTGATGCCAGTCGTTCTCGATGGTTTTAACGGGAAGTATTTCAGGTGAAAAGCGTTGTAAAAAAGCAGTATCACCTACCATTTGTAGGTTGCCTGCCTTGGATTGCGCCATACCGCTATTGTCGATGGGGGTTCCACGAAAATAATAGGCTTTCCGTTTGTCTCCTACAATACCCCAGTCAATACGGCCATAAGACAAGCCGATTTTGATGCCAATTTCGTAGGTACTCAGTGATCCACCACTTTCTTTTTCTTTTTCAAAGTGCTCCAAAGCAGCCATAGCACTACCAATAACCCGCATACCTGCATCGTCATCGGGATGATCCGTAACTGGAAAAATAGCGGTAAAACTATCTCCTGCAAAATATGGAATAAACCCACCATTTTGGTAAGTTAGCCGGACAGATGGCTGGAAAATATCGTTAAGTGTAACAGATAGCTCCTCTGCTCCAACCGCTCCCTTTTCCATGAGCGTGTTGGTCAACTGAGTAAAACCACTGAGATCGACAAACATGGTAAAGGCATTGAGATGGCCTTCCATGATACCGGATCTATAGTTTTCCTGTATAAAATGTGGTAAAAAATGCTTCACAATTAATTGTGTGTGGTTTGGAGCGGCTGCGAAGGTACGTCTTTTTTTCTATTCCACAACTAAGAAATATGGACTTCGTATCTAAATGCAGCCATTCGGGTGTTTTTCTTTTAGCAACGAATAAGCGATGTAAAAGTGTAGAAATGCGCTTGCTACCGTACACTTTTATTTTGGGGAATTTACTTTTAGATTTGAAACAAAGTACAGCTCCCCAAGTGTGGCAAATCCGGCCTTAGAAAAATGCAGGTTTTGCTTGAGTGGAGGCGGATGAAGCCAAAAAGTGTTTGAGCCAAACGGAATTCACGAGGCGCAGCCTCCGCTCAATAGTGCGGCGAGTTTTTTTTGGCGCCGCCGGAGCGAGGGAGCAAAAGCACGGCATTTTTCGTCAGCCGAAGCGTTTTTTGCTTACTTTTTTTCGCTAAAAAAAGTAAGAAGTAGGCTATTTGCATAAAATTTCAACTTTTTGAAATTTGCAAGTGATCATTACTTTTTTACTAAAGAAAAAGTGTACAGATGTAAGGAAATGCGCTAAAAAAATGCAAATTATCTAAAGTTTAAACTTTATTTGCGCACTCACCTCATTCGTATTTGCAAATATCGACCCATCGTACTTATCTTTGCATGTCCAATTTTCTACCATTAATTTATCAACACATCCAACCGTTTTTTATTTTATGTCATTTCAAACCAATCCACAACTCGAACAAGCTTTCGAGTACGTTTACAATACCAGTAAGAATATTTTTCTGACTGGTAAAGCCGGTACTGGCAAAACTACTTTTTTGCACCAGATCAAAAAAGATGCGCTCAAGCGAATGGTCGTTGTTGCGCCTACCGGCGTGGCGGCTATTAATGCAGGCGGAATGACCATTCATTCCTTTTTTCAATTGTCTTTTGGCCTTTTCCTTCCGGGTACCGTTCAAGACCCTGATCGACAGAGACGATTCACCCGCGATAAGATCAACCTGATCCGTAGTCTTGATTTATTGGTCATCGATGAAATTAGTATGGTACGCGCCGATATCCTTGATGCCATTGATGAAGTACTTTGTCGTTACCGCGCTAATTCCAAACCTTTTGGTGGTGTTCAACTGCTGATGATCGGTGATCTGCACCAATTACCACCCGTGGTGAAAGAAGATGATTGGGAACAGTTGCGCTACCATTACGATACCCAATACTTTTTTAGTAGCAAAGCCCTCCAACGTACCGAGCCTATTTCAATCGAATTGAAACATATTTACCGGCAATCGGACGAAACTTTTATCCACCTGCTCAATAAAGTACGCGATAATAAGATTGACCAGCAAGTATTGGAGACTTTAAATAGTAGGTATATCCCCAATTTTGAACCTAGAACCGACGAACCTTATATTACGCTCACTTCCCACAATGCTGTGGCACAGGATATTAATTTTGCTAAACTGACCAAAATCTCTGGAAAGGCTACTGCATTTAAGGCTGTAATTAAAGGTGATTTTCCTGAAAAAATGTACCCCAACGATGAGGTATTGGAATTTAAAGTGGGCGCACAAGTGATGTTTGTAAAAAATGAACTGGGGCAAGAACGCCGTTACTACAATGGAAAAATCGGGACTATTACCGAAATTAAAGGCGATGCCATTACGGTGCGATGCCCAGGCGATGAAAATACCATCACAGTGCCTAGGGTAGATTGGGAAAATATAAAATACACCCTCAACGAAAAAACGAAGGAAGTTAGCGAGGAAATAGTAGGCTCGTTTAGTCAAATTCCTTTAAAATTAGCTTGGGCCATTACCATCCACAAAAGTCAGGGACTCACATTTGAACGTGCCGTCATTGATGCTCAATCGGCCTTTGCACATGGGCAGGTGTATGTAGCACTGAGCCGTTGTAAAAGTTTTGAAGGGATTGTATTACGCTCCAAAATTGAGTTTTCGAGTGTAAAAACCGATGTAAAAGTTAAAAATTACTCCGAGGAAGCCGAGCGCAATATACCCGACGAAATGCACCTAAAGCGATCTAAAGCCCTTTTCCAACAATCTTTGATCCGAGAATTGTTTGGTTTTAGTACCTTGAAAAAACTATTGGACAAAGGTTACCATATTTTTGTACAACATGAAAATACGCTACATGCCAGCGGATTTGAACAATTTCAGGCTTTTGATAAGGTGGTACAGGCCGAAATTTCGAGTACCGCCGATAAATTTGGGCCACAATTAACCGTGTATTTCCAGCAGGATGCATTGCCAGAAGAAAATACAGAACTAATGGGGCGTATGCAAAAAGCCGCTCTTTGGTTTTCAGAAAAACTGGAAATCGCAATGAAAACCTTAAACGCCATTCCGGTAGAGACCGACAATAAAGCCGTTCAAACTGAAGTGTTTGACTTGCTCAAAGACGTTGAATTGGAATTATTTATCAAAAATGCCTGTTTCAAAACCGCACAAAAAGCATTTTCCACCGCCGAATTCTTGCGTGTACGCGCCAATGCTGAATTGGACTTCAAAATGCTGGCCCGCCAACCCAAACCTATTTCGGAGGTTCCGACAAAAGTATCTCTACAAACCGCCCATCCTAAACTATACCTTCAACTTAAGAAATGGCGCGCCGATATGGCAGAGATGAGCGATATTGAATTGTATGCCGTACTACCCACGAAGGTATTGACAGATATCGTAAATACTTTGCCTACCAATAAAACAGATCTGGCTCGTATAAAAGGCATTGGAACGGTAAAATTGAAGCAATTTGGTGATGAATTGATACAAATGATCCGAGATTACTGCGCTGATAACCATATTGACACGAATGCTCCACCGGAATTAGATCTCTTTTTGCCAAAAGTATCGGCTAAGCCAGATACCAAAAAAATAAGTTTCGACCTGTACAAATCCGGCAAATCCATTGAAGATATTGCAGCTGAACGCGGTTTGGTCAACAGTACGATTGAAGGGCATTTAGCGCATTATGTGGGTACGGGCGATTTAGATATTTTTGATTTAGTAGATAAGCAAAAAGTATTGGCCATCGAGGAGTTTTTTAGCATGAACGAAACGACATTGGCTTCGGAAGCTAAGTTTGCATTGGGCGAAGCGGTGTCTTATACCGATATCCGATTGGTAAAAGAAAGATGGGAAGCGGCAAGGGCGAGTGTTGAAATTTAATAAGGTAAAAACAACAAAATCAGTAGAACAAATAAAAAACATGCAGGAAATTACTCAGAAATATGCCCATCTTTTGGCCAATTATTGCCTAGAGATCCGAGCGGGCGACAAAGTTTTTGTGAGCACCACTACCTTGGCCGAACCCTTGGTACGTGCTTTTTACCGTGCGGCCTTGGAAGCAGGAGCAGCAGTGGTAGAAATAGATATGGCCTTCCGTGAGCGCGAACGGATTTTTTTGGATGCAGCCAGCGAATCGGCATTGAATACGCCGGGCGTATTGAGTAGTATTGCTATGGAAAGTTTTGATTGTTATTTGGCTATTCGTGCGCCTTTTAACCTTCGCGAAATGCAAAATGCACCAGAAGATCGCTCCAAAATACGACAACAAGCGTTAAAAGAGCAAAATAAAAACTATTTTGAGCGTACTGCTGATCGCCGCCTGCGTCGTAACCTTTGCCAATGGCCTACGGATGCTTCTGCACAAGAAGCAGGGTTGTCGCTCAGTGAATACGAGCAATTTGTGTTCAATGCTTGCAAACTCAATGAAGCAGATCCGCGAGCGGCTTGGCTCGAATTGCGCGCCAATCAGCAACGGATTGTGGATCGGCTCAATGCCAGTAAAACCGTTCGTTATACCAATCCACATGGTACGGATCTTTCGTTTTCATGCGATGGACGTAAGTGGATCAACTCCGATGGACAAACCAATATGCCATCAGGAGAGGTATATACCAGTCCTGTTGAGGATAGCGTAGAAGGTGTCATTCATTATACTTTTCCATGTATTTACCAAGGACATGAAGTGGAAGATGTAACGCTTTGGGTAGAAAAAGGCCATATCGAACGCTGGGAAGCCAAACGCGGCAAAGCCTTTCTCGATCATATTTTTACTTTGCCAGGTACGCGGCGTTTTGGAGAGGCTGCTATTGGCACCAATTACGGCATTACTCGGATGACTAAAAATATTCTTTTTGATGAGAAAATAGGCGGCACGGTACATTTGGCTATTGGTCAAAGTTACCTGCAAACAGGTGGCAAAAACGAATCAACAGTACATTGGGATATGATTACCGATATGACTCAAGGTGGTGGCATTACCGCTGATGGGACATTGATTTATCAGGATGGGCAATTCTTAAGTATTTGAACATAATTAATTACAGAATTGAAGGCAGGTATTTTTCGGCTAGACGAGCCATTTTTGAGGAAGATAGCAGCGCTATCTAACGAAAAAATGGGAAAGTATAGGCGGAAAAGACCAAGTTCAAAATGATAATTAATTATGTTCAAGTACTTATTATAAATCATGCCACGATAAATTCAGCAAACAACGATTAATCTCTACCTTTGCACCCGCTATGGAAAAAACCACCCGCAGATCGCCCCGCACACAAGCACTTATCCAGTTTGGACTTATTTGTGGCATTATTTTGTTTGTCAATTTTTTGGCCAACATCTTTTATTCCCACCTCGACCTCACGGAGGAAAAGCGGTTTACACTCACCAAACCGACCCGTAACCTATTGCGGTCGGTGGACGAACGCGTGTACGTAGAGGTATTGCTCGACGGTGAATTCCCGGCTGGTTTCAAACGCTTGCAAAATGCGGTGCGCGAAATGCTGGACGATTTCCGTTCTCAAAGCGGGAATATCGATTATCATTTTGAAGACCCCGCAGCAGGTACAATCGAAGATATTAATGCGCGTCGGAAAGCATTGAGTGAAATAGGGATTAATCCCGTTAACCTCCGTGTACAGGAGCAAGGAGAATCTACGCAAAAATTGATCTATCCTGTGGCCATTGTACACTATAAAAACAGGCAAATGCCCGTTAAATTGTTGGAAAATGAGTCAGCGTCTCTTTCGCCAGATCAGGTAATCAATAATTCGGTGAGCCTCTTGGAATATAAATTCGCAAATGCTATTAAAAAACTGGAAGCAAACGGTAAACCCATTATCCTGTTTACCGAAGGCCATTCGGAACTCACCGAATTGCAGACAACGGATTTAGAGCGTAGTTTGGAGCAATTTTATGAAACAGGCCGTATTGTATTGGATTCGGTGATCGAAATTCCAACTACATTTAGCCTTTCAAAACAACCTACTCGTCCCGGCGAGATGATGCGAAAACCCTGCGAGTTGTTGATTGTCGCCAAACCGCGCACGGCCTTTTCCGAAAAGGATAAATTCAAGATTGACCAATATGTAATGAATGGCGGCAAAGTGATGTGGTTGGTGGATCGCTTGGGTGCTACATTGGATAGTATGCGCCTGAATGGTCATTTTATTCCCCGCGATTACCCGCTTAACTTGGAAGACATTTTGTTCAAATACGGTGTGCGTATCCAGCCGGATTTGGTGATGGATATGCAATCAACCAAAATTCCGTTGCAGACTGGAGTAGTGGGCAATGCTCCGCAATTTGAAATGTTCAATTGGTACTTTCATCCTTCTGTATTGCCCTCGGCCAATCATCCAATTGTTAAAAATCTAGATCGCACTGAATTGCGTTTTTGCTCTTCCATAGATACTATTCGTACCAAAACACCGATCAAAAAAACGATCATTTTGCGTTCCAGTAAATACAGTCGTTTACAATTTAGTCCAGTTGATCTTAGTTTTGATATTTTGCGGTATGACCCCGATCCGAAGAAGTTTGACAAAGGAGAACAGCCCGTTGGTGTGCTTTTAGAGGGGGTTTTCCCGTCTAATTACGAAAATCGCGTATCACAGGAACTATCTAATGATCTTGCCAAAGCAGGTGTACAATTCAAATCTTCTAGCGAGCCTACACGTATGTTGGTGATTAGTGACGGCGATGTGGCTGCTAACTCCACTCGTATTGATGAGAATGGAAAAGAAACTTGGTTGCCATTGGGTTTCAATAAATTTGAACGCACGACGTATGCCAATAAAGACCTCATGCTCAATGCCGTGGAGTACCTTTCCGATGCATCTGGCGTGATAGAAGCGCGTAGCCGCGAAGTAAAACTCCGATTGCTGGATAATGTACGTGCTAAAGCAGAAAAACCAATGTGGCAAGCACTAAATATTGGCACATCGGTGGTATTTGTGGTATTGTTTGCTGTAATTTTTGCTTGGTGGCGGAAAAGAAAATACGCCTCGGTATAAAATTATTTTACAAGAATGCCTTTTTTAAACTGCACCACTCGCGCTTTTGGATAATCGGCCAACACTTCTTTTGTTAAAAACTTAGATGCTGCTTCAGCGGTAGTGAATGTGCCTAGATAGTAATGGTAGTTACCCTTTTTATCTTTTTGATACATCATGGTCTGCCCAAAATTAGAGAAACTGGTCGTGTTAGCATCCAAAATCGTCTCGGAATCCATAATATAGAGGGTATAAGCGGAAAATTTAGAAGTGATCAATTTCCAGTCAATACTTGCTGTTTTTGTGGGTAATGGTGTTGATTTGTTTGCTTCGGGTTTGCCATTGGCATTGATTTTTATCTCCGTTGCTCCACCTAATTTTTTCAATTCAGCATCAAATTCCTCTTCGCGGATGATTTCTTCCAAGGATCTCCAGCGCGCCATTTCGAGGGCATCATTGGTAAATGCAGTAATCCGCAATTCTGTACGACGATTGAGTTGGTGTTCGTCTTCGCTGCATGTGATGCCATTTTTACAGTGGTTGGCTAATTGGGTTTCGCCATATCCTTTAGCATTGATACGATCGCGGCTAATTCCATGTTCAATAATATATTCTACGGCTGCTTCAGCGCGGTTTTGAGATAGCGTAGTGTTATACTCATCATCACCTCTGGCATCGGTATGAGAACCCAATTCCATACTAATGCCTGGGTTATCGCGCATTAAGGTGACTACTTTATCCAGTTGTTTAGCGGCATCTTTGCGTATGTCCCATTTATTGAAATCGTAATAAATGTTTCTGACAGCAATACGTTTATCCAATTTAACTTTATCGAGTTCAATATTGCTCAATAGTGTTCCCATTGAATTATTGGCCGTCAGCACTTCTGTTACCCCAGGGTTTAAATCCCTAACACCATCCACACAAATAATACAACCCTCTACATTGACGCGCGCCTCAATACGCTTGGCAATATAACCGGGCTTGCGGATCATAATGGTATAGTGGTTGCCTTGTTCAAAAGTAAATTGAAAGAAAGCATTAGGGTGATCGAGCAGGATAAGTTCGGGTTTGCGGCTGGTACGGTTAAAAATTTCAATACGAGTACCCGAAACCGCGTCAACGATTTGGGATTCATCCTCGCGTCCTTCGGAAATTGTTGCGTCAAAAATATAACCAGGTTTACGTTGCAACGCTATTTTGGCATACGATTTTTGAGTACCCACCTCAATGGTGTCCATTTTAGGATAAAAAAGATCGCGTTTGGTTACTAAACGATATTTCCCAGGTGCCAATGTGGTGCTAAAATGGCCTTCGCGATCGGTGACGAATTCACCTCGTACATAGTTTTCTGGCAATTGAAAAATACTGACCAAGGCATCGCTGAGATAGCCTCGATTATTTTGTTCAAAAACATAACCATCTAAAGTAGTTTGTGCCAAAAGAATGGCATTACACAGGCAAAATAAGCAAAAAGTGAATAGTCCTTTCATATTTTTTTGTTTTACGACACAAAATTAGTGCAACTTGTTCGTATATAGATGCTATGAGAACCATAATAATTAGATGAGGCAGTCTTTCGTAAGAAAATGGGTAGCATAAGCATCCAATAATTGTTCTGTAAATGTATAGTGTCGGCATGACATCGAGTTTAATGTCGTCAATTTAGCGATATTCTAACCACGCAGTGGTTGAACGTGAGTAGCCCCGAATGCAATTCGGGTTTAGGAATGCGGCAATATTTAATAACCACGTAGTGGTTGAACGTCAACGTATTATGAGCGTTTCATTACGTTCAACCCTTTCAGGGTTGTTAAACATGCACCTACATATCGAACCCGAATTGCATTCGGGGCTACTCATGTTTGACCCTTAGCAGGGTCTGGATTTGCATAAATTGACGACATTAGAATCGAGTCACGCCGACACAATATTAAATCAACTTCAAATATTTATTGGCCTCATCTTCCGAAGTCGCCAACTTATAAGAAAATCGCCTATCTCATTTGCAATCCTAATTACCAAAAATTTCCGCCAATTTAGCACCAAGTGCTTCGCCGCGCAAATTACGAACAATCAATTTACCTTCGCGGTCCAACAAAAGTGTTTGCGGGATAGAGGTAACAGAATAGGTCGCCGCGTGATCGCTTTGCCAACCTTTGAGGTCACTTACATGGTGCCAGGGAAGCATATCATCTTGTATCGCCTTGCGCCATGCAGCGGCATCTCGGTCAAGGCTCACGCCTAGTATATCAAAACCTTGGTCTTTGTATTTAGCATATAGCGCACGTACCGCTGGATTTTCGCGACGGCAAGGGCCGCACCAACTGGCCCAGAAATCCACCAATACCACTTTGCCGCGCAATTTGGATAAAGCATAAGTACTGCTATCGGGAGTCATTCCTGCAATATCAGGTGCAACCATACCAGGTGTGGAAGTGCCTGCTTTTGCCAGTTCAAACTCCAGCGCGGCCGTTTCACCGTAATTAACATTGCGGTACTTGTCAACGTATTTTTTAGAAAAATAGGAGAATGGTCCACCTACTTGACGCTGTTGGTAGCCTTTAACTAATCCACCCAAAGCGAGGCGGTACGCTCCCGAATTTTCAGGAATACGTTTCAGTTGTGCATCTGCCCATTCAATAGTCATGGCTTCGGTAGTCATGCTTGCCATGCGTGTTGCGTAAGCAGAAAATGCATAAAATACTTCTGGGAGATTATCATATCCGCGGTCATTGGCAAAATCAACTTGATTGAACCAATTTAAGCCATAATATTCTGATTCGCGGCCCACATCTTTACCTTGAAAATAAGGAGGCATTAGGATATTAGCCGAGCGCCAAAGGAAGGATTTGGCATTTTTTAAAGAGTCAATATAGTCTTTACGTTTTTTTACGCCCATTGGATCGTTCCAGTTACCATTTTGGTAAGCGGAAGTAACTTTCGTGATACGCTCTAATTCTGCGTTATGAACAGAGCCCATTGCGCGCGCGCGCTCAATAAATTGTGCATTGGCCCAGAGTTTTACTTCTGGTTCTTCCCCTAAAACTACACGCGCCAAATTATTGTCGGTAAACCCAATTCCATACGTTTTTGGGGCACTTTTGGCTACCAAAAACGTATAAGTACCATCTTGAGCGCGACCAGCAGATCCAATTACCTTGGCTCCAAAGCCAACATACTGGTAAAGATGTAAACTATCAGTAGGTGCTGGTGGATCTGTGATATTGCAAATTAGGCGCACTTGCTTAGGGTTAGCAGGTTGTGCGCTGAGTGTAATGCCTGCCATGCAAAAAAATGCGAGCAGGAGGAGTGTGGACTGAAATTTATACATAGTCGAGTATTGTATTATTTTAGTGATGATGGATGAACAATGGTTGAGCGGTAAAGCGAGGATAATCGCTTTCTATTAGGCTTGAGGATGCTCTATTTTCTTTGTTTATTTATCGTAAGGAATGAGATTCAAATAAAGGTACAGATTTGGCGGCTTCATTTTGCCCCTCTCTTCGTTATTCATCGGTTATTTAGCACTACTAAACGCCCTCTTCATGCCTTGATAGTGACAAAATCATCTCCCCAAATTTGTACCTTTATTTAAATCTCATTCCTAACGACATTCATAGACAAAAAAGAAATGCAAAAGTAACGCCCTGAATGCACAGTTGAGTGCGTTCAGGGCGTTAATAAGTACTAAATGAGTTTCGACTACGCTCAACTACCGAGTTTCGGCTTCGCTCAACTACCGGTTTCGGCTTCGCTCAACTGGTCACTGAGCGAAGCCGAAGTGCCCAGTTGGGCGTAGCCGAAACTATACGTATTTTGTCTGATTTTTATCTAAAACAATATCCTTCAGTTCCTTTAAAAAAGCGTATTGCTCAGGCAACACACGTTTAAAGGCATCTTTTACACCGATATATGCACCTTTATCAAGGTCGGGTACTAAATTTTTCAAATGTTGTTTTGCCTTTTCCTTTGCCACACGATAATCTTCGTACATAAGTGCGCGTAAAGAAGGAATTTCGTGCCAATCGGCTTCAATGGCAATGGCTTTGCGTTCGCATCCATCCTTACAAGTATAGGATTCTAGTTCAATACCACCTGTTGCTGCCATTAATTGATCCGATAATCCAACAGAAGGCACGGCGGAATTGTCCAAACCAGCATGTTCGCTAGAAGGATTAACCAAATACACCTCAAGACCTTGGTCTCGTACCCTGTAAATTATGACATCGTGTTGTTCGTTTACTGGCATATAATGAAAAAGATGGAAAAAACGATTTGTACTTTAGTATTTGATAATAGTATTGGCATAAACTTAGCAAGTAAACAGCAAAAATGCTGTTTGGTTGCGTGGGTGTAAAGGTATTAACAATTTCCACCTTGACGGTAATAAAAGTTTTTATCGTTTATAATTTGTTTCATACACTGCTATCCAGGAGTCCATCGTGATTTTTTGCATCAATAGGCCAATCAATTCCAGTGGAATATCACCAGTTTTTTTGAAACGAATACAACTTTTGCCCATATCTAGTTTTGCTTTACTGTGCTTGGGGAACTCAGTTACAAACCAATCTAATAATTCAGGAATGGCATAAATACCCATGTGGTAGAGCGCAATAAAATTCTTTTGCGCAGCAATAGCAACAAAGGGCAACGGCAATTTTGGATCACAATGGTAACCTGCCGGGTACAATCTATGCGGTACGACATAACCAATCATACCGTACGACATCGCTTCCTCAAAGCCATCGGGTAAATTGCCCAAGACTGTTTCGCGTAATTGTTCAAAAGCAGCACGACGATTATCATCTTCGATGTCGTGTATATAGGCTAATGGAGTGGCGGCATTACTTGTCATAACTGGATAACATTTATTGAATGACTAATTTTGAACGGGCTTCTTCTACTCTTTTGTTCATCAAGCCAAACCAGAGCGGCGGCACAAGCGAGGTGAGCATACTACCCGGATAACCCAATGGCAACTGAGGACTTTCGTCCATGTGGCGGAGTACTTGGTATTTACGGGTGGCTTTGTAGTGGTGATCGCTGTGCCTAGTAAGTTCGTATAGAAAGATACGACCCAATTCGTGGTTGCTATTCCAAGAATGTATGGGCAATACAGGCTCGGGCCTACCAGAAGGCAATAACCGACGATACAACCCATAATGCTCAATATAATTGACAGTTTCCAATAATAATACCCCAACTAAGGCACATGCTAATGCAAAAATTAATGGTTTTGTACCAAAATACAAGCCAATAGCCGCAACCCATCCTAATTGTAGCACTTGATACACCAACATTTCATTGGACAAAGACCAAATGGAATGTCCTGTTTTTTGCAAGCGATCTTTTTCTATTTTCCAAGCACTTACCCAACTACCTGTCACCGATTGCCACCAAAAATGATAGACATTTTGGCCCAATCTCGAAGTTGCTGGATCTGCATCGGTGGCTACGTGTTTGTGGTGGCCTTTGTTATGCTCTATAAAAAAGTGCATATACAATTCGGGCAAAAGCAATATTTTGGATAATAATTGGTGGCCTTTATCCATTCGATGACCCAACTCATGCGCCACATTGATACCATTGGTACCCAGCACCGTCCCTACGCTTAAAACGAGGCCAATTACCTCAAAAAATGCCATTTCACGCTGCGCAACGGTATATAGAGCATACAGAATAGCCACATAAACCAATGGGACATTGATATAGAGCAAATAATTGAACCATTTTCGGCTATTTTGTTCCGTTTCTGCCTCATCGGTATAATTTTCGGTGGATTTAGGCAACACAGCCTCCACCAAAGGTAATATACCAAAAACAAGGACAACGGTGCACCATGCCCAGGTACCGCCTTTATATATGGCCCAAAATGCAGACGCAGGAACCAAATATGCGGCTAAATATTTTAAGTCTTTTATCATAAGTTTTTATTTCTTTCGCAACTAGATTCAACTAAAAGATACAATGGATTGTTAGAGCAGTTTACTTTTGCACAAAATTAAACATATCGGTACATCCGATACTCCTTTTCACGATGCAATTTTACAGCTTATTTATAAATTCCAAGCAACAAGAGACGCAAGATACAGTTACCTTGGAATTTGCCATTCCTTCTGAACTGCAAGATACGTTTCTTTCTTATAAGCAGGGACAATATATCACCATCAAAGCCACGGTAAAAGGGCAGGAACTGCGCCGCTCGTACTCCATGAGTAGCAGCCCGCTCGAAAAACGTTTGGCTATTACTGTAAAAAAAGTTCAAAATGGCGCAGTTTCGACCTGGTTACACGATACCGTACAACAAGGCGACCAACTAGAAGTGTCTGCCCCCGACGGTCGGTTTTTTGTACCACTCAACGCCGACAAACGCCGTACCTATTATATTTTTGGAGCAGGTAGTGGGATTACACCTTTGGCTTCGATTGTAAAAACGACTTTGGAGCAGGAGCCAATGAGTACTATTTTTATGCTCTATGGTAGTCGCAATGAAGAGCAGATTATTTTCCGCGATGAATTGGATAAACTGAGTGAACGATATGTTGGTCAATTATTTGTAGAACATATTCTGAGCCAACCTAAAAAAGAAGGCGGCGGCGGCTTGATGGGGCTGTTCAAAAAATCATCGTCTAATTGGAAAGGTAAAAAAGGACGTGTCGATGCCCATACTGTTGAGCAATATTTAGAAGAAAATATGCCACATGGCCCAGAAGCGGATTGTGTTTATTTTGTGTGTGGCCCTGGCGACATGGCCGAAAAAGTAGAAAAAGCCATCGCAGCACGTGGTATCCCAACGAAACAAATCCACACGGAACGGTTCTTAAATGCGACCCATGTACCAGGTAGCGAGCCAGCCAATCCTGTTCCCGGCGGTGGAGCACACCTAGTGGTACACCTCAAAGGCCAACGTATCGAAACAGTTGTTCCTGCTGGCCAAACCATTCTCGATGTGATGGTACGCGAAAAATACGATGTACCTTATTCTTGTACAGCCGGGGCTTGTTCTACTTGTATGGCCAAAGTGCTCAACGGAAAAGTAGCTATGGATGCCTGTTATGCGCTGGATGATGATGAAGTAAAGGCAGGTTATTGCCTTACTTGTCAGGCAAAACCAGACTCAGGGACTGTTGAGATTACTTATGATATGTAAATTGGCGGTTATAACTAACGCATTGGTTCGTTTTTTGAATGAAATGATGTAGATTGTTTATCCATTTTTTATTTTATAGCATACTTAAAGGAGGATTTATGTGCCAAAGAGGGCATGTAAATCCTCCTTTTTTTATCCTTTTTTTTGGTAAAATAGCCAATTTAATATCGCTTTTATCGTAAAAAAACACCATTCTGCCGACCTTTTCTCTTGGAGTGTCGAGCGGTGCAACCAACGGATTACTTACATCCCGAATGTTGCACTAACAAAAAAACAACAAATGACATCACTCATTGACACATGGCAACACTTAAGTTGCGCTGAACAAATATTTAGTGCTATTGGATTGATTTCCAATCTTTTATTTGTACTCTATTTATTGCTTTCTTTCTTTATCGGCGGCGATCATGCCGAATTATCCGACGGTTTTGCAGGCGATGCTTTATTGCCCATTCTTAGTATTCGTGGCTTTTTGGCTTTTGGTATGTTTATGGGATGGACTGCGCTGGCTGCGTTGAGGGCTGGGCTGGGTACACCTTTATCTACTTTAATCGGTATTGGCGTTGGATGGCTAACGGCATGGCTCGTTTGGCGGATGCTCCGTTGGATATTGAGGTGGCAATCTTCTGGTACTATGGACTTGCATAATGCGATTGGACTGATCGGACAGGTGTATATTCCGATTCCGATAGCTGGTCAGGGTGCTGGTAAGATCACGATTGAGGTGCAAGGCGCACTACGTGAGTTGGATGCAGTTTCTTTTGATAACATGATACCTACTCGGCAATCGGTGGTGGTGGTGGATTTTGATGCGGCGCATCATGTGCTTGTTGTGAGGGCTGTGGGGGCTGGAGAATGATGTTTTTGCGATATTTTTTACGATATTTCACACGTTACGTATTTACAGGGCGTTGCCCTGAGCTGGATGTGACGCCCCTTTGGGGCTTTTTAAACCAATTAATTCAAATTTATTTCATTTTAAACCTTATTATTTTATGACTTCGTTCGTATTTATTCTTATTTCATTGCTGGTATTTTTGATGATATCGGCCAGTATGCTTATTTCGCGTTATAAGCGATGTCCTTCTGACAAAATTTTGGTTATTTATGGTAAAACCGGGGCTGGGGAATCGGCCCGATGTATCCACGGTGGTGCTGCATTTATATGGCCAATTATTCAGGATTTTGCTTTTCTCGAACTGGTGCCTATTTCTATTGATGTGGATCTCCGAAATGCTTTGAGCAAACAAAATATCCGTGTCGATGTGCCTTCGCGTTTTACGGTGGGTATTTCTACCGAGCCTGTTGTTATGACCAATGCCGCTGAACGATTATTGGGTTTGGATATCACGGCTATCCGTACTATTGCACATGATATTATTGTGGGGCAAATGCGTTTGGTGATCGCTACGATGGATATTGAGGAAATCAATACCGATCGCGATAAATTTTACAGCAATGTTTCACACCATGTAGAAACGGAATTGAAAAAAATTGGTTTGCGCTTGATCAACGTCAACGTAACCGATATTCATGACGAATCGGGTTATATCCAGGCATTGGGTAAAGAAGCGGCTGCAAAAGCCATCAATGACGCTCGTATTTCGGTGGCACAAAAAATTCGCGATGGTTCTATCGGTGAGGTGGATGCGCAACGCGAAATGCGTATTAAAGTATCTGAAACACAGGCATTAGCCATGATTGGTGAAGCAGAAGCACAACAGATGCAACGGGCAAAATTGGCCAATGCCGAAGCACTCGCAGCCTCCTCGGAAGCAGATGCGGAACAGATTAGGCGTGTTAGGATTGCCGAAAACAATGCCCGTGCAGTAGAAGGTGAAAACCAATCACGTATCCAAATTGCCCGCTCCGAAGCCGAACGCCGCGAAGCCGAGGCTGAATCGCTTCGTATGGCAACCACTGCCGAAAAAGTACAAAACGCAAAAGCATTGGAATTGTCGTACCGCGCCGAAGAATTAGCCGAATTGGCGCGTGCATCCCGCGAAAAAGCCACTCGTGAAGCCAATGAGATTATTATCGCTCAAATTGAAAAGCAAAAAACCGAAATCAACGCCGAAGCACAAGCCGAACAAACCCGCCGTATTGCACGTGGTGAAGCCGATGCGATCTTTATGAAACAAGAAGCAGAAGCACGTGGTATGCTCGAAATATTGAGCAAACAAGCAGAAGGTTTCCAAAAAATTGTAGCCTCGGCTGGTGGTAATACCCGCGATGCTGTATTGCTCTTAATCGCTGATCAATTGCCAGAATTGATGCGTACACAAGTGGATGCGATCAAAGGGATTAAAATTGATAAAGTGACGGTTTGGGAAGGTGGAAATGGTGGCGAAAGTGGTAGTTCTACCTCTAATTTTATCTCCGGCCTCTATAAATCTGTTCCGCCATTGAGCGATTTGATGAATATGGCAGGTATGGATTTGCCCAATTATCTTGGCTCCAAAACGGAAGCAACGGAAGATGCTGAAATTGTGAAGTAACAATAACCAGATTTGGTTTTATTAACCTGAAAATCAATGATTTATGTTAGATGCGATTGAATAAAGGCGCACGTTTACATCTACCAACAAGCGACATGTTTTGATTGCAACTGCATAAAATGTTGGTTTTCAGGAAGATAAAATCCATTTAGGTATTCAGTATTTTTGGTTAAAAGTTACTAACAATGTGTACATATTTGATGTTCCTTGTTACATTTGCGCCATGTCCCGAACTTTTAATCCCTTTCTTAACACACTAAAGTTCATACAACGATCGTGACGACAGAAGAAAATCGACGCCAGCAACACGGGTGGCGCATCCTGAATAAAAAGCAAAAAAAATGGCTACTTTCAGGAACTATAGCCCTTGCTGCTGGCCTAATTATCGCCCCCCTCCAATCCCCCCAGACGAGACAATCTGCTGCCTTAATACTATCACAACCTCGCCTCGGCGCCCTACCGATAGTACCTGAAAATTTACGTTGGAATTTTGCAATGAATCAATTCCATTTAGTTGAAAACCAACTAAAAAATGGCGATGTTCTTGGTAAAATATTAAACGAACAAGGTCTTTCTTCCAAAGATATAATGGAGTTGGTGCAAAACTCCGCTAAAGCAGGATTCAGTATTACCCGTATGCAAGTTGGGAAAAAGTTGAATTTTCTCACACAAAAAAATGCCGCCAAATCAGGGTTCATGGTATATGAACCATCACCGTATGAGTATATTATTTTTTCGCTCAATGCGCCTTTTGAAGTAAAAATCATTAAGCGCGAGGTGGAAACCCGTTTGGTTACTTCCGCAGGTGTACTGGAGTCCAGTTTTTGGCAAGCATTGGTGGACAATGATCTTTCCGATGAATTGGCCGATGGCATGATTGATGTATTAGCCTCTTCGGTAGATTTTTACCACCAAAAACAAGGTGATCGCTTTAAGGTCATGTACGAACAACATTTCGTAGAAGGTCGCGCTGTAGGTACGGGCAAAATTCTCGCTGCGGTATATGAACGCGACGGAAAAGAATTCCACGCTTTTAATTTTGATAAAGAAGGTCTCTCTTGTAAATACTACGATATTGATGGCCGCCCTGCCCGTAAAGCATTTTTGAAAGCACCCGTTAAATTTAGTCGTATTAGTAGCCGTTACGACCTCAATCGTTTGCATCCTATTTTGGGATACCACAAAGCACATTTTGGTACCGATTATGCCGCACCTTATGGCACACCTATTTTGGCAGTGGCCGATGGCGTAGTGGAAGAAGCAGCACACCGCGGCGGTAATGGTAACTTTGTCAAATTACGACACGATAAAACCTACGAAACGCAATACCTACACATGCAAGGTTTTGCTAAAGGTATTCGCTCAGGTTCACATGTAGCACAGGGGCAAACCATCGGTTATGTAGGTTCTACAGGCTTGGCTACGGGACCGCACGTTTGTTTCCGGTTTTGGAAAAATGGCCAACAGGTGGATCACCTTCGCCTCAACTTGCCATCACCCGAACCCATTAAAGGCGAAGACTTGAAACAATACGAAGTGGTGCGAAATAACTTGAAAAAGCAATTGGACGCAGTGCCTTATCGCACTAGCGCGGAAATTGCTAAGGCAAAAAATGTTGTGCCTTAGCAATAACAATTCCTAGATTTTTGGGTTTAATACAGAAGGATTTGGGTAGGAGTCTATGGGCAAATACTCAAATCCTTTTTAAATAGTAAAAACTTAGCCGCTCCCATTTCGGTCAAAAAAGGTCAATTTTAGGCCATACTTCGCCATTTTTTTCGTCCGATGCGCTGCATCGAACTCAAAAAAGCGGCTCGTTTGGCCTAAAATTGCCATCTTTTTTGACTCGAAACCGCTGGCTAAGTTTTTACTTTAAATATATGATTATGTTAGTTAAAAAAATCACTTCCTGCGCCCTGTTTTGTTGCGCAGTTGTCCTCTTATCGGCGCAGCCGATTACACCGTATCCCTATAAAATTCAGAAAGAAATTACCGACGACTCCGCTATGGTTGTAACGGCGCACCCGCTTGCAACCCAAGTCGGATTGGACATCCTTCGTAAAGGCGGTAGTGCCGTAGATGCTGCTGTGGCCGTACAGTTTGCCTTGGCAGTCGTGTATCCACAAGCGGGAAATATTGGCGGCGGCGGCTTTTTGCTCTACCGCAGCAAAAGTGGTATGACCGATGCGCTCGATTATCGCGAAAAAGCACCTGCTGCTGCAACGGACTCGATGTACCTTGATACGGCTAAAAATGTGATCACAAAATTGAGCCGTTTTGGTGTGCTAGCATCTGGTGTGCCCGGTACTGTAGATGGTATGTGGGAAGCGCACAAAAAATATGGAAAACTTCCTTGGGCCGAATTGGTAAAACCTGCCACTATGCTGGCCGAAAAAGGGTTTCAAATTACCCAACAAGAGGCCGAAAACCTCAACGGAGAGCGTATGACCTTTGTGGTGAATAGCACATTTATGCCCGCTTTTGTCAAAATGGATGCTTGGGCAGCAGGCGATTGGCTTATCCAAAAAGATTTGGCCAATACTATGCGCCGTATTGAAGGCGATGGCCGTGACGGATTTTATGTCGGTGCCACAGCAGCATTGATCCTCTATGATATGGAAAAGCGCCACGGCTTAATTACTGCAAAAGACCTCGAAAACTATAAAAGTGTATGGCGTAAACCCCAAGAATTTAACTGGAAAGGTATGAAAGTAACGACCATGCCCCCTCCAAGCAGTGGTGGTATTATACTACAGCAATTATTGACAATTACCTCTTGGCATCCAATGAAATCATTTGGGTTTCATTCCACCGCAGCGGTACACCTAATGGCCGAAGCTGAACGCCGTGCTTATGCCGATCGTTCGATGCACATGGGTGACCCAGATTTTTATAAAGTTCCGGTAAAAACACTTGTAGATAGCGCATACCTCGCAGGGCGCATGAAGGATTTTGATCCTTTAAAGGCTTCATCCAGCGATGCTATTGCGCCGGGTGATATTAAAGAAAGCGAGCAAACAACCCATTATTCTATTGTGGACAAATTCGGGAACGCAGTTGCTGTGACCACTACCTTAAACGATAGTTATGGTAGCCGTACCGTGGTAGCAGGCGCAGGATTTATCCTCAACAACGAAATGGACGATTTTAGCGCAAAGCCCGGTGTACCTAATATTTATGGTGCTATTGGAGGCAAAGCCAATAAAATTGAACCGGGTAAACGTCCATTGAGCAGTATGACACCCGTTATTATTGCCCAAAAAGGTAAACTTAGTATGGTACTCGGTACGCCAGGCGGCACTACTATTCCTACTTCTGTATTCCAAACCATCGTAAATGTATATGAATTTGGGCTGCCGCTTAAAGATGCCGTCCATCAAAAGCGGTTCCACCACCAATGGCGGCCGGATCAGATTTCCATAGAGGAAGGCGCGCTTTCCGAAGAGGTGATACAGCAGTTACAGGCCAAAGGACATACCGTCATGTCACGTGGCCCCATTGGCCGTGTAGAGGCTATTATGGTACTGCCTAATGGTAAATTACAGGGCGTAGCAGATGACCGTGGTGATGATTGTGCGGGTGGTTATTAGATTCGTAAGTACAGTTTAGTACTTTATTTCAATGCGCTATTGGACATGACAACTGTTGGGCAAAACCCTACCGCAAAAAACCCATTGCCACACCTCCATCTACATTCAAAGCATTACCGGTAGTTTTATTTAGTAAACCGCCCACAAAGGCAAAACAAGCATTGGCGATATCTTCGGGCAAAATAATCTCGCCCAAGAGGGTGCGTTTGGCATAGTAAGCGGGTAGTTCTTCTACCGAAACGCCATAAGCCTTGGCGCGACCCTCGGCCCAACCGCCAGCCCAAATATTGCTTCCTGCAATAACGGCATCGGGGTTGACCATATTGACCCGTATTTTGTCGGCACCCAATTCCGCTGCTAACAAACGGGTCAAATGCGCTTGTGCTGCCTTGGCTGAGCCATATCCTGCATTATTAGGCCCGGATACAACGGCGTTTTTGGATACAATATTCAAAATATCGCCGCCAAAACCTTGTTTGCGCATCACGTCCAAACCTGCACGCGATACCACAAATTGGCCTTTTACCAAAATATCGTACAATTTGTCCCATTCGTCCAAAGAGTGCTCCAATATGCTTTTTGAAATACTAATACCTGCGTTATTCACCACAATATCTACGCCTCCAAAAGCAAGACAGGCCGCTTGAAAGGCTGCTTCAACGGAGTGTTCATCGGTGACATCAAGCAAAGTGGTAGCAACCGCATCCTTACCAAAATCGGCCAAAAACTCTGCTTTTGCTTCCTCCAACCGATCTGCATTGAGGTCATTGAGTACGACGCATGCACCTTCTTCCGCAAATTTTCGGGCGATGGCCTTCCCGATACCACCCGCCGAACCGGTTACTAAAGCCACTCTACCAGTTAGCGGTTTGGGCTTGGGCATTCGCTGTAATTTTGCTTCTTCCAACAACCAATATTCGATATCGAAAGCCTCTTGATGTGGCAGGGAAGTATATTCCGATACGGCTTCTGCGCCCCGCATCACATTGATGGCATTGATATAATACTCGGATGCTAATCGAGCCGTTGTTTTGTCTTTTGCAAAAGTAAACATACCCACGCCTGGGTACAAAATCACTACAGGATTTGGGTCGCGCATGGCGGGCGAATTGGCGCGTTTGCAGCCTTCGTAATAAGTGCGGTAACCCGCCCGGTAAGTTTTAAAAGCCGTATCTAAATAGGTTTTATCGCCTGTTTTTTGCGGATCTAGTACCAATGGTGCGATTTTGGTGCGCAAAAAATGGTCGGGACAACTCGTGCCCATCGGTGCTAAATGTGCTAAATCATGGGAATTGATAAAATCCAAAACGGTTGGAACATCGGTGAAATGCCCTACCATTTTGCGTTCCGAGGAGCAATATCCACGTAAAATAGGAGCAGTTTGAGCCGCTTTTTTCTGCCGTTCGGTTGCAGGAAGGCTTTCTTGTTTTGCTCCACCAAATACAGGTCTTTTTTTTCCGTAATTTTCCTCCAAATATTCGGCACAACGTTCAATAACTTCGAGGGTATTGATATAACTTTCGTAAGCCGTATCGCCCCAAGTGAACAGGCCGTGCGAGCCCAGCATTATCCCTTTCAGAGCGATACCTTTGGCTGCATTATCATCGAGGCATTTTTTGAGTTCCAAACCCAATTCAAAACCGGGTCTGCGCCAGCCCACCCAACCGATGCTGCCGCCAAAGAGTTCGTGGGTAATGCGTTCACCGTCTTTGGCTGCCGCAATAGCAATGGCCGCGTCGGGATGCAAGTGGTCGATGTGTTTGAATGGTAAAAAACCATGCAAAGGCGTATCAATAGAAGGCGCTTTGGAGGCTAGATCGAAAATACAATGGTTAAATAATTCGACCATTTCGTCTTCGTACTCGAGGCCGCGATAAACGTTTTTGAGGCTTCGTAACCGCTCTACATACAATGCTGCCAGTCCGCTACGTTTCATGGTACCGAGGTCGCCGCCACTGCCTTTTACCCACATTACTTCTACTTCTTGGCCTGTAAGCGGGTCGCGGGCAAGTACTTTGCACGAAGTATTGCCGCCGCCGTAATTGGTGAGGCGGAGGTCGGCACCGAGCAGGTTGGAGCGATAGACAAGGAGCGCCACTTCGTCGTGGGCGATTTCAGCGGCTTTTTGGTCGTTCCAAAGATAGGATACGTGGTTGAAATTTTGCATCAATTGCAGTATTTTTTTGTTAAAATGAGTATAGCAAATAGTAGTAGCACAAAATGACATCCAGAGTTGATCATCAAATCTATTCTGTACTTTGGTAAAGTGTGTTCGGGATAGTTTATATCCCATTTGCCTTTATTTGCAAATGTTTCTAGCATTACCTTCCACTTTTTGACGGATCAATATTTCAAAACATTCCTTATTTTTGCCTTAAAATCAGCACATAAAAATGAGCCACATTATCAATATTGAGCAACTTGACCTAAAAAATGGGCTTTACACCTATGCCGATTACCTGACTTGGAAATTTGAGCAAACCGTAGAAATCATCAAAGGCAAAATCTTTCCAATTTCGACACCAAGCCGTAAGCATCAGGAGATTTCACGTGAACTCAACGGTATCTTTTTTGAACATTTCAAACTACATAAATGCAGGTTTTACGCCGCTCCTTTCGATGTCCGTCTTTTAGATAAAAGTAAATCTGCCAAAGCCAACAAAAACATTATCACAGTTGTTCAACCGGACATTTGTATTGTATGCGATTTGGAAAAACTCGACGATAAAGGCTGTTTGGGCGCGCCTGATTTGGTGGTTGAAATACTTTCGCCGGGTAATTCAACAAAAGAAATGAAAACCAAAAAACAACTCTACGAAGAAAACGAAATCCGCGAATATTGGATTGTTGATCCCGAACACGAATGTGCTTTTCAATTCCACTTGACCGAATCGGGTGTTTATAGCCCTGCCACGATTTATGTCAAAGAAGAGGTATTGGAATGCGTCATTTTTCCCGATTTAAAGGTTGCGTTGGAGGATATTTTTAGGTTTAATTAAAAAAAACCTTACATCGCATTTCCAATGCCTACTATTACAATGGATAGCAAAATCAGTCCAATACCTAGCAAAAACGTACGAAAAGTGGCTTTACTCACATTTGACCACTCTTTGAGGTAAAGCCCCCAAATATTAGCCGTTAGGATAATTGTCGCCATGTGCAAAATCCATGAACTGGCACCATTGCCCAATTTGCTTTCGCCCATCCCATAGAAGAAGAATTGCAAAAACCACATTGTACCTGCAATACCTGAAAAAAGGACATTTTTGGTGATCGGCGTTTGCTGATTGGTATAGTCGCCAAAGGTTTTGTTTTTGAAATTCAAATACATACACCATAAAAAATTGGTCGTCAGGCCACCCCAAAGTAGTACGACATAAGTAACATTGTTCTGAAACAAGGGATTAAATCCCTGTCGAACAGCTTCCTCCGCCATTGGTTTGCCGCCTTCTATGCCAAAATTGAAAAAAGAACTTAAAATACCCGAAACTATCGCAATTACGAGCCCTTTTACAAGGCTAAATTCTGAAGTGTTTTTTTCTTTATTGAGGTTCAAATCGGCCTCTTTCATAATGCCTGCTTTGCCCGAAAAGGCAATGCCAATCAAGCAAACCAGTACACCCAGCAAAACCAATTGACCGCCAGCATGTTGGAGCATATCGGTAAATGAGGTTTTGCCAGGCGTAGGATTTAAGCTGTAATAAATGGACGGCACCAATGCGCCAAAGGCCGAACAAAAGCCTAAAACAATCGAATTGCCCAAAGACATACCCAAATAACGCACGCCTAAACCATAGGTAAGTCCCCCGATGCCCCATAATAGCCCCATCAGGAATACAAAACCCTTCACGTGGCTGGCTGCTTCACTGATGATGCTAGAAAAATTAGGGATGGTGAGCCAAGCCGCGATAGGTGGTACAATGAGCCACGAAAACAGGCCGCCAACA
Source organism: Chitinophagales bacterium (assembly GCA_043764095.1). Lineage (GTDB taxonomy): Bacteria > Bacteroidota > Bacteroidia > Chitinophagales > Saprospiraceae > M3007. The sequence continues at coordinate 31,802 of JAYUKX010000016.1, forward strand.
ATCCAAAAACTCTCCCAAGCCCAACCTTTTACTTTTTTGAAGGGCATGTAAAAACTACCCGACGAGATGCCGCCGATGGTGTGAAAAAGGATACCTAGTATGACTTGCATAATGTTGTTGGTTTAACAGTCTTGTCCGTAATAAGCATTTTTACCATGTTTCCTAAAAAAATGCTTATCTACTAATGTTTGTTTAATTGGCAGTGCGAGGGGGTTTATTTGGAGGGTAAGGTAAGCCATTTTTGCAATTTCTTCCAAAACACCAGCATTATAAACCGCTTTTGCTGCGTCTTTGCCCCAAGTAAACGGCCCATGACAGGCCACCAGTACCATTTCTACTGCTTCGGGCGAAAGATTTTCCTGTTGAAAAACATCCAAAATCTGTTGGCCTGTTTCGTGTTCGTAATCGCCCTGAATCATTGCATCGGTCATTACTGCTGTTACAGGAACGGCATGGGTTAGGTGATCTGCATGGGTAGTCCCTAGATTTGGGATTGCCCGCACGGCCTGCGCCCATGCCACCGCATACGTCGAATGCGTATGACAAACGCCCCCAATTGTGGGGAAACATCGGTACAATAAAATATGCGTTTTGGTATCCGACGACGGACGAGCCGAGCCTTCCACCACTTGATTATTCAAATCCACCAGCACCATATCGGATACTTTCAATTCAGAATAAGGCACACCACTCGGTTTGATGGCCACTATACCCGCTGCCCTGTCAATTGCCGATACATTGCCAAAGGTATAAATAGCGAGTTTTTGACGAGGGATTTCCATATTGGCCTCGTAAGCGGCTTCTTTGAGTGATTTGTATTTGTCCGTCATTGTTATTTGTTTCGATTTGAACCGTTTTAACCATTTGTAATTACCTCACTTACTTCAACGTCAGCACCACCACTGATACCGGCGGCAGTACCACCTTCAATACCCCATTTTTCAAGGATGCGCCTTTAAAGTCGACTGGTTTTACTAAATCAGGCTTATCAAATGAGTTATAATCCTGTACTTTTCCCGAACTAAGGATACGGCCGGAAACACCTGTTGCGTCCATTCCGCGCACCGAAATCGTTACTTCTTGTGGGCGATTGGGGTCAATATTAACCACAGAAACATGCGTTACCCCTGCCTTGTCGCGGCTTGCAGAAGCGGATACTGCGGGCAATTTTTCACTGCCAAAAACATAATTGTTTACCTTCAAATCGAGTGGTAAATGCAGCGCATCTTGGTGTACATTGAACATTTCCAAGACATGGTAAGTAGGGGTTAGAATCATCTTTTCGCCCTCTGTGAGTATTACCGCTTGCAGTACATTCACAGTTTGGGCTAGGTTGGCTACCCGAACACGATCGCAGTGATCATGGAAAATATGCAATGTTGCTCCAGCAAGCATTGCATCGCGCATGGTGTTTTGTTGGAAAAGAAAACCTGGATTGGTACCTGGTTCTACATCGTACCAGCCGCCCCATTCGTCCACGACCAGCGCGATTTTTTTGTTAGGGTCATATTTATCCATGATGGTAGAATGCCTCGTGATGAGTTCTTCCATCAAAATGGCCGATTTCATGGTCTTGAAATATTCTTCTTCCGTAAAATTGGTTGCTGAACTTTTTTTGTTCCAGTCGATCACCGAATAATGGTGCAGTGCGATACCTTCCATCAGGTTATGCGGTATATCGCGCATCAGTACTTCCGACCAGTTATAATCGGCATCGCTGGCACCGGATGCCACGCGGAACATTTTGCCGTTATTGCCCCAATCGGCCATAAACGTAGCGTATTGCTTGTAAATATTAGCGTAATAATCCACTTTCATATTGCCGCCGCAGCCCCACGCTTCGTTACCTACGCCCCACATTTTGGCTTTCCACGGTTTTTCGCGACCGTTTTTGCGCCGCAATTCGCTCATTGGGCTACCTTTTTCGCTGTTGGTGTACACGACCCAATCGGCTAAATCCTTAACGGATCCACTACCTACATTACCCGCCAGATATGGCTCTGCACCGATGGCCTCGCAGAGGTTGAGAAAATCGTGGGTACCGAAGGAATTATCTTCCGTAACGCCACCCCACCATACGTTGACCATGCTGGGTCGGTCTTTTTTGGGACCAATGCCGTCTTTCCATTGGTAAGTATCGGCAAAACAGCCGCCTGGCCAGCGCAAGTTGCCCACTTTCATTTTTTTCAAAGCCTCGATCAAATCAGTACGAACACCATCAAGGTTAGGAATTTTAGCATTTTCGCCCACATAAAAACCGCCGTAAATACAGTGGCCAAGGTGCTCGGCAAAATGGCCGTAGATGTTGTGGCTAATGGTATCTCGGCCTAGATCGGCATTTAGGACACCTTGGTTTTGAGCAAAGGTTGTTTGGGCAAATACACCCAAAAAGAGGATAATGTAAAGTGTTGTATTTTTCATAAAAACGCATTTAAAAAAAGTTATAAATATTCTAAAATCAATTATTTGTGTCCAAATACTTATTTTCACGTTCCTTAGTTTTAAATTATGGATCAGAACATAATCTATCGAATTTCCCACTCATGTACCCCTCCGGAAACACCTTCTTGCCAAGTCATTTCCAGCCTTAGCGCAGTTGTTTTTATAGGCTCAAACTGAACTTCGCTCCAGCCATCTTTGGTAATTTGAAAACCCGTAGGCGTATAAACTGCTTTCCAAACACCATTTTCCAAGTATTTTAACGTCCAAGATTTGGGTATTCGACAACCACCCTGGATCGCTTCGTCGTCGAAGAAATAGACACGAGTTGTACCGATTTCTGCCATTTTACCGAAGTCGTATTGCAGCCAATCAGTTGTGCCAAATTTGGGCCACCAATGCACCAAAGTACTTTCATCGTCGGCTGAGTTTTTGGAGGTATATTGATCGGCTACGTTTTTCAGATCGCCTTTATAGCCCTCCGAAGCGGTTATTGTAGATAAATTAGCCAGTGTTGGTTGTGCAATTGCATTCACACCCTTCAAATTGTGTGGTAACCAAACCAACATATTGTCGCGTCCGCGATTGGCCCAAGCGTAGTAGGGAATAGCCTTGAGGGCGAGTTTTTGGAGGTCGGCTTGGTCGGGTGTAATTTTCTTTTGCACCAAAAAACCATTGAAGGCTAAGGTTTGCACTCCGCCAAGCAAATTTGGTTCAAAAACAGAAGAAAAAGTCACTGAATCGGGTACTAATAGGTTCAATACGCGGTCGTCGGTTTGGTCTTTGCCTTCCAAGCAATAAATAAATGGGCCACGTTTTAGCGCAAAACGGTTGACATCGGCTTCCACTTTTGCATTTGCTTGTACGCGTTGGGTTTGCATGGGCAAATCGAGTTCTACCAAGTCACCTTTGTTCCATTTTCTATTGATAACCGCAAAGCCCTGTTCAAAAGTGGCTGGAAAAACCTTTCCATTGACTTTTAAGCTTATCGCATTACCCGAAAACTGGTAAAAACGGTATAAATCCAAGGGCGCAGCGTCGCCTTTTGCCCAACCGGGTATGCGTATTTTTAAAGCAAATGAGTTGGGTTTAGCGGGATCAACGTAGATTTTAACCAAACCATTCCACGGAAAATCACTTACCTGCCGGATAGCAACCTTTACTTTTTGGCCTTTGGAGTTAGTATTTTCTATGACTGTTTGGCTGGCCGCAAATAAATTTATGTAGAGGTCATTGCCTTTTTTAGCGTAAAATAATTCGGGCAATGCTCCAAAAAAACGGGTAAGGTTGGGTGGACAACAAGCGCAGGTAAACCAGTCGGTGCGTGCTACGTTTTTACGACTTTCGAGCGGATTTGGATAAAAATAGTGCGTCCCATCGAGCGAAAGACCTGCATTGAGGGCATTATACAGGGTTAACTCCATTATGTCCAAATAGCGGCTATCGCCAGTTAGTTGGAACATTCGCCTTGTCCACATGACAAAAGAAATAGAGGAGCAGGTTTCGTTGTAAGCAGAATAATTGGGCAGGTCATAGCTACCGCCGAATCCTTCATTGCTGCCGGTAGCACCTACGCCTCCGGTGAGGTACATTTGGCTACCCACAATGTCTTCCCAAACAGCTTTCATGGCATCGTCATACTCGTGTGTGCCTGCATAGGCGGCCACATCAGCTACACCAGCAAACATGTACCCGAGGCGCACGGCATGGCCTACGGCAACGCGTTGATCGCGTACTTTTTGGTGGTTTTGGGCATATTCTTCACCATAGCCGCGGACATCAATAAAAAACTTGGCCAAATCGAGCCATTTTTTATCCTTTGTAGTTAGGTATAATTTGACTAAACCGAGTTCTATTTCTTGGTGACCAGGTGCTTTTACTAATTTTCCCGCACCAAAATCATTAGCAACGAGGTTGGCATTTTTCAAAGCGATATCGAGCAAATTACGTTTCCCTGTAGCCTCAAAATAGGCCACTGCTGCTTCATAAAGATGACCTGAGCAATACAGTTCATGGCTGAGTTTATCCTCGTTTTGCCAGCGAGGGCCGTCGAGCCAACTCAAATTTGCTATATTTTTATCGTTTTCGGAGGAATTACCGTTCTTTTTCTGCCGTTCAGTGATACTCCGCCATGTATAAAGGTAGCCGTCGGGTTCTTGAGCTATGCGTATTTTTTCCACTAAGGCATCTATCTCCGTTTCGAGTTTTTTATCGGGGTGTGTACGTAAGGCATTCGCTGCACCTTCTATGCTTTTATAAACATCAGAATCATCAAAAGGAAAAACCGTGCAAATGCTACCGGGTACAGTTCCGGCGGCTACTTCAAAGTTTTTGATACGAAAAGTCTCCTCGTTTTTACGGAAAGTGGCAGGCACAGTGGCTTTTCGTACTGTTTCCATACGTGGTGCCCAAAATTTATCCTCTAACTTGACTTGGTGGAAAGGAATAGGCTGGATGGGATAATCCTGTGCAGAGAGGTGTGCAGCCAAGGACATAAAGAGGAGGTAATAAGGTATTTTCATATCAAATATATCTACAGTTAATGCTAGTTATTTCATGAAATATTTTCATATCCTTTTAGGTCTTCGTTATTTCTAATTATCCTTTTCAACAAACTCACCTAATGCCAAATACCGATTATACAAACTCCCATATACTTCAGTTTTTGTTGCATCTGGCATAAACGTCTCCTCAAAACCAGAACTCATGGCTTTTTGCGCCTCCGAAATGGATGAATAAAGCCCAGCTGCTGTTGCCGCACAAATAGCAGCACCTAATGCGCAGGCCTGTTCTGATCTTACAATTTTGATGGGCATATTGAGGACATTAGATAGGGTTTGCATCACAAAAGGCGACTTTTTGGAAACACCACCAATACCAATTACTTGTCGAATAGGTACCCCTTCCGACTCGAAACGCTCTACGATACGTCGAGCACCAAAAGCGGTTGCTTCTACCAGTGCTTTAAACACACGGGGAGCATCAGAACCCAGATTCAAGCCGGAAATCGCGCCTTTTAAGTTATGGTTTGCATCGGGAGTGCGGCGACCATTGAACCAATCGAGTGCAACGGGGTCGCTTTCTGAAACGGGCAATGCAGCGGCTTTTTGGGATAGAGCTGGAATAATTTTTTGCATTATTTTCTCGGCTTCTTTTTCCGACAACAACTCCCTCAAAGGCCAAGCCAACAGGTTTTGAAACCAGGCATATACATCCCCAAAAGCCGATTGCCCTGCTTCCATACCCAACATACCAGGCAAAATGGAGCCATCCACCTGCCCACAAATACCTTTGATGAGTAAATGCCCCACTTCTTCATTGGGCGCAACGAGCATATCGCAGGTGGAAGTGCCCATCACGCGCACAAGTGCGTAAGGCTCAATAGTGGCGCCAACGGCACCCATGTGGGCATCGAAAGAACCTACTCCTATACTTCGACTACGCTCAGTACTCAAACCCAATTTTTTTGCCCATTTTGGGGACAAATCCCCCATTTTTTCGTCAGCGGTATAGGTATTTCTGTACAATCGATCCCGCAAACCTGCCAAAAGAGGGTCGAGTTTGGTCAAGAAAGCCTCGCTGGGCAAACCTTCAAATTCTTCATGCCACATGGCTTTATGCCCGGCAGCACAGCGCGAACGCTTGAGGGTCAAGGGGTTGGTATCACCTGTGAGTTCAGCGGATATCCAATCGCAGTGTTCCACCCACGAAAACGCGGCTTTTCTGACTGCTTCATCTGCCCGAAGTGTATGCAAAATTTTTGCCCAAAACCATTCAGACGAGTATATACCTCCAACGTATTTGGTATAATCTATTTCCCAATGGTGTGCCAATTGGTTGATTTCGTTGGCCTCGCGGTTGCCCGTATGGTCTTTCCAAAGGATAAACATGGCATTCGGGTTTTCCGAAAATTCGGGGAGCAAGGCAAGCGGCGTACCTTGTGCATCTACGGCTACGGGTGTACTTCCCGTGGTATCTACCGAAATACCAACTACATTTTGAGCTACCTCCTTACCCGCTTTTTTCAGGGCTGCTTTAACGGAGGCTTCCAAACCTTCGAGGTAGTCGAGCGGGTGTTGGCGGAACTGTGAGGCCAAAGGATCGCAATAAAGCCCTTTTTTCCAGCGGGTGTAATAATGGACAGCGGTCGAAATTTCGCAGCCATTTTGGTCAACGATAAGCGCCCTGACGCTGTCGGTACCGTAGTCTATGCCGATGGTATAATTCATGGATGTAATTTATTGTTATGGTTTATTACCTAATAATACTACTTATACACCACCTCATTCCACCGCAATTCATTCTTAAATTGCCGCAACTCGGTCTTTGCATCAATCACCGTTAGTTCTATCCCAAACATTTCTGCGAAATCTTCAAAATACTCGGTTGTCAGGTTTTGGCTGAACACAGTATGGTGCGCTCCGCCAGCATACATCCAAGCCGCACAAGCCGTGTTCATATCGGGTAGTGGTTTCCAAAGGACACGCGCAACGGGCAATTTGGGCAAACTTTCCATCGGCGCAACGGCATCGACTTCATTGATTAAGAGTCGAAAACGATTACCCAAATCGATCATGGAAGCATTCAGCGCAGGGCCTCCTGTGGCATCGAACACCAGCCGAACAGGATCGGCCTTGCCACCAATTCCGAGCGGATGGATTTCACAACTTGGTTGATGACGAGCAATAGATGGACATATTTCGAGCATGTGTGCACCCAAAACCAAACGATTTTCGGGGTCAAAGTGGTAGGTATAATCCTCCATAAAGGAGTTGCCACCGGGCAAGCCACTTGCCATTACCTTAGATGCTCGCACCAAAGCGGCTGTTTTCCAATCACCTTCCGCACCAAAACCATATCCATCGGCCATAAGGCGTTGGGCTGCAATACCTGGTAACTGCACTAAGCCATGCAAATCCTCAAATGTGTCTGTGAAGCCCTTAAAACCGCCGTCTTCCAAAAAATGGCGCAACCCTATTTCGATACGGGCAGCTGCGCGGAGTGAGGAATGTGCTGTACCGTTTTTTCGGAGTTGGGCTTCGAGTTGATAGGTTTCGGCATATTCAGCCACCAGTTTGTCCACAGATTTTTCTTCAGTGGCATCGATAAACTGTACCAAATCGCCTATGCCGTAGCCGTTGACTGAGTAGCCAAATTGCATTTCAGCGGCTACTTTATCGCCCTCTGTCACGGCTACTTGCCGCATATTATCGCCCAATCGGGCAAATTTTGCACCTTGCCAATCGAACCGCGCTGCGGCTGCCCGTATCCATACGCTGAGCCGCTGGTGTACCTGCGGATCTTGCCAATGTCCCACTACTATTTTGCGGTTCAAACGCATACGCGACATCATAAAACCGAATTCGCGGTCGCCATGTGCAGATTGGTTGAGGTTCATAAAATCCATATCAATTTCACTCCAGGGAATGTCGCGGTTGTACTGCGTGTGCAAATGGCAGAGAGGTTTTTGCAGGCACTGCAGGCCGCGAATCCACATTTTAGCGGGCGAAAAAGTATGCATCCATGCCACTATACCAATGCAATTGGTATCTGTATTGGCTGCTTGGCAGATGTTGTAAATTTCGTCGGGCGTTTTCACCACTGGCTTGAAGGTAACCTGAACAGGTATTTTTTCGGACATACCCAAGGCATGCGCTATGGTAAGTGCGTGTTCGGCTACTGTTGCTAATACTGCTTCGCCGTAGAGATGCTGGCTGCCAGTGACAAACCAGACTTCGAGTTTTTTTAAGTCAAGCATATTTTATTGATACTTAAGCATTCTATTGTTGTACTTTAATCGATTCCCGGATGCGGCATAAAATGCCAGAAAGCGAAAAACTTATCTTTATATCGATCTTGATTCAATTGGTATAAGGTTGCTTTTTTGGTTGCTGATTGCTCATACTTCTCTCCAGTATCCACCAAAAGCCCAGTTGAAAGGATTTTTCGACTAAAATTTCGACGGTCTAAGTTCATATCATAAATAGCTTCGTAGAGTTTTTGCAATTGGGGAATGGTAAATTTTTCTGGTAACAACTCAAAACCTAAAGGATGCAGCGCAGCTTTGTACCGGAGGTATTCTATTGCTTTTGTGACCATTTCGTCGTGGTCGAATATCAATTCAGGTTTTTCTTCAAGGCTTAACCATTGGGCATTGTGAGCATTTAACGCTTCTTGATCTTGGTTATTGATATTGATTAAAGCAAAAAAAACGACTGAAATGGTGCGTTCTACAGGGTCGCGGTCAATTTTTCCGGCTGTTGTGATGTGTTCGACAAAAATATTGTTCAATCCTGTAAGATCGAACAATATGCGTTCTGCTCCGGCCTCCAAATCCTCATTTTGGTGTAGAAACCCACCCATTAAGGACCAATTACCTTTTTCGGGTTCAAAATTCCTTTTGATTAACAATAATTTTATTGCTGTTCCATCAAAACCCATAATGATGCAATCAATGGCGACTAAAATCCGAATAGCATCAGGGTATCTTTTCATTATTTTATTGTTGAAAATCTGATAAAATTGGCGTATTGAGTGGATTTTACAGTCCACTCAGATTTAAATATTGTTCTGCCGCACAAATGTAGATTGTTTTTTTTAATTGTGTCAATATTACACGATTTTTATAAAATAAATTTGATTCAATGATTTTCGAGCACCATTGTTGTCGAGTCTTTCTTAATTCAAGTTAAGTATTGGGAATATGCTTACGGCTATCATTAGCAGCGGGAGAGATTTTTTAGGGAAAGATATGTATGTAGGAAGTTTTTTAAAAGGAAAATTGTCTCATTTGTTTTTAAAACTTAGAAGATTGGCCTTGATTTGTATTCAGATTGTTTCATTTGGCTAAAATTAAAAGATTGTGTCAATTGGCCTTGATTTGTATTTAGATTGTGTCATTTGACTAAAATTAAAAAATTGTGCCAATTGGTTTTAAGTTATATTCAGATTGTGTCTTTCAATTTCGATACAGCAAGTGGTTATCACGAATGTTTAAAATAAATGCAAAGTGTAGGTATATGGTTTCATATTCAGCAAAAGAGCCGACTATCGAGTACGGTTTGAATATTAAAACAAATTCAGTATTTAAACCGTATATTGAAAGAACGTTTTGTTTTGATAGTACAAAATTAGGCTTACCGATTTTAAGCGGAATACTTTTTTCTTAACTGTGCGCATTCGTCTGATAACTGTACGAGGCTTGCACAGTTGAGGCCCAAAACGGCACAGTTAGCAAATCGCATAAATCAAATACTTACTATTTTTTACCTTTGTCGAATAAATATATGTACATGAATTATGTCCTTTTTTTAACCTTTTTTATCGCCGCTAGTATGGTGCAGGCTCAAATCCCAGCGTATAATCAATATACGACGAAGGATGGGCTTTCGGGTAATACAGTATATTGTGGTGTACAGGACAAAAAAGGATTTTTATGGTTTGGTACTAATCAAGGGCTTTCCAGGTTTGATGGTACTCGATTTGAGCATTTTGGCGTAAAAGAAGGGCTGCCCGATCCTGAAGTACTGGAACTATTTTCAAGTTCTGATGGTGATCTATGGATATCTTGTTTCAAGAAAAATCTAAGTATCCGAAAAAATGGGCATATCCAAATCGCAGCAGCAGATAACCTTCTTTCAAAAATATCTTTAAAATCTGCTATTGTTACGTCCTATGAGGATAGTTTAGGGAAAAAATGGATTTGTGGTAAAGACAGCACGATTTTTATTTTAAAACAAGATAGTATCATCCGAGTTAAATGCCCAAACGTTGTTATTTCCATCTTAGAAATAAATGGAACACTATTCGGTATGACCGCCTCTGGACTACTTCGAGTCTCCATCAACGGTGATATACTCCAAAATATCATATTGGGTAAACCCAATCAAAATCTATTTAAAAACCTATCTAATGCAATAGCGATCGGGGATAAATTGATTGCCATGTCGCCCCACCTGAAAATATACCATATAAAAGGGGATAGTATGCACTTGATAGAGGAACACAAGGATATATTTGGCAAATTGTTTGCCGATAGCCAAGGCCGGTGTTGGGTGGGTACATCTAATAAAGGTGCTATTTGTTTTGTGCCACCATATCTTTCCCTTTCTGGATATCAATCTTTTATTCCTGGAAAAAGAGTCAACTCTATCATAGAAGACAACCAAGGTGGATTTTGGTTTGGTACTATTGGTGAAGGTCTATTTCGGCTGGTACCAAATGGATCTTTGATATACAGGTTTTCCCCCGATCATATTCCTACTAATATTACGGCAATGTCCACTGCAACAGGAGGAGGCATACTTGCTGGCGACGACAAAGGATTTATCCACCATGTTTCAAAAAGTGGAGTGGAAAAAATAAATTTGCCAAGCGTAGAAAAATACAATAAATGCAGACAAATCAAGCATATTGGACCACATGACTATTGGATTGGAACTGATTTAGGGCTGTATCATTATCAAAAAGGAAAACTAACCCTAACTTCGCACCTCTCGGCCATAAAAGGAATGGAATACCGGAAGGATACACTTTGGTTAGGTACAGCAGGCACAATTTATTTTCTCCCCTTAAATGCTACGGAAGTGAGTCGAATCAAGGCCGAACGCGCCACTGCTTTATGTCAAGATAGCGAAGGATTTTTATGGGAAGGGGGGACCAATGGACTAAAATGCGAGCAACAAGCCTTTCAATTCAATTGGGGAGAACGCTTCTCCGAATTAGGGAATCGTGTATTGGCACTCGAAAATGGCGGCCAAGGCATCCTGTGGGCGGTGACACCTCAAGATGGCTTAATTCGGCTGCACGTTAAAAACGGAGCGGTATTGTCACTCCAACTGATGGATTATTGTTTTAATACTGGTATTCGTAATATACAATCCCTTTTCCAAGATACTTCTGGCAAACTCTGGATAGCGACCAATGAGGGGATATATACACTGGATAAGGAGTACAAAACACAATATTTTGGATTACAAGACGGATTGGCCAATCTAGATGTAAACTGTGTGTTGGTGGCCAATGATACGCTCTGGGTGGGTACTGTGGCTGGCGTTACGTGTAGGCCGCTGTCAACGATCAAAAAAGGGAGCACTTCTCCTATGTTTTTTGCCGCATTACGCTACAGAATGGCTGAAAAAAATATTAGGATTAGCTTGCTGGATACCTTGCTTGATGTGCCTGTATTATATCTCCCATCCAATGCTAATGCCGTTGAATTGGATCTTTCGGTACAGGACTACAATAGCGATTATAACAAGAATTTTGAGTGCACCATTATAAGGCAATTTCCCGCTTGGTACAATATCACTTTTGATCACCTTTTGGGCTGGATTCGGGCTGGATTTCGTGCGCCACATGAGTCTAGCATGGCAGAGCGCGGCGTACTACAAATGGGTCTAAATTTACCTACAGGACGATACCTCATAAGCGCATCTACCAGTAATAAAGGGGGCAATACAATATTCGAACCTAACTATTTCACATTGGAAAAAGATACGCCTTGGTACGGAACAGCCCTGTTTTGGTGTATTTGTTGGGCATTAATTATTATTGCATTATATCGAATCATACGTGCAGGAAACCAATATAGAATCATACAGACTCAGTTGGCAGAATTACAAATCCAGGCTTTGCAAGCGCAGATCAACCCACATTTTATTGGTAACAGCATCAATGCCATCCAACAGTTTTTTTACCCGCCCAATGCAGCAAAAGCGAGTATTTATATTGCTATTTTTACCCGACTGCTGCGCAAAACCATGGAGTTCTCGGAGCATCATTTTATTCCATTCCACGAAGAGGTGTTGTACGTGAACGACTATTTGGAAATGGTACAATTGAGGTTTGAGGATCGATTTAAATATACTGTTTCTAGCACACCAAATATTCCTCCCGACCTATTTTTTCCCTCTATGCTCCTACAACCACTGCTCGAAAATGCTACGATACACGGCTTGAACCAAGATGGCGAGACTTTAATCGAGGTAGGATTTGATATGGTAGGCAATCGGCTAAGGTGTCAAATTAGCGATAATGGTATCGGTATCGAAAAAGCAAAACAAACCAAAATTACACTTAATCCGCAACACAAATCCAAAGGCATGGAGTTACTGTTCAAAAAAATACAAACCCTTAATATCTTATACCACCACGATATTGATTTAGCGGTGAATGACCGAAAAAACGAACAACCAGCACAAGCAGGCACCCGTGTTGTGATTTCCTTTTCTCTACTGAATCAATCGCAACTCCCCAAAATTGATGATGACAAAAATTAGAGCAATAATCGTTGACGACGAAAGTGCAGCACAAAAAACACTGATTGGTATGTTGGGCGAGTTTTGTCCACAGGTAACTGTTGTGGCCAAATCCAATAATATTAGCGAGGCTATTGTGCTTGTGGAACAGCACCAACCCGATTTGCTATTCCTCGATATTCAAATGTCACCCTACGAAAGTGGTTTTGATTTGTTGAACCGAACCCAAAAAATACAATATGGTGTCATTTTTGTCACGGCTTTTGCACAATATGCCATCAAAGCCATCAATGCGGTACAGCCTTGGGCTTATTTGGTTAAGCCATTTAGTGCCGATGACCTGATGGAGGCCGTGCGAGCAGCTTATAAAAAGATAATGGAAAACTCGGAAAGCACGACAAGCACCGAAGAGGAACATAAAGGCATTGTAGTTTCCGATGCCAGAAAAGGGCAGATTATCTTGAGACTTAAAGAGATTGTTTATTGCTTAGCGGACCAATCTGTGGTTGAAATTGTCTATTTAAAGCAAAATCAAACGGAGAAAATATATACCTACCTGTCCTTGAAACATATCCAGAACCAACTGCCTGAAATCCAGTTTTGTCGCACGCACCATGGTTCTATTGTCAACCTGGCGTTTGTGGATCGTTTTGAAAAAGTAGGTCGCTCAGGGGTAGTTTATCTGACCAATGGTGTTCAATTACCCGTTTCTGTAAAAAAAACGGACGAGTTTGAGCAAAGTTTGAAGCGCTTTTGGGGCAATGTTCACTAATTACGTACATTTCCTCTGATCATAACGCGTATCGCTCGTGATACAATGACCTTTGTGGTATTAATATTACCTTCATCTTTCTTTATCACCTCATTCCTAAGATTGAACCAATTTATCAAAGGCAACAAAATTGCACTAATAGCATGAAAAGAATACTCATTATTAACGGCATCCGGATAAAAAAAGTTTCTGTTATGCACTCGCAGAAAGGTATAAAAAAGGGGCAGATTCGGTAGGGGCAGTTTTATAGATAATTCACATCTATAATCTTCAAGTATTCATCAAAATTATAAATGATCGGCATCCCCGTCGGGATATTCACATGGGCAATTTCGGTTGCGCTAATATGCTCTAAATACATCTTCAATGCCCTCAAACTATTACCATGAGCAACAATTAAAATATTATTTCCTGCTCTTAATTTTGGTTCTATCTCCAATTGATAATAAGGCACAGCTCTGTTAAATGTATCATCTAAACTTTCGCCTCCTGGCGGACAAACGGCGTAACTTCTACGCCAAATATCGACTTGTTCATCACCATATTTTGCAGCCGTTTCTGCTTTGTTTAAGCCTTGCAAATTGCCATACATTCGTTCATTTAATCCCGCATTGTAAATAATCGGGAGGTTAGTTTGTGCAATCTCTTCCAAAATAATCCGCATTGTCTCTTGTGCCCGAATCAGCGTAGAAGTATAGGCAAAGTTGTATCTAAACGCTTTCAATTTACCACCTGCAATTTTGGCTTCTGCTTCACCCAAGGGGGTCAGTGCAACGTCTAAATTTCCTGTAAAACGATTTTCTAAATTATACACCGATTGTCCGTGACGAATAAGGGTTAGTTGTGCCATTTTTTGCTTTTGGGATAAATTTAAGGTTTTTTTTGGTAAAAAAGATTTTCCAGATCTACTATTTTGGAAATGCGTGAACCTTGCAAATCTTCTCCGTAATTCTGCAAAGCTGCTCATCGTTAAACACCCCACCTTTGCATTGTTATAAGAAACACTTGTAACAAAAATATTGTAATTTAGTAACACTGGAACAATTACAGATCTTTTAGTTGGATTGTTTTTGCCCGCCTTTGCAGTACCCTAAAACGCTTTTTTAGGAATGAATTATACTTCAACTCTGTTTGTTTTGTCTATGAAAATGGTGTAGCATACCCATAAATCTATGCACAAAACCTAACGACGCTCAGTACAAAATAAACAAACAATGAAAAAATCAATCTATTATTTGTGCCTTATTGCTCTTCTATTGGCTACCTCTTGCTCCACTACCAAAATCACAAGTAGTTGGAGGGATACGAATAAGACTTTGATAATAAACAACTTAAATAAGGTTTTGGTTGTCGCACTTTTCAAAAACGAGGCAGATAGCCGCAAAGCAGAAGACCAAATGACGGGTTACCTCAATGGCAAAGGCGTGGTGTCTTATAATTATTTTAAAAGTAAATTCGATAAAACCAATGAAGATGCTATTCAGCAAAAAATTAAAGCCGATGGTTTTGATGGGGCTATTACGATGCGATTAGTGGTACTATACAACTACAAAAATATACACCGTGGAGGTCAACGTATATTCTATCAAAGAGGATAAAATTATTTGGACAGGACTCACAGAAACTACCGACCCCAAAGGCGTGCGAAAAATGACTGAACAAATAGCCAAAGTTGTATATAAACGAATGCGCAAGGAAGGATTTGTTAGTTCAAAATAAAGTGCAAAACATATAAAATACGTTAAAAAGAAGTAAAAAATGTACGATACAACGCCTAAATCAGTAGCCATTATTGTGGCTCACCCCGACGATGAAATATTATGGGTAGGTGGTACTATTTTGACGAATCCATCTTGGAAATGCTTCATTGTAAGCCTTTGTAGAAAATACGATACAGATCGTGCGGCTAAGTTTTATAAAGTTTTGAATATCTTAAATGCGAATGGAGTAATGGGAAATTTGGATGACGAACCGGAACAAATTCCATTGGAAAACCAACGAGTAGAACAAGCAATAATGGACTTATTACCGCAAAATCATTTTGATTTGATGATTACGCACAATCCGTTTGGTGAATACACACGGCACCTTCGGCATGAGGAAATCAGTAAAGCAGTGATCCATCTTTGGCAGCAAAAAGTGATCACAACCGATGCAATTTGGTTTTTTGCTTACGAAGATGGTAAAAAAAAATATTTCCCAAGACCAATGAAAAATGCAAATTATTACGAAACGCTGAACGAAACCATTTGGCTCAAAAAATATGATCTTATCACCAAGATTTATGGTTTTGATAAAGACAGTTGGGAAGCGAAAACAACCCCAAAAGTGGAAGCCTTTTGGCAATTTACACATGCCCCATCGGCTGTTGAATGGATGAATAAATAATCACTTTTAAATAAGAATACGATGGAAAAGCAAAAAAAATCTGCAATTAGAAAGACTCCTGCACAAAGAAAAATTGCAGAAGTAATGCACGAATTTAAAGAAGGTGACTTGCATTCCGGCAAAAGCGACGTAATTGTTACGAATCGTAAACAAGCAATCGCCATTGCGCTGAGCGAAGCGCAAGTGTTAGAAGAAAAAGAAAAAAAGAATAATATATGAAGGTGTTAGTACTTTACGATTATCCTCCTTCACCTGGCGGATTGGCAACGCAGGGTGACCTTTTGTACAAAGGGCTTCTTGAAATGGGGGTGGACGCACGCGCTGTTCACGCTGAATCGGCGCAAGAAAAAGAATGGTATTATCGCTGGTTTAAACCTGATGTTGTGGTTGGTGTAGGCTATTGGGGACATACACCGCAATTGGTTTTGCACCCCCAGCGGTATGGCATTCAGCCCGTTCCTTGGTTGGTGGCTGATGGCTATATTGCCAATTATCAAGAAGTGCTCAATGCACTCCCTTTGATATTAGTTACGTCACATTGGGTAAAAGAGATGTATGTAAGAGATGGGATTAATGGCGATAAAATAGAAGTATTGCCCGTTGGTTGCGATACCGATACTTTTCAGCCATACGATAAAAACGACCCTAAAATCTTAGCAGTTCGAGATTCTTTGGGTATTTCACCCGAACAATTAATGATCTTGACGGTCGGGGGAGATGCCGCATCAAAAGGCGCACAAGAGGTCATGCAAGCGTTGGCTATTATTGATTCCCAAGCACCCGACTGGAAATATGTGTGCAAAGTATGGCCTCAACCGCGTACAGAAGCGCAAAATTTTGAAGATTTAAAAATGGCCATTGATTTAGGCATTGAAAAAAATGTTACTTATGCGACCAACACGATTTCTAGAAATTTTATGCCTTATCTCATTGCCGCTTGTGATATTTATGCTGCCCCGTCTCGATTGGAAGGTTTTGGAATGCCACAGGTAGAAGCAGGCGCGTGCGAAAAACCTGTTATCGGTATTAATGCAATGGGTATGTTGGATACCTTAATTGATGGTGAAACGGCTTTTTTAGCCAGTGTTGCTAAAAAGATTGTAGTGAATGAAGTTATTTTAGGCAAAGAATCGGGCTATGGAGATAATCATAAAATACTGTTCACTGAGCCGCGCACAGTAGATTATCGCGCTAATGTTCAAGACATTGCCAAAGGCTTATTGACGCTGATGAATGATGCCGCATTGCGCGAAAAAATGGGTAAAGCCGGTAGAAAACGGGTAGTGGCCAATTTTGATTACCGTATAGTGGCGAAAAAATTTGTAGAAATAATAGAACGCCGTATTTTATGAAAAAAATAAATCAAGAGACTATAAATGCAGCCAAAACAGCAGCCCTTGCCGTTTTATTGCATAATATGAACGGGCCATTCCAAGGATTACCACGTACCGCAGGTTGGGGTTATCCCGAGCCTTATACCCGCGATCTGATGATTTCCATTTTCGGTATCGCCGTTTCTGGAAATAAAGAATTACTGAAAAGTATGCGGAAAACATTGGAAACACTTGCAAAAAATCAGACACCCAAAGGACATATCTCCTCCTTAGTGCATGACAAAGATGACAGAGGATCAAGTGATACCACGCCATTGTTCTTATTGGCTGTTGGTGTTTATAGACAGGTCAATAATGAACCAGATTTTTTAATAGAAGCCACCGAAAAAGCATTGATTTGGATGGAGTATCAAAGCCCATCCGACAGGTATTTAGTGGCTCAACAGCCCACCAGTGATTGGCGCGATGAACAATGGGTGCTTGGTTACGGATTATTTGTCAATACATTGGTTTATAGTTATTTACGTATTTTACACCAAGATGAACGCGCCCAAAAAATACGTCAAGAAATGGGCCGATTTACCATTACCAGTGGCGTAATTCACGACCATGTGCACGAGGGTTTGGTGGTGAAACACAAACCTTACTATGCCTTTTGGTCGTACAAAATTCACAGTAGCGAAAGGTTTGATTTATTGGGCAATAGTCTGGCTATTTTATCGGGTATCGCCTCGCCTACCCGTGCTGATGAGATGGTTTCTTGGATAGAAGCGGAATGTGAGGCGATGAAAAGCAGAGGCGAATTGGCCCTTGATTTGCCGCCCAATTTTTTTCCTTATACCAATCCCGAAGACCCCGATTGGCACGAGCGATATGCCCTATTTAATAACCCCGGTGAGTACCACAATGGTGGAATTTGGCCTTTTATCTGTGGCTTTTATGTGGCAGCTTTGGTAGCCGCAAAACGGTTTTCATTAGCAGAAGAAAAATTAATGGCATTGACCGATTGTATTAAAAAAACAAATTTTGATACTGCACATACGCATTCTGATATTGAAAAAATCGAAAATATTGCCGAAAGTCTAGATAAAAATGCGTCCAATGCTCAGAAAACCCAATATGGTTTTAACGAATGGATCAAAGCGCAAGACGGTGAGCCCAAAGGGCAAAATTGGCAATCGTGGAGTGCAGCCATGTACCTCTATGCCTGTAAATGTGTGGAAGAAAAACAAACACCTTTTTTTGACGAAATGAGGAATTTATGATTATTTTAAAACGAATTTATCAATGAAAAACTAGATTTTATCCACCATTTTAGTTTGTTCAATCTCAGTTCTTTACGGACAAACAGCCGCAAGACTAATCAGTTTTAGTCTCTTTGCAGGCTATCTTCTTGATTTTTTTGTACGCCTCAATCCGGATTTCATGTTTCGGCAAACCCTATTTACCGATGTTCACAACATTGGTCATTGGACGGTCAAGTGTCGTATTCGACCATGAAATTCAAAAAAACGGATGCTTTATTTGGCCACGACGGTGGCAACACCTTGAATTTCAACGTATTATTAGATGTACGATTTTATACAAAAATAATTATAATTATTCTCGTAAGTTCCAAGAAGAAAAATAAAGGAAACAGCGAGGGGATAAAGATTTCATAAAGCAGTACACCAATGTTATTCGAAAAGGTAGGAGTATAAATGCAGTTGTCAACCGAACGTGTGAATTGTGCAAATCTTCTCCATAAATCTATAACACTTTTCCTTCATTATACAATCACCTTTGCAACAATATAATTACTGTAAATAGTTTTAAAAAAAATCATGAAGAAAACGACCCATTTTTTTATTCCCCTCTGTATAGCGGTCATTTTAATGGCTACTGCTTGTTATAAGAAGACAGTGCCGATGAGCAATTGTGTCGAAAAAACAGCAGATCCCGATTGTATTTGCACCAAAATTTATAAGCCTGTTTGTGGTTGCAATGGCAAAACGTATGGAAACGAATGTGAGGCTCGTTGCCACAATATCACTAAGTTTAAGGAAGGCGAATGTCCAAAATAGAAAAGAAAAATGAAAAACATAGTCCGATTTACATCTCTATTTTTTACCGCCATTACCCTATCTGCTTTGATGGCTCATTTGTTAGAAATGCGTGTAAAAATTAATCTATCAAAAGAAGATTATCAGACCGTTCAAGGCATTTATAGTGGATGGCAATGGATTGGTATTTTTGAAATAGGTGCAATCCTTTTGACCCTCATTTGGGTCGTTTTTGACCGCCAATCAAAAAATATCTTTCCTTTTCTATTATCCGCTTTGTTTTGCTTTGTTTTAAGCTTCATTATCTTCTTTGTATTTACATTTCCGACCAATCAGGAGACTTTAGGTTGGACAAATTTACCCAATAATTGGGCAGAACTTAGAAAAAAATGGGAGTATTCTCATGTCATAAGAGCGTTATTATCTTTATGTGGTTACTCTGTTTTAGTGTTGGCACTTCTAAAAAGTAATAGTGTTAATCACAAAATTCAAGGTGCATAATAGTGCGTATCCAGAATTGAGTTTTGGGTAAAAACAACTTGTCGCCGAGGATGCCAACATTATAGGTTTTAACCCTTGTTACTTTTTAAAACAATAAAAACATGCAAACTAAATCATTAGGTTTCGTTCTAATCGTATTGGGTATCATTATGATAGTTTACACAGGATTTAATTATGTCACGACTGAAAAAGTGATTGATTTAGGTCCGATTGAGATAAACAAAGACAAGAATCATTTTATTGGGTGGTCGCCTATTGTTGGCATCGTCTTACTAGCGGCTGGTGTTATCGTCCTTTTTCGCAATAAAAAAGGGGGCAACTATTAGAAGATATAGAATTTGTTTTTCACAGAAACATACCTAAAAATTTCATAATGAAAAATATTTATACATTACAAAATGCCTCAAAAACCATTTGGAGACGGGCGCTACTAGTCCTCTTTTGGGGGCTCTTTTTGGGTGGTGTTATAGGCCAAACAGTACCTCGAAAACTACTGATTTTCTCTGCCCGCCGGGCAAGTTTTAAACCTATTTCTTTGGCTGGCCACGGCTTTGTTTCGTGGGCAACCCAACCCACCGCCCGTTCGGGAGTGGCTGCGAAGACGACGCTGGGGCTTTTTCCGACAGACGGACAAGCGCTGCCTGGCCTAATTATTAATGGTTTGCCAGCCGAGGTAGTGTCTGGTTTCCGTGAAAACAGCCACCGGGTACCAACGTTTCGAGCCATTTTTGAACTTGAACCCGAATCTTGGAAGGCTGCGTTGGATACGGCAAAAAACTGGCACGGGCGGCGGTACTTTTTGCTGACAAGAAACTGCGTTTCGTTCATGGACGGCGTTGCAGAGGCCGCTGGGATGGATACACCGAGTATGTATTTTTTATGGATTTTCCCGCGCCATCCTGTGCGGTGGCTAAAACTTCTGGCTAAACGCAACACCGAGCAGCAAGTGGAAATCAATACGCCGGTGCGGTTCGAATTTGGGGAGGTGGAACCGCAAACGTATTCTATAGATAAGAAAGAATGAAATCAGGCGTGAATCTTGTAATGTTTTTGAAGATTTGTGTAAAATTAACGCTAACAAGACGACCTACCTTTGTACTATTATTTAAAAGTCTAAAAAAAGTAAAAATGAGTAAAGTAAAAATTGTATTAGGCACATTGGCAGGGATTGCTACAGGTGCATTGTTAGGCGTTATGTTTGCACCAGATAGTGGTGCGTCTACGCGCAAAAAAATCACCAAAAAAGGAGCCGATTATAAGGGTGAGGTGTACACTAAATTCGAAGATTTGGTGGAGAAGGTCACAGATAAAATGGCCGGTCTCAAAATTGAGATCACCGATATGGTTGAAAAAGGAAGTGAAAAAGTGAACGATGCTATGGCGGAGGCAACGACCAATGGCAAATCAAAAACGCATTAGACGCTTTTTCCGAAGTTCACCCAAATTTGTACAGTGTACTAGGCTTTAAAAAAACAATTTTTCGCTTCACCCCTCCGTGAATAACGGGGACAAAACTTTAAAAAATATGAATACCACCACAGTAAAAGGCACTTGGAACGAGATGAAAGGAAATCTCAAAAAGCAGTTTGCCGATTTGACAGACAACGACCTCATGTACGAAGAAGGTCAAAAAGAGGAAATGCTTGGCAAACTCCAAGTAAAACTCGGCAAAACCAAAGATGAACTGAGTAAGATCATGTCTTCAAAGTAAAAATACCTGCCATTTGAAAATTTTGTTTGGGTTGCTGGGGTTGATAAAAATTTTTTATATTAAATAATTATTGACCCCACAACTTTAATATAGCGTAAATTAAATTTAGACAATACAAGTAATGTGCGCCATGCTTTGTAATAGAAAAATAATTTGTAGCAGAAAAATAATAAGCACGTGAAATTAATAAATACGCTTTTATATAAGATCCGTGCCTTGGTGCACTGTAGAAAAAATATTCTACAATGTGCTAAATGGTAATTTGTTAAGTATTTACAGATTAAAAATAATAAAAATTTAAACTAAAAATTATGAAATTAGCATCAAAAATCCTCCTACTCCTCGTATTGGGTTTGACGGCAACTTCTTGCGTCACCAAAAAGAAATTCACCAATTTGCAATCCCAAATGGATCTGAAAAACAAAGAATTAGATACTGCAAACCGAGATCTAGGCAAATGTGGTGTCAGTTTGAACGATTATATGTCTAGGTTTTCGACCTGTGAAGACGAAAAACATCGATTGAGCAACGATTTTATCGCTTTACAAGCCAACCTCAATGATCGGCAAAATCAAATCAATGATTTAAAAGCACAGCGCGACAAAACGCAATCGCAGGTTGGTGACTTGACCAATCTTTCAAAATCAGCAAACGATAACATCGGTCAAACGCTTGCACAATTATCGAAAAAGGACAAGTACATCTACCTACTACAAGCCGCAAAAACAAAAACCGATTCTATCAATTTGGCGTTGGCTGTCAATTTGAAAGGTGTTTTGAACAACGGCCTCGATGACAAAGATGTGGAAATAAAGGTGGACAAACAGGTCGTTTTTATCAATCTTTCCGATAAAATGTTGTTCCAAATTGGTAGTTCAAATTTGACGCCCCGCGCCAACGAAGTATTGGGGAAAATTGCAAAAATCGTCGAATCGCGTCCCGATTTGGAAGTGATGGTCGAAGGGTACACCGACAATAAACCGATAAAAACAGCTTGCATGGATGACAACTGGGATTTGAGTGTGAAACGTGCGACTTCCGTTGTACGGGTTTTGCAGACGGTTTACAAAATCAATCCGAACCGTTTGATTGCCGCTGGTCGCGGAGAGTACAATACTTTGGCAACTAATAATTCCGATGCTGGACGCACCGCGAACCGCCGGACGCGGATCATTATTTTGCCCAAAATGGATCAATTTTACGACCTGTTGAACCCGAACAATGTACCTAAATAAGCGGTATAAAAAGGTATGAGTCATATAAAAGTACAATGATACTATGCAGTGTTTGAATATGTGAATTATACAATACTTTATCATAACTCTGTAACACTACTTATCTTCAAACACGCCACCTTTGTACTGTTATGGAAATCCTTTCATAATTTAATTTTTGTAAATGAAAAATATACCAATACTACTTTTAATGGGTAATTTACTCTTAGCAGTTGTTCTATCGAATACCTCTTGTACAATGCCTCAAAAAGATATTGTGGAAGTCGCTTCTACCAATGCTAAGACACTGTCCGTCGCTGTAAATGCTGCAGGATTGGCACAAACACTTAAAGCAAAGGGCCCATTCACCGTTTTTGCGCCCACCGATGCCGCTTTTGCAGCCATTCAATCAGATGTTGATATGCTGTTGCAGCCTGAAAATAAATCTAAATTGGCTAAAATCCTCACTGCTCACGTAGTAAATGGAGAGATAAAAGCTGCTGATCTCAAAGATGGGCAAATATTGACTACATTGGACGGTGGAAAACTGCTCGTGACGGTCTCAAATGGTACCGTGATGGTAGGTGATGCCACTATTACCGCCAAGGATGTAAAGGCTTCTAATGGAATTATTCACATGATTGACAAGGTGATACTGCCTGCCAAGCCGAAAGCAAAAGATATTGTAGAAATTGCTACTGAAAGTGCCAAAACACTCGCTGCGGCAGTAACGGCAGCAGGACTTGTTGAAACGCTACAGAGCGATGGCCCATTCACCGTTTTTGCACCAACCGATGCTGCTTTCGCAGATATCCAAAAGGATGTAGATAACCTCTTAAAGCCCGAAAACAAGGCGAAACTTTCTAATGTTTTGACTTATCATGTCGTGGCTGGCAAAATTATGGCCGCCGACCTGCAAGATGGTCAAGAACTTACTACTGTACAAGGCGGTAAGTTAAAGGTGTCCATCAAAAACGGAAAAGTGATGATAAATGGCGCAAATGTTATCACTGCTGATGTTTCCGCATCCAATGGCGTTATCCATGTGATCGATAAAGTATTTATGCCCAAAATGTAAAACATAGTTTTTTTGCAAACCCTCTCAGCGTTTTCGATTGCTCAGAGGGTTTTTTATTTAATTAAATTAATGAATGTTTTATGTGCTCGGAAGACAAAATCAACCCTTACCGCAAAAGAAGCAAAGAACGTTGGTCTCTAAAGGTAAAGGTATGGTGCAAAGAAGGCAAATATGACGAGGGCAAGTGTAGTGACCAGAGTACAAGTTGATATAAAAACTAATCAATCAGAAATCATGAATACTAGAATAATCACGCTATTAATCACGTATTTTTTAATGACAACAGCTATGTATGCACAGCCATTGCAAACAGTACCAAATGTAGATTTGAATAAATATTCAGGTAAATGGTTTGAAATAGCGTCGTATCCTCAAAGATTTCAAAAGCGATGTCATTGTACTACCGCCGAATACACGCCCACCGAAGATGGATATTTAATTGTTGAAAACAGGTGCAATAAAGACAGCGTAAACGGTAAATTATCTTACATCAAAGGCAAAGCATTTGTTGTAGCGCATACGGGCAATGCAAAACTAAAAGTGCAATTTTTTTGGCCCTTCAAAGGTGATTATTGGGTAATTGATTTAGCGGATGATTATAGTTATGCCGTAGTGAGTGCGCCCAATAAAAAATATTTATGGATTCTTTCAAGGACAGCCAAAATGGATATCGCTGTGTATCAACAGATTATCACACGATTGAAAGGAAAAGGGTTTGACTTGACTAAACTTAAAATAACCGAACAAATTTAACGAAGATGGAAAATCAAAAAAAAATTGATGTGTTTAATACACTCATTCAAATCAACAACGACCGCTTTGAAGGCTACGAAACGGCATTTAAGGAAACAGAAGAGCAGAACTTGAAAACACATTTTAGCCAGTTTATGCAGACGAGCCAAAAATGCAAACAAGAATTGGTAAACGAAGTGACCCGTTTGGGTGGTGTCTCTACGGAAAGCACCAGATTAGCAGGAAAATTATTTCGTGTTTGGATGGATATAAAAGCCGCTATCACAGGCAAAGACCGAAAGGGTATTCTTCGCTCGTGTGAGTACGGTGAAAATGTTGCGCTTGAAACTTACCAGAATGTGCTGAATAATGAGTTGGATCATATATTATTTGACCAACAAACGATGATAAATGCGCAACATGCCCGAATAAAAGCCGACCGTGATTTGGTAAAATCAATGCACGATGCCTTGGTAAGGAATAAAATTTAAAATAAAATAATTATGTGGAAAGAAGAAGATAATAAATTAAAACGCAGTTTTCAATTTGATGATTTTGTAGATGCATTTGCTTTTATGACACGCGTCGCTTTTGCTGCTGAAAAAATGGACCATCACCCTAATTGGAGCAACGTATATAATAAGGTAGAAATAGTCCTTTTTACGCATGATGCCAATGATAGTATTACCGATAAGGATAGAAAACTGTCCAAAGAAATCGATAAAATCTATAAAAACTAAAGTTTATTTCTTATATAAAAATTAATTAATTATGCCATTTATCAAAACAATATCAGATGCTACGGGTAATACCGTAAACTTATTCTACGAAGATTTGGGAATCGGTAATCCTGTGGTTTTTATCCACGGTTGGCCGCTCAACCATGAAATGTGGGAATATCAGTTGTCCGAATTACCCATGCACAATATGCGTTGTATTGCGTATGACCGTAGAGGTTTTGGCAAATCCGATCGTCCGCTGAAAAATTATGATTACGACACCCTTGCCGACGACTTGAAGTCCGTACTCGACCAATTGGAACTTACGAAAGTTACCCTCGTCGGTTTCTCAATGGGTGGTGGTGAAATAGCCCGCTATATAGGTAAATATGGTACTGAACGAATAGAAAAGGTAGTTTTAATCAGTTCTGTAACACCATATAGGCTCAAAACAGACGATAATCCCGAAGGTGCGGATAAATCGGATTTTGATGAGACGGTGCAGAAAATCAGTGAGGATCGCCCCGCCTTTTTAACCGCTTTCGGTAAAAAATTCTACGGGGTGGATATATTCAGCCAACCCGTCAGCCAACCTCTGTTGGATTGGAATCAATCGCTTTGCATGATGAGCTCTGCGGTAGCCACAATGGACTGCGTACGCTCTTTTTCAGAGACCGACTTCCGGAAAGATGTGCTAAAAATTAAGGTTCCTACCTTGATAATTCACGGGGATGCCGACAAAATAGTGCCAGTCACAGCCAGTAACCGGACAGCTGCGTTATTGCCTCATGCCACTTATATCGTATATGAGGGTGCACCGCATGGTTTGTTCATCACGGAAAAGGAAAGGCTAAATGCTGATTTGATACACTTCATTGGCATAAAAGATGCCAACGGCAAGGCATCAAAACAGGAACATACTTATCAAAATGCTTTGTGAGTAAAGTAGAGATTATGTAACTTTATTTTTGAGGCCGGCCTATGCAAAAATAAAATTACATAATCTCTAGTAGATAAAAATCCGATAAAAACAAATGGAAACACTTACAAAAGAAAGTATCAAAACGCTGCTACAACCAAGAATAGCCGATGCTCATAAAGGCAATTACGGTCACGCGTTGATCGTGGCTGGCGGTGTAGGGCGCGTCGGAGCAGCCGTTATTGCCGCCAAAGCATGCTTGCGTGCTGGTGTAGGATTATTAACAGTAAGTGTACCCGAAGATGAACGGATTATCCTACAAATAACGATACCCGAAGCGATGCTAGTTATGCGAAATCGTACGATTGAGGTACTAAACAGTTATTCGGCTTTGGGTATGGGTTGTGGTATGGGTACAAGTTCCAAAGCGGAAACGTTATTAAATGCTATTATTTCTAAAATCAATATCCCTTTATTGTTAGATGCAGATGCTTTGAATATGATATCGAACAATAAAAATTTACTTAAGCAAGTACCTCCAGGATCAATTATTACGCCTCATCCAAAAGAATTTGATCGGCTGTTTGGCATTCATAACAGCGAAGACGATAGAAGATCAACCGCCATAAAAAAAGCCCAAGAATACAACATTATTATCGTACTTAAAGGGCATAAAACCCTTGTAACATCGGGCGGAGCAGCATTTGTAAATACAACGGGCAATGCAGGACTCGCAAAAGGGGGGTCCGGCGATGCACTGACAGGTATTATTACTTCTTTTTTGGCACAAGGTTACATGCCTTTTGATGCGGCAAAAATTGGGGTTTTCATCCACGGATTAGCCGCTGACTTATCCTTAGACCAACAAAGTATGGAAAGTCTATTGATTACAGATGTCATTGAGCATTTGGGAAAAGCATTTCATCATATTTGAAGTAATATTACACGACTATTTTTTGCAACTGCAAGAAACCCTACACTTGCCTAAACAAATAACTCACCTTCAAGAGTATATACCGACTGAGGATGGCGGTTTTGCGGTCTTCGATATAATTGAGCGAAGTACTGCGGTTCAAACCCACGTTTTTATTCAATACATCACTCACGCGCAGACTGACTTGCAGGCTTTCTGATTTCATAAAATTACGCGAAAACGATATATTCCAAATAGGTATAGTGCGGTTGAATCCCGCCGAACGGCCTTTACTGACAGTCACCGAAAGATCAGAATCAAGGTAGAATTTTTTGGGGAAACGGAGGTTAAAACCAGTGTTGTACGACTGATTGGTAAACCTTTGCGCTAATGCCTTGTCCAAACTGTATTGGATGCCGCTTTTTGAAAAACTAGCCGAAACATTCATAGATAACCATTTTTTGGGGCTATAATGAAAGTTGGCAGAAGGTGATATTGCCGTGTTTTCTGTAGTATTGAGTCGATCATTGAGGGTAAGTTGGCCGCGTGTCCATTGTCCATTGAGGCTAAAGAAATAAGACGCTTTATTTTTCCAAACCGATCTGCTATAATTCATTCCGAAACTGGCCGCATACGAACCGGGCGTATTTTGTGGTTTATAATGCCGTACAAAACCGTCTTTGATCGTAATAATTTCCATAATTTTATTTTGTGTATAGCCCAATTCAAAATTAGTAAAAAAACTACTCATCCTCGTCGGGTGGTATTTTTGAAAATTAAAAGACGTTCTATGGTTATACTCTGGTCGTAGGTTCGGATTACCATAATGCACATTCAGCGGGTCGCTTTGGTCGGGTACTGGTTGTAACTGTTCCGAATTGGGCTGTGATGCATCGGTGCGGTAATTGAAAGATATGTTTTGGTTTTCTCCCAATTGACGGTTAGCAGAAATACCCCCCAATACATTAAGAAAATTCTTGTTGATCGGGACTTGCGTTATTTTATTCGTATTACTTTTCAAATGAGCCAGCTGCGCCCCGAGTTCGCCATTCAATTCCCATTTTTTGCCGTTGTGCTGTAGGTTCAAACCAAACGATTGGTTACCTATTTGGTTGTCAAATATACTACTCAACGAATCGTTGGGGCGTTGCTCCTGAAAAACGAGGTCTTTAACCGCAATTTCCGAACGTTGGAAGAGATAATCTACGCCATACTCCAACTGTAAGAGGTTTTTCTTGTTGAGTTCCGTGGAATAATCTATACCCATCGAAAAATTATTATTCTGCTCTTTTTGGTCATTCAATTGCCGAATGGTATCGATACGCGCCAGTACCCCTGTGGAATCAAAGAAAGTATTGAGTGCGTTTACGGTGCCTTTATTCGTATTATCGGATCTATTTGCTGAAATATTAAATGTGACGGTTTGGTTCTTCTTTTTCAACCGCCGCCCCCATAACACATCAATATTAGCATTATTTGCATCGTTTTGATCGGTATTTTTCCGCAGCCCTGTATTGAGGGGTTTCCCTTTGCTATTAAAGGAATTACTTGTATCGGCTGCAATGGAAGTACTTTTGTTGAGGCTAATATTACCGCCTAAATAAAAAATAATCGTCGTATCTTTAGCATACGATTTATTGAAAGACAACGAATGGCTACTATTATCGGTACCATTAGAGGTTTTTTCATTGGTAAGAATGCCACCATCCTGCAATAGTAATTGGCGGCTCACCTCCGCATTTTGTACTTGTGCATTACCATTGAACTGATAACTTACTGCGGTGCTGTTATTGTCGTCATCGCCTTTGTAAAAATTTAAACCACCAGAGCTACTTCTATAATAACCGCTGGTGCCACCTGCGGGCGACAAATTACTGAGGTTGCCCAATACTGCAAATTGCCTTTTGGGCGTGAAACGATTGGCCGAAGCGGATAATTCGTGCCGCTGTTCGTCCAATTTGCTCCCCCCTCCGGATACTTCGGCATTACCAAACCAACCTTTTTTTCGATCTTCTTTCAAGATCAAATTAATCGTTTTTTCTTCACTGCCGTCATTTACGCCCGAAAAGTCGGCTTGTTTACTGGTTTGGTCATACACTTCAATGGTTTGAATGGCATCGGCGGGTAGCACTTTGGTGGTGGTGCCTTGGTCGCCATTAAAAAACGGTTTGCCATCCACCAGTATATTGATGACCGTTTTACCCTGTGTTTTAATATTGCCATCGCGGTCAATTTCTAGTCCGGGCAATAACTTGAGCAGTTCCATCACCGATGCATTAGGTCGGGTGACAAACGAGCCAGCATTATAAAAAACGGTATCATTTCGGATGATTACGGGTGTGGCTTTTTCTGTAATTTCTACTACTCCTAATCCGATAATCGTAGGTTGTAGGGTAATTTTTCCCAAATCAATTTGGAGTTTATCTATCATTTCGATTTCCTGACTAAATGGAACATAGCCCAAGTAGGTGCCCAGCAAGCGATAATGACCTTCAGGAATAGATTTAATACGAAAATTACCCAATGAATCGGAAAGTAGGAAATCCGTCGGAATACTATCAGGCAGCGTTAATAATACCACCGATACGGCTTCCAAAGGTGCGTTAGTATCGTCAAAAAACTGACCTTTTATCGTATTTTTTTGGGCAAAAACTAGATTTGTGCTTGTAATGGTCACAAACATAAATAAAGAAATACGAAATAAAAGGGTACGCATGGTTTTCTGTAAATTAATGTCTTTGGGGAAACACTTTAAACTTAAAAAGGTAGGAATTATTATATCTCTGGGTGTTTTTCAGATACAAATGTTGAACTTCCCGAATTAAAAACCCAACTTCGGAAAAGTCCAACATTTGTAAAAATTTGTAGAACATGGAGATTATACATTGCGTCCCATGCGCATTTTATTGTATCACCTCAAATTCAACACGTCGATTCTTCATGCGGTCGGCTTCCGATTTTTCATCTGTAATAATGAGGCGTTCTTCCCCCATTCCAACGGCTTCTATACGTTCTGGGGTGATACCTTTATCGAGCAATTGTTTGCGGATGGCTTGAGCGCGTTTTTCGGATAGTTTTTGGTTGTATTCCTTCGTGCCTTCGCTGCTTGTATGGCCTGTGATACGAATTTTCAAGGTAGTAACCCTTTTCATTTGTGCTATAATACTCTCCAGATTTTCGAGGGATTCGGGGAGTAGTTCATCGGCATCGTTTTTAAACAGGATATTGGGCAGCACCATAGCACCATTACCGCTCATTTTGTTTAGATCAATAGATGGATTTTCGGTGATTTTTTTTACAATATTTACGTTTTCACTCCACTTTGCAGCTTCCGTGTTTACGGTATTAGCGGCGGGCATACCGGTTGTTTGGTCGCGCGATTCCACCACCGTAATATCGTCCACATAAGCATAATAATGGTTGATACTGCCTTCGATACCTGTTTTTTCATCTGGGAAAAAATTACCAATAATAAAATACTGGTAGGGCTGTTGTGCCACAAAAGAGTCGCGGATCAAAGCCCAAGATTTGGCTTGGTTGTAAGGTGTTATCTCTTTTTGGATAGCCGCCGGTTGCAGCGGCAATACGCCATCCGATTGGAGGCTGGCCTTGGAAGGCAAAAACGCAATACCGATATTATTGGCACCCGAGCAATGGTAATGTACATAAAACCAAAAATGGTACCGCTTACCCACAGTAAGGGGCTGGCTCAAACTGCCCTGTATATAATCGCGGCTATCATAAACAGACATGCCGCCGACAAATTGGCCTTTTTTGGCCTTAAATGCCCAAGACCCACCGTAATCATCATAAATATTTCCATCGGAGCCAGTAGCGAAAATAACAGGGCCGCCCAAGTTAGGTGAAGACCATCCTAAAGCATTTTCAATAGGGGCGGTTTCAAAATCGGTTTTTGCATTGGGGGCTTTTTCCTCAAAACTAGGATTTACTACCAAATTATTGATTTTGGTTTTGACGGTTGGTGGTTGGGTTTGTGCAAACGTGAGTACGCCAAAAAGCAGTACAAAAAGGCTGGTGAATAATGTTTTTTGCATGGTAACGTGCGATTTAATGAAAGAAAAGAAAGCAAATATATAGAATATGTCCCAAACAATACTTATTTTAAAAAAGTTTCTTTTTGGTTAAATTATTTTTTTTATTTATACCGTTGTAAATCAATGGGTTGTAGTTGCTGGATGGGTATCAATGCTATGGCTTATTTTTATCTACAGGTTACCGCGCATCACGTCGTCAGTTTCAAGGTCATTTTACAACGACTCACAGAAAGTATGCGATCAGAGCCGTACTTACAAAAAACGCTCCTTCCATTCTGCCCTAGGTAACATACACTGTTCTTGTTTTCCAAACCATCGGTACCTATTATTGGCAATAAAATCATACACAGCATCCCGTATAAATCGGGGAACAATTTTGAATATACCTGCTAACTGCCAAAAGCCGCCCAATTGGACAGCAATTTCGAGTGCCGCATCGGAGCGGATAAGGTAGCGGTCACCTTTTATTAATACGATTGAGTTGAACGTTTGGGTAGGAAGCCCCAAATGATTCAATGCACGCTGCCCTGCATCAGATTGCAGGGCAGCGAATTGAAATATTGCTTTTTTATCGCGTACAATAATCCATTGTACCGCTCCATTACAGAGGTTGCAGACACCGTCAAAAAGCAGTAACATAGTATTGTTGGACAGTTTTTAGAAAGGTAAATCTTCCATACCGCCCGTGTTTTGAGCAGGTGGAGCTTCCGAATAATTCGGGAATGGATCTGTTGGGAAATTTTCACCACCAGAGCTCGATGCAGCACTGCGGGTTTGGCCGCCGCCACCACTTATATTACCACTTGGCTCAGTACCATCACTCGGCTCAACACGCCATGCATTGAGGTTGGTCAGGTATTTACCATTCCATTCGCGACCGCGCAAGTCAAAAGAGACCTTGATATTATCGCCTTCACTAAAGCGATCCAATGCTGCGCAACGATCCTGAACGGATTGAAACTTAATGAGTTGAGGGTAATTACCATCGGGGATTTCCAGCACGAATTCGCGCGTTTGGAAACTACTTGATTTTTGTTCGGTCGCAAAAAGACGATGCAGGCGACCCACTACTTCAAATGCCATTCTGTTATATTTATTTTAGAAGTGCAAAGATACACCATTACTATGATTTTTGCTTTTTAAGTTTGGCTAAAACATCCATATATCCTGGGCGCATAGGTGTAAGTTGGCAGTCGAATGCCTTGCTTTTCACCACGCGGAATCCTGGCGCATAAAGGAATACCTCTGGCACATCATTATAAAGTATGGTTTGGGCTTCTTTAAACAGTTTATACCGCTCTACTTTATCAGGGGTTATTTTTATTTTATCAATGATGGCATCCAAATCCTTATTGGCGTATCGGATACGATTATCGCCTTTTGGAGCCAGTGCTTTAGAGTGATAATTTTGGCTCATATCAATCTCTCCCGGGTGTGAAGAAGAAGCGGAGGCAGCCAATTGGAAATTACCTGCCATAGTTTCGGCTGTAATTTTATTGATATCCGAAGGTTTTAGATCAATTTTGATCCCTACTTTTGCCATTGAAGTCTGCAAACTGGCCGAAATCAAGTCCCCTACACCCACACCTGTGGTATTCATTAATTGAAGCACCAGCGGCGTTTTTTTACCACCAATTACTTTATCGGCGATACCATCGTTATCGGTATCTGCCCAGCCTGCTTCGGCGAGTAGCGCTTTGGATTTTTCTGCATTGAAACTGTATGGGACAAGTTCTTTTGCATAAGAAATATGGTTGGGAAAAATAGGCCCGATGGTCTGTTGCGCCATACCCATTTGAATATCATTGAGCATTTCGCTATAATTAACGGCATTCGCAATGGCTTGGCGTACGCGTTTGTCCGACAAAATGGGATCGGCATTATTGATCATTATTCGATTATAAATAGCGGCCCATTGTAGGTTAAAATCATAATTGGCGGCCATTTCTGGTTCTTTTTCTAATTTTTTAAAATTGGCTGGTGTAATATTAGTAGCAATATCCAACTCGCCAGAGCGGAGCATATTGATGGCTGCGTCTTCGGCCAACACCAATTTGTAATGAATGGTGTCGGGATAAGCCGCTATAAAAGGAATGGCTGCCCTCAATCCATTGCCCCACCAATCTTTTTTGCGTACCAAAATAACACCTTGCGCGGGGTCGATAAAATCGACGCGGTAAGGGCCACTACCCACAATGGTCGATTTATCGGAGTTGAGTGCTGCTTGTTGGAAAAAAATGGCGTGTTCCTGTAAGCCTTTATCTTGTTTGCCCAAAAGGTCGCGTTTTTTAGGATCGGCGAGGTCTTCTAGGCTAACATTATCCAACAAACCCTGTGGGTCATAATTATATTTTGGAAAAATCGCCATTTGGCACAATGCCTCTATGGCTAAGAAGTAATACTCTTTTTGATATACCGTAAATTTTTTAGGGTTGGATGGATCAATCGTCATACCCTTGAGTTGTTCGAGATAACTGGAAAAAGGATTAACGATCAATGGATTCAGTACTGTTTTGTAAGAGAAATTGACATCAGCAGCGGTAATCGGAGTACCGTTGTCCCATTTTGCTTCTTCTCTTATTTCAAAATCGTAAGCTTGCATACCTTTGTATTTGCCGTCTTTAACGGTATAAGGTGCTGGGATAGATTTGATAATAAGCGGCTCCAATTCAATGGTTTGTGGCTCAAATGCACCGAGTGTTTGGAATACATTGTTGGCCACATAACGAGCATAGGCGGGGCCTTTGAGCAATGGATTTACTTTATCAACTGCTGCTTCAAGACGCACATTCAGTTTGTTGGTGCGTGCTTTTTCTGCGGCTTTTTCGGTCGGCCCACAAGCGTAGCAAAGGAGCAATAATAAGCAAAATAATAAAGAGGATGATCTTCTAAGTGTGTGGTTCATGTTACTAATCGATGATGAAATGGTGAAAAATGAAGCGTCAAAAGTAATCTGTTTTTTCAAATGTAAACCATTTTAGGAATGAAATTTAAATAAAGGTACAGATTTGGGGAGATGATTTTGTCACTATCAAGGCATGAAGGGGTTGGGGGTTGTACTTTTATTTAAATCTCATTCCTTTGCTACAAAGTAATGGTAAAATAATAAATTGTCCTTTTAGGAGAATTGTTTTATCGTTTCTTATTGCATTCTTTTGTTTGGCACAAAAAAAACATGAGCCATCCTTTTTACAGGTATGGCTCATATGCGGTGGAGCAATTGTTAGTAGGTTGTGGGATTTAATTTCTAGTAGATCAGCGATGACATTGGAGTACAATTATCCAATGTTGTGGCGCTGTATTGTAAAATTCTGTTCACTACATTGTTAGAAGGCGTGAACATTACTTTGGGCAATAATACTTTTGAAGCCAGCATTTCGACGTACGTAGCGCGCATTTCCGTATTGCTCTCCAATACTTTTGCGGTTAGGTAGGCATCTTCAGCAGGCATATCGTGATAAAGAAATTGCACAAGTGCATCGAGTGTATGTGTTTCGTCCATAGGCGAGGTTATAGTGTGAAAAAAATTTCAACTAAAAACCGACATTGTTATCAGAATATTGTTCTGAAATTAAATTTAACGTTTTTTAATGAAATCCTTATACATTGAGCCAATAGACTACTTTGAGTACCAAGGCTTTATTCTTTGGTGCTAAAAATCGCACTGGGGTTGCCTCAATGCGATTTGCATAAGAATTATCAGTATAAACCAAAAACAAATCTGAAACTGGGGCAAAACGCCATTGAATCCTCGCATTTATGTTGAAATTATTGGCTTGGGTATTATATTGAAAAAAAGCACTGGCAAACAGACTGCGATTTATAGCAAATTCAAGCGATGGGCCAAGTAAGAATAGGTCGGCTTGGGCATACGGCTTAGGCAAATTGAAATGGTTATAACTATAACTCACTCCAATAATTCCATAAGGCTGTAAACGATATTTTATATTGCCATTGGCCGATATGCCAAAACCATTGAAAAATTGTCCAATGCCTATATCAATAGTTCCTTGAAGATTATAGGATGTGCTGCTGTAGTAATTGCCGAATACACCATTGTACCTGTAATTGCCAATAGGTAAGGGTGTTTTATCGGTATTGGAAGGGTCAAATGGCTCAAATAATTTGGTAAAAACAGTATATGCGCCTACTCCAAAGGAACTTTGATCTTTTAATCCAATATTGAGACCCAAGTTCAAATCCGAGTCCGTAACCTTGGAATGCAGGTCGGTAGTGATATCGCCATTATAACTCAGGCTAACCGTATTAAATACTGGTTGTGCAGGATACCAACGGTAATCAAAACCCGTAAAAATACCTTGCACGCCCGGACGCGGAACAAAACCAATATCGGCGGTATAACTTGTATCAGAGCGTTGAAAACCTGCCCGGATCGCGTATTTGCGCACATCATAACCAATAAATTGCGCCATAGATGCGCCTCGTTTATCGGGATCGGGCGAAAATGAACGGTGGTAAAATGATTCTGCCTCCCAACGGTTATCTTCGGAAAAGAAATTGAACTCCAGCCCACCTACGCGGTTCCACGGCTCGTAACGCTCCTGTTGGGCGACATCCAATTGTTTTAAAAACTGGGTTTTATCGGCTAAAATGGCACTCAAAGCCGATCGTTTAAATAATTTTCGTTGCGCAGTGGCTACCGTAAAATTAGCAGCAGGAATCACATTATTGGCCGAAATATCCAATCGGCGGGTTTGCATATTGAGCAAACCAATCCGCCATTTGTCATTGAGTTTACCACTCAGTCGCGCACCAAACAAAATAGGGACTGGGGCATAAGTTTGTGACCGATCTAATGACGTATCCGCAAGCCCAATTTGCCGGGAAAAAAACGGTCGCGTATTCGGGAAACCAAACATGGAAAACAGGTCGCGGTTTTCGAGAAAAAACTGTCTTCTTTCGGGAAAAAACAACTGAAAACGACTCACATTGGTCACTTGCCGATCTACTTCCACTTGCGAAAAATCCGGATTGATCGTCAAGTCTAGGTTGAGCGAAGGGGTTACGCCTATTTTAATATCGCCACCTACGCCGCCACCAAATTTATTGGTTCGGTCGGTGATTTTTAATTCGTCGTTACGGATATTGGTGCGGCTATAACGTCCAGAAACATAAGGAATAATAGAAACTCCCACGCCATTATTAGGCGGATTATCGGTCCAAGTAACAGTACCGCAAAACGCGAGGTTATTGGGAGGGTATTGTTGCGGTACGCGTCTCCAGGTACTTACTTCCCAAGGCTTTAGGCGTGTACGAAGAAAGTTAAAATCCCAACTATTGGTGCCTTGGGCTACTTTATAACGGAGGGTTTTGAAAGGAATGGCCATTTCTACCGTCCATTTGTCGGGCTCGTTTTTTACGGCAGATTTCCATACATTATCCCATTCGTAAGACAGGTTGCCTCCATTGTCAATCAAGGCTTCGCGTTGTACATTGTAGGGATTTACGCTAAAAAGAAACCCATTAAGACCATCTTTGAATGGGCCTATGAGTACGTTGAGTGCATCGCTAGTGCCGGGTCCAAAATCGCGGCGCAGGCTTTGGATGGTGTATTCTTCTTGTTTTTGGTAACAAACTGCGGATACATAGAGGTATTTTTGGTCGTACGCCATTCGGATTTCTGTCCGTGCATTGGAGATACCAGTGTCCACCGGGAAATTGACCGTAAAATCGGTAGCAATATCTGCGGTTGCCCAAAAATCTTCGTCGATTACCCCATCTAATTCGACAGTGCTGGTGGCTCTACGAATCTGCATACCCTCTTCGGCGGTGACTGTTTGGGCTGTTTGTGCAAAAAAGGTAGTAGTAGAAAGGATTGTAAGGGTACAAAATGCGGCAAGCGGCTTTAGAAAGGATAACATATTGAGTGGTGTAATTTGATATTTCAGGCGTGTTTTATCCCTGAAAATGCAAATATCCAACAGTTTTGGTCAATGTTTGTTTTTTTCGACTGATGGCGTAAATCTTAACACGCACAGTAGGTTCACATCAATCCTATTTACCCCCAGTCAGCCATTGTTTAAAATCCGAAGCCCGCTCGGTACTCACAATCGTTTCTATTTCTGAAGGAGGATCCAAATCAATTTTAATCCGAGATTTAGAATATGGGTGCATTTCCTTGATGGCCGAAATATGGATAATAAATTGCCGATTGATCCTGTAAAACACGGATTGGTTGAGCATTCCTTCTAATTTGTCCAACGGATAATCAATGGGAAAGCGTTTATGGGTGTTTTTGGTGACCAAAAAAGAAATTTTGTCACGGGTATAAAAATAGGCTATATCGTCCATGTCAATAAGGCGAATACTTTGCCCCAATTTGACCAAAATTCGCCGCAACAAAGGGGTTTGTGGCTGTTGTAACTTGTCCAATAATACCTGATAATCGGGCAATGCCACTTTATGCAGGCTACGATATTTCTCTATGGCCGCCGCCACCTCGGCTGGTTTAATGGGTTTCATCAGGTAATCAATGGCATTTACTTTAAATGCTTTAAGGGCGTATTCGTCGTATGCCGTAGTAAAAACCACAGGGCATTTGACGGTACAATGCTCAAATATTTCAAAACTGGAACCATCGGCCAGTTGAATATCCATAAAAATAAGATCCGGCGCAGGGTTATTGCGCAGCCAATCAATGGACGCTTCTACACTATCCAGACTTTTGACAATTTCGATGGCCGCATCGGCTTCTTTTAATATTTTTTCTAAACGACGCACAGCGGCATCCTCATCTTCAATCAGCAGTACTTTCATGTTGCTCTTTTTTTTGCGAATAAATCGAATTAATCCAGTGGAATTTTCACTATAAAACTCCCATTACTTTGTTCCACTACTACTTTTTTACCCGTAAGTACTTCGTAGCGTTGGGCAAGGTTTTGCAAGCCAAATCGCGTACCTGGCTCTGGTTTTATTTTTAAATTTTTATTATTTTTGACAACAATAGTGTCGTTATTTTCCAAATAAATATCAATTTTGAGGGGTTGTTTTTTGGAAATAACATTGTGTTTAACGGCATTTTCCAACAACATTTGCAGCGTAAGCGGCATCACTCGCCCAATAGGTTCTGGCACATCAATATGGATCTGAAGGGCATCTTCAAATCGTTTTTTTAAGAGAAAACCAAAATTACGGGCAATGTCCAAATCTTCGGATAACGGAATAAAATTCTTTTCCCGATGCACCATAATGCTTCGGTAAAAATCGGCGAGGTGCTGAACATAATCCACGGCCATTTCGGGGCTTTCTTCTATAATTGTGATGAGTGTATTGAAACTATTAAAAAGAAAATGAGGGCTAATTTGCGTTTTCAATACATCCAATTGTGCCGCTATTTTTTCATTTTCCATTTCTTGCACCACCTTGAGCCGCTGCTCCCGCACTTTGATATACCACCGAATCAACGTCCCCAATATAGCCATAATGGCGAGTACAAACCACCATTCGGCCCAAAAAGGTTTCCGAATCGTAAAGGTATAGGTTGCTTCCGCGGTCTGCTCGAAATAACCATGTTCGCTACTTTGAACCCTAAAACAATACTGCCCCGGCGGCAAATTGGGGTAAGAGGCCATCCGGTCTTTGGAGATCGTCCAATCTGGATCAAAACCATCTAATTTGTACCGATAATACACCAAAGTGGGGTTAGTCAACCAAATACCTGCGTATTCAAAAATAAGATGATTTTTATCATAAGCAAAAGTATGATCATGCTCGAAATCAATATTTTGAGCCACATTCACTACTGTTTTTATCAAAGTAGAGGGGTCAATTTCAAAAGTTTGTACATAACCCGCCACCCTACTCACGCCCGAGGCCGTTCCCAACCATACGTTACCCAACGGATCTGTGCAGGCTGCATTGAGGCTAATATCTGAAATAGCAACGCCTGCATTTTCGCCCAAAAAAGAAATATGCCCTGTTTCGGGTGTCAACACATCAATACCATTGCTGTAACCCATCACCAATTGCCCATGGCCTGTGATCGCCAAACTATTGATTTGCGTGCTGTGCAAATGGTCTTTGAGCGTATATTGTTTTAACTGTACGCCATCGAAACGCCAAAGGCTCGTTTGGTCTCCGCTGAACCAAATACGGCCATCGTGGTCTTCCACAACGGAATAAATCGTTTTTAAGGAAACCCCGCCTGACTCGGTCCAATTCCGCCATTTTCCATGTTCCCAAACACCCAGCCCGTGCCCATCGGTACAGCACCAAACCCGCCCTTTGGAATCGCAGAAAATTTTATAAACATAGTATTTAGCCGCCTCAGCATGGTCGCTTATGGACTCAAAATCAATCACTTGGAAGGTATTTCGATGCACCACAACAATACCGCCCAAGGTGGCCACCCACACAAGATCACCCACAACTTCCATGCTCAAGATACTACCATTAGGCAGACCATCCGAGATCGTCATCCGTTTTATTCTTTTGCCTGCTGTGTCATACACACTAATGCCTTCACCAAAAGTGCCTGCCCATATTTGATTTTCGGGCGTACGGAGTAGAGCGATGATATTGCTGTTTTTTTGCCCAATTTGAACCCATTGATTTGATTTTTGGACAAAAAGCCCTGTTTGGTTGCCAGCCCACACCCTGCCTGATTGCTCTGTGCAAATGGCTTGTACGCTACTAAAACTGGTTGCTTCGTGCAATACACTCAAATTAGCCGAAAATACCGTTCCGTTTTCACCCAAAAGCCACAGTAGTCCCTCGCGGTCGCGTAACACTTGTTTGGCTTTGGTGGGAGGCTTTATCAATTGGACAATACCTTTAAGATCGCTGTGCAACAACCCACCTTCGGAAGTAGTGATCCACAATTCAACGTCA